>CAISEY010000161.1 GCA_903884435.1 uncultured Hyphomicrobiales bacterium | reverse complement strand
GGCTGTCCATGATGATCAGCCCGACGGGATGGGTGAATTGCGGCTGGGTTCGGCGGATTTGCGCGACCTGCATGCCGATGGCGCGGGCGAGAATTGAAATGACGTCCGCCGCGCGCGCGTCCTTGCCCCAGGAGCCGCCGGGCGCCGCGTCGTTGTAGTCGCGCGCGCCGCGCAGCCAGCCCTTCATAAATCTGCGCCCGACGTCGGGACGCTCGCGCGCGAATTTGTCTCCATAAAAGAGCAACGAGACTTCCTGGCCGGGATAGGTGTCGTTCGATGGCGCGAAGAACACGCCGGCGCCGCTGTCGATCGCGGCGCTCGCGTAGGGCTCGATCATCACGGCGACGTCGACCGCCTTGTTTTGCAGGGCGACGACGAGGTTGGGAAAACCGAGAAACACCTGCTCGACATCGCCATAGGCAAGGCCGCCGCGCTTCGTCATGGCGTCGATCAGCGGTTGTCCGCCCGTTCCCGGCGCGGGAATGCCGACCTTGAGACCCTTCAGGTCGGAGTAGGATTTGAATCTGCCGGATTCGATCAGGTCCTTGCGCACGATGACGCTCTGGTAGCGATGGCCCGGCGCGACGGCGGCGCGGTTGGCGACGACGCGAATGTCGATCTTGCGCTCCGCCGCGTTGAAGAGTCCGGCCGACGCCGAGCCGCCCGCGACATCGAGG
The DNA here is from genome assembly GCA_903884435.1 of uncultured Hyphomicrobiales bacterium. GTDB lineage: Bacteria > Pseudomonadota > Alphaproteobacteria > Rhizobiales > Beijerinckiaceae > Terripilifer. The sequence continues at coordinate 3,271 of CAISEY010000161.1, read as the reverse complement.
TCGCCGGTGGCGAGCGGCGCCACGGTTTTCGCGGCCGTGTCGAAGGGGATGATTTCCACCTCGATGTTTTCATCGCGGAAATAGCCGCGCGCGTCGGCGATGAACAGCGGCACGTCCGCCGTGCTCATCGTGAGGCCGGCTTTCACCTTGTCCGCCGCGAGAGCGGCGACGCTCGCGACGAGCGCCAGGGCGATCAGGCCAGTGCGAAGAAACATCATGAATGGCTCCGGTGTGCGTCGGGCGTCGCGGGCAATCCAGCGGTCAGCCCGCGAGCGCGGCGTTTTGAGTTGGCAATTCCGCGGAATTCGGCAGGCGGGTCCATAGTTTCCCGGGCCGGCCCTCGCGGATGGCGTCCATCTCGCGCCAGCACAGGCGGCGCAGCAGCACGATGCCCGCGTCGGACTTGCCGAGCCGCTCGCGGCTCCGGTCCGCGATGGCGTCCTGGCCGAGAGCGGCGACGTAATCCTGCGCGCTGGTGAGTTGCAGCAGCACGTCCCGCGGATAAATCCCGCGATCGAAGAGGTCGTCGTGGTGATCGGCGGGATTGTAGTCGCCGAATTCCCCGAAATAGGCGGTAATTCTCGCGTCGGCCTCCGGGGTCGTCGAGGGAATCGAATAGATCATCATGCGCGTCGTTGTTTCGTCGTCGTTCGGGACGTTCCAGTGTCCCACGTCGATCCATGGATCGCCAGGGCCGACGCCGGGCACGACGATGTGATTGCAATTGGGGAAGGTCCAGTCGCTGACGCGCACGTTGCCCGGGCCGCGGGTGGCGATCTGGCGGATGCCAGCGTCGGTCTCGAGATATTCGAGCAGCGGCAGCGCGCCGGAGACGGCGGCGCCGAAATTGCCGACGAGGCCGGCGCGATGGACGAAACTCACGTGGACCGCGTCCATCGAGTTCTCGACGAGCTGGAACCAGTTGCAGCGCCATGTTTCGGCGCGCGCGAACATCAGCCCGTTCGGGCGCTCGAACACGTCCTTGCGGAGCAACGAGAACTCCGGTGCCTCGCCCTCGCCGGGCCAGGCGAAAATCATGCCGGCGTATTCATGCACGGGCCAGGCCGGTACCCGGATTTTGGCCGCTGTTTCCGCGCCTTCCGCCGGCGCCTCGCGGCACTGGCCGGCGCCGTCGAATTTCCAGCCGTGATAGATGCAGCGGATGTCCTCGCCCTGCACCCAGCCGGTGTGGAGCAGGGTGCGGCGGTGCGGACAATGGCCCGCGACAAGATAGGGACGCCCGCTTTCGCCGCGATAAAGCGTCATTGTTTCGCCCAGCAGCCTGCAGGCCTTCGCCTTGCCGGGGCGGAGTTCCCGGGAGAGCGCGACGGGATGCCAGAACCGGCGCAGCAGCCGGCCCATGTCGGTCGCGGGGCCGGTGTGGTGCAAATGGCCAAGCCGTTCCGCCACGCTGGTCGGGGCGGTGTCCCGTGACATGCGATTTCCTCCGTCGGTCGATGATCTGGAAAAATCATAGACGTTTTGGCGGAGTGGTAAACAGGGTCGGGTTGGAGAATCGCCCGACGCCGCGGAAGCCGGTTCCGGCGACGAAATTCGCGGAGCGAACAAGAAGGGGATGGTCCGGGAGTCGCGGGGCCAGCCGTTGGCACAAGGACGCAACCGGCGGATTGGAAATGACGAAGGATGACGCCGGGCTCAAGCCCTGGGAGGGCGGGAGCGCTCCCCCGCGCGTCGCACAATCGTTGGCAATTGTGCTCAACACGCTTTGACGGCAAAGCGCCGGATGAGATCGAGCCCCGTATAGTAAAAGAAATATTCGGAAGTCGGTCGATAAGTTGCAAGTCGAACCCGAATATCAGCGGCCAACGCGTGATTGTTTAGTTTTCTTAGGATATATTCAGTCGCGTCCCGATCGATATTCCATGTATTTTCCGAGTTTTTCGGGCTGTTGTGTGGCCAGAACTGCGATGTGGGCGTTACTCTGACTCCGGGGACGCCCAAAGCCATCGTATCGGCGGACAAGTAGGTTCCTGTGAGGCACGATCCCGGCGGGACTTCCCGGGCAATGTAGGACTCGATGACTTTTATTGTACCGCCACGACGTATTGGCAACTGAGCGTTTTGATACAGTCCAGTGGAAATTTGCTGCGCATTGGCGCCTCCAGAGATAAAAACAAAAAATTCACACACGCAAATAAAAATCGATAATTTTAGTTTTAACATGACGCGAACTCCAATTTAAGCTTACGCTGTTGATTCTATCTTTTATTTTACTATAAGAAGATAGTGTTTATTTCACTATGTCCGCGCAATGCCAAGCGTTGCATAGCGCAATCAACGCAAAATTAACCGAATCAGTTAACTAATATAATCATCCAGGAGTCTATCCGGAATTTTACGCAGAATTGCATAACTTTTTCAGCATGATGCGGATCGAGGCGAGGCACGGAAACGCGGGCGTCGTCTGATTGAAGTTGTCCCGGTCCCTCGCGAGCCCTCGGCATCGCCACCGCGACGCGAAAGTTCGTTCGAGGATCCATCGCTTCGGCAAGATCGCAAACACGCCTGACAATGTCGCCATGACAAGCGCGCCGCCGTCGCGATCCCGGAGGGTCGCGAGGCTCCCCTTTCCGGCGCTTTTCACGCTCCGGCTATCGACGAACGCGGAGGCGGGACTTGCCTCGCGCGAGGGTTCGCTCTGGAGCGCCCCGTGGCGGCCGCACGACGAAACACCTCGCGGGTCACGGCGCGAAACCCGCGGCGGTTTCCAGCCGGCCACGATGTTCGACCATCCGGAGCGCCCTGAGAATTTCTGGCGCGTTGATTTCGGCTATCGGGCGGGGTCCGGGGGCACGGCGCGCGTGACCAAAGAGTCATTGGACCTTGTTCATGGTTGCGTCCGCCTTTCCCTCGCCGCGCTTCTTTTCCAGCAACTCATCGGCGATGGCGTTGAAAGAGTCGGCATGACCGGTTGACCCGCTGGAATTTCGACCCGCTTTTGCTGGCTTGGGTCCAACGCCAGGGCGAACAGACTTCCGGCTTCTTCGCGCCTGAGGGCAGAGCCCGGAGTTGAAGGACGTCGCCGTCGGACAATTTGGCGGTGCGGTCACACTCTGGCCTTGCGGCGCGAATCGCGGACTCCGTGAGCGGCATTTGTTGGCCTCGCAACCTGCTGGCCCGCGCAAGGGCAGCATGAAGGCCAACAAAATCGCCGGACGTCAACGAACAACGTCGAGCCGCATCGGACCGGAAAAAGCTAAAAACCTTGATTAATCAGAGTTTTTTGGAAGGATTTGGATAACCGGATGGT
>CAISEY010000160.1 GCA_903884435.1 uncultured Hyphomicrobiales bacterium | reverse complement strand
TCTCGGCCTCGCCGACGAAGACCAACTGGAGTTTGGCTGGCGCAAGCTCCACGACAATCTCGCGCAAACCCGGCCCGGCCTCGCGCTCGACGGCGTGCTCGTCGAGGCCATGGCGCCGCGCGGCGTCGAACTCATCATTGGCGCGCGCAACGACCCGGAATGGGGGCCGGTGCTGATGATCGGCCTCGGCGGCGTTTTCGCCGAGGCGTTGAAGGACGCGCGGGTCATGTCCGCCTCTCTCGACGCGTCCGCCATCGCCCGCGAGATCGGAAGGCTCAAGGGCGCGGCGATGCTGAAGGGCTTTCGCGGCGCGCCGCCCTGCGACATCGAGGCCGCCGCCGAAATCGCCGAAACCCTCGGGGCTTTCGTCCGCGCGCATCCGGAAGTCTCGGAAATCGACCTCAATCCGGTCGTCGTTTATCCGCACGGGCAGGGCGCGCTCGCGCTCGACGCGTTGATTTATGCCGGCGCGACGCCCGTGTCCGGCTGAATCCAGGAGGGAAACATGGCCAATCTCACGTTCAGGGTTGAACTCAGGAAAAGCGGAAAGACGCTTGATATTCCAGCGGATAAATCCATTCTCAACGTGTTGAACGAGAATGGCGTCTACGTGCCAAGCTCCTGCGAGGACGGCATTTGCGGCACCTGCCTCACGCCGGTGATCGAGGGGACGCCGGACCATCGCGACGATTCGCAGACGGACGAGGAAAAGGCGGCCAACACGCACATCAACGTCTGCGTGTCGCGCGCGAAGGGCGACAAGCTGGTGCTGGATTTGTGACAACGGATCGAGGCGGCGGGGCGTGAACGCGCCCCGCGCCTTTCGTGGCAAGGACGACCGGATCCATCATTCGACCGTGTCGAGATCGGATGTGAACCAGCGACCGCCGCGGCCGGCGAGGCCACGCGCGTCGAGTTGCTTTCGGGTCGCTTCGTTCCACTTTTTGCTCTTGCCATGCAGGTGCAGCACGGTCAGGGACGGCGGCCAGCTATGATCGCGCAGCGCGTCGAGCGGCAGCGCGGTGTCGATGATCGAAAGTTCCCCAAGGGCGTTCAGGCTTTCGAACGCCGTGAGTTCGGCGAGCGATTTGCAATTGTAAAAGGAAAGGAATTTCAGCGGAGCGCCCGCGAGATCGATCGATCGCAGGCGGATTTGATCATGGACGGACAGGCCCTTCAACCGCTGGAATCGCCCCATCGGTCCGAGGTCGCACAATCCCTGGATTCGGACGATTTTCAGAATTTCCAGCGTGTCATGGGAAAGCCCGGCGAGCGTTTCGCGCCCGCCAAGCGAAATTTCCAGCACGCGCAACGGCCGGACGCCGGCCACGAACCCGAGAGGCTGGTCTTTCGGCTGCGAAAACAGATGAAGGCGCTCCAGGCGCGGCAATTCAGCGAGACAATCGATCCCCTTTCGATGACCTTCCAGAAAGAGATCGCGAAGGCGCGTCGCCCGCGCCAGCGGACCAAGCTCGAAGTTCCGCCTTTTCGTCTCCGCGAGTTTCAGAACCTCGATGTTGGCGAGGTCGAGCCAGGACAGAAAGTCGGGCCGGTCAAGCGTCGC
>CAISEY010000159.1 GCA_903884435.1 uncultured Hyphomicrobiales bacterium | reverse complement strand
GTGCCCGCTCTGGCGCCGAAAAGCCCCGAGACCGCGGAGCAAAAATCCGGCGACAAATTCTTCAACTCGAATCTCGACGCGCTTCTCCGGTCGCGAAACATCGACACCGTCATTCTGGCGGGCACGTCGGCGAACGGCGCCGTTCTCGCCACGGCGCCAGGCGCCTTCGAACACAATTTCAAGGCGATCGTCCCCGTCGATTGCATCCCCGCCGATGGCGTCTGGCAGGAACAATTCTCGATTTGGGAAATCGCGAACGGCCCCGGTTTCCGCGAGGTCTCGACGGTCACGAGAACGGACATGCTGAACTTTTGATTTCGCGCCCTCGCCGGGCGGAAATGGTTGGAGGACTTATGAAAAACCACGCGAAGCACGCGTCCGCGTCCCGGCTCAAGGCAATTTTGATGGCGCCGATTCTGTTCTCGCAGACGGGTTACGCGACCCGGGCGGAAGGCGTTGGCGATTTTTTCAAGGGGAAAACCATCACGGTTTCGGTCGGATACAGTCCCGGCGGCGCCTATGACGCCGTCGCGCGCGATCTCGCGCAAAACATGTCGAAATACATTCCCGGACGCCCGACGATGATCGTCAGGAACGTGCCCGGCGCGGGCACGCTTGTCCTAGCGAACCAGCTTTACAACGTCTCGCCGCGCGACGGCACTGAATTCGGCATCATCGCCCGCGGCATGGCGATGGAGCCGCTCGTCGGAAAGAGCAACACGAAGTTTGACTCGGCGAAATTCACCTGGCTCGGCAGCGCGGCCAACGAGATCAGTCTCTGCGCGACCTACGGCCAGTCTCCCGTGAAGACCTGGGCGGACGCGCTCACGACGCCCTTCACGGTTGGCGGAAATGGATCGGGGTCCGATCCGGACGTTTTCACGAACGCCCTGCGCGCCCTGTTCGGCGTGAAAGCCCGGCTGATCTCCGGATTTCCGGGAACCGGGGAACTGTCCATGGCGATGGAACGCGGGGAGATCGATGGCCGCTGCGGCTGGTCGTGGACGAGCATCAAATCCGAGAAGGCGCAATGGCTCGCCGAGAAGAAATTGCACCTTGTCGTTCAGCTGGCCCTCGAGAAAGCCAGGGACCTGCCGGACGTGCCCCTGATCCTCGACGCGGCCACCACGGAAGAGCAAAGGCAGATTCTGAAGCTCATTTTCAGCCGCCAGACGATGGGTCGCCCCTTCGTCGCGCCTCCCGATATTCCGGAGGATCGAAAGATCGCCCTGCGCCGCGCCTTCGACGACACGATGAAGGATCCGGAATTCCTGCGCGCCGCGGAAAGTCAGAAGATTGAAATCAATCCCGTTTCCGGCGAGAACATCGACGCGCTCATCCGCGAATTGTACCGCACGCCGAAATCCGTCGTGGCCGACGCGCGCAAGGCCATCGAGGCCGGGGAATAGAGTCGCCGGTTGCGTGACTTGCCGTTCGCGGTGGACTTTTCCGCGGCGGGCGTGGGAGAACCGTCGCCGGACGGGAGGGCTTGACGCTTTGTTCGCGTGAAGGCGCGTCGAGCTTTCCGCCGGCCCGACGAGGATGCGCGATGTCCGGAAAGCACGAGAATTCATCCCCATCCGGCCCGACGGGCGTGGAATCAATCGCGCGGTGGGTTCTTGGAATCAATGACCGGGACCTGCCGCGATCGTGCGTCGCGCAGGCCCGGCTGCTGCTGCTCGATTCCATCGGTTGCGCCATCGCGGGCGCCGGGGAAGACGTTTGCAAAAACGTCGTCGCCATGTGCAACGAGGTCGGTGGCCAGGGTCCGTGCACCATCATCGGCCAGTCCCGCGCGCTTGATTTGCCGCACGCCGTGCTGGCCAACGGCGCGCTGGTCCGCGCGCTCGATCTCAACGACTACGTAATCTCGCCGGGAAGAAACGGTCCCCTGATCGGCGGTCATCCAAGCGACAATATCCCCGTGGCGCTCGCCGCGGGAGAAGCGCGCCGCCGCCCGGGTTCCGAAATCCTCGCGACCATCGCGATTGGCTACGAACTGTTCGGACGCCTCAAGGGCATGATGGATCGCAAGGGGCCCTGGGACGGCGTCAGCCTGTCGGCGTTTGTCGCCTCGGCGATGGCGGGACGATTGATGGGCCTTGACGCGGACCAGCTCGCGCACGCCCTCGCGCTGAGCGGCGCGCGGGCGGCCACCCCCGCCATCGTGCGGCGCGGCGGCGTCTCCGCCGCGAAGTCGATTTCGAACGCCATGGTCGCGCAATCCGCCGTCGAGGCCACGCTTCTCGCCGCGCGCGGCGTGACGGGGCCTCTCTCCATTCTGGAACATCAAAAGGGGCTGCGAACCCTCTTCCCCACTGGAGATATTCACGAGACGATGTCCGCCCCGTTTCCATCGCACGGCTACATCATGCGGGCGCACGTGAAAATGTATCCGTGCCTCGCCACGGGGCAGGCCGCCGTGGCCGCGGCCCTGCGGCTTCACGAGAGGTTGAGAGACAGGCTCGACACGGTCGAGCGCATCGAGGTCGTGATGGCCGACCATGCCTTCCTGCGCGAACAACAGGAGGATCCGGGACGCGTTCGCCCGCGGTCCCGGGAAGCGGCGGACCACAGCTTTCAGTTCCTCGTCGCCGTCGCGCTCGCGGACGGCGCGCTCGGGCCGGCGCAATTCGAGAACGAGCGATGGCTCGATCCGCGCGTCGACGCGCTGATGAAACGGATCGTCACGCGCGTCGATCCGGATCTCAACCACAGGGCGCCGGACGCCTGGCCCTGCGCGGTGCGAGTCCGCGACGCGAGTGGCGAGGAACACGCCGCCGAGGTCCTGTTCCCTCCGGGCTACTCGCGGGATGGAATGTCCGTGAGCGAAGTCATCGCGAAATTCCATTCCGCCGCGGCAAGTCTCGGGCGCGACAGCCGCGAAAGGATCGTCGCGGCGGTTCTCGCCTTCGACCGCGCCGCCAGCGCCGATGATTTGGGCGCGGCCCTGCGGCGATGAAACCGGGACGCGCGCACGCGTCATTCCGGCTGGCCGCCGCGCCCGTCGCCATCGGGAGGAAATAACGGGTTCCATTGCGCGAAAGGTCGCGGCGGGAATCGGCGCGGAAAACGCGGATGCTCGGAAAGCGCCGTTTTACATGGATTTTCTTTGGTGGGCCGGGAGGGACTTGAACCCCCAACCAGACCGTTATGAGCGGCCGGCTCTAACCATTGAGCTACCGGCCCACGCGCGCCGCGAGGGGCGAAAAAGCAATAGACTGAAAATCCCGCGATTTGCAACGACCACGAGCGAAGGCGCGGGCTGGCGCCGCGAGCCCGCGCACTCAGTCCGGCACGGGCCGCGGCCTGCCGTCCTCGCCAACCGCCACGAAGGTGAAGGTCGCGTCCGTCACCTTGTCGCGCCGGTGCGTGCGGAAGCGCTGCGCCCAGGCCTCGACGTGGATCTTCATGGAGGTGCGCCCGATGCTCTCGACCTCGGTGAAGACCTCGAGCACGTCGCCGACCTTCATGGGCGCGATGAAGGTCATGGAATCGACCTTCACCGTCACCACCCTGCCCTGCGCGCGCTCGACCCCGGCGATGCCGCCGGCCTGGTCCATCTGCGACATGACCCAGCCGCCGAAAATGTCGCCGTTGGCGTTGGTGTCGGCTGGCATGGCGATGGTGCGCACCGTGAGGTCGCCGCGCGGCGCCGGACTTTCGTTTTGCGTCATGGGATGAACGCCTTCTGGCTGGCCGCGCGAATTATTCGAGAATGCGCTCGCCCTGCTGGTCGATGAGCTGGCGCGCCTTGAAGAAGGTCATCTCCACCGCGTCTTCCATCGTCGCGAACGTGTCGGCGCGGATGAAGGAATGTTCCTTCACGACGCCGTCGATTTCCCGGGTGATGACGCCCGAAAGCTGGAACCGGCCGGCTTCCTTGTAGGGCGTGGCGCGGATCAGGAAGCCGTTGTGCTCCTGCGAGGGCGCGGGAGTGGCGGCGGCAGGCTCGCCCGCGGACCCGAGGCCGAAGAGCTTTTTGAGAAAGGACATGGATGGAATCCGTGGCGCGTTGTTCCGGGGGAGCCCGCCCGAGGCGGAAGCGGCGCAATTGCGCTTCGAATTCGAAACCGGATTGAAGCGCTTGCTCGCCGCCTGACCGCCCTCAATTATCCAGGAAGCTCCGCAGTTTCCGCGACCGCGACGGGTGTTTCAGCTTGCGCAGGGCCTTCGCCTCGATCTGGCGGATGCGTTCGCGCGTCACCGAGAACTGCTGGCCGACTTCCTCGAGCGTGTGGTCGGTGTTCATGCCGATGCCAAAGCGCATCCGCAGCACGCGCTCCTCGCGCGGGGTGAGCGAGGCGAGCACGCGCGTCGTCGTCTCGCGCAGATTGCTCTGGATCGCGGCGTCGAT
>CAISEY010000158.1 GCA_903884435.1 uncultured Hyphomicrobiales bacterium | reverse complement strand
TCAGCGCCGCCTGTTCGTCCTCCGAACCCTGCTGCTGCATCAGCGGGATCAGTTCGCGCGCGATGAAGGGAAAGGTGACGAAAATCGTCGCCAGCACGATGCCTGGCAGCGCGAAGATGATTTCGATGTCGCGCGCGGCCAGCCACGGACCGAACAGTCCCTTCGAGCCGAACAGCAAGACATAGACGAGGCCGGCGACCACCGGCGACACCGAGAAGGGCAGGTCGATCAGCGTGACGAGCAGGCTCTTGCCCGCGAAGTCGAACCGCGCGACCGCCCAGGCCGCGGCGACGCCGAAGACTAGATTGACGGGCACGCTGATCGCCGCGACCGTCAGCGTCAGCAGGATCGCCGAATGCGTGTCGGGATCGGCGAGCGCCGCGGCCGGCAAGGCGAGTCCCTTCGAGAAGGCCTGGACGAACACGACAGCCAGCGGCAGGAACAGGAACAGCGCCAGGATGGCGAGCGCGAGGCCGATGAGAATCCGCCGCGCGAGCGGGCTTTCGGTGATCGCGTCGCGGTCGCGCCGCACGGCGTCGAGGCTTCGCGGGGGAACGTCAGACATGGCCAAGCCTCCGGCGCGCCCACGCCTGCAACAGGTTGATCGCCAGCAGCAGCGCGAAGGAAATCGCCAGCATGACGCAGGCGATGGCGGTCGCGCCCGCGTAGTCGAATTCGTCGAGCTTCACGACGATGAGCAGCGGCGCGATTTCCGAAACGTAGGGAAGATTGCCCGCGATGAAAATCACCGAGCCATACTCGCCGATGGCCCGCGCCAGCGCGAGCGTGAAGCCGGTGAGCGCCGCCGGCAGCAGCGGCGGCAGCACCACGCGGTTGAGCGTCGTCGCGCGCGTCGCCCCGAGCGTCGCCGAGGCTTCCTCGATTTCAGCGTCGATCTCCTCGATGATCGGCTGCACGCTGCGCACCATGAAGGGCAGGCCGATGAAGACGAGCGCGATGAAAATGCCGAGCGGCGTGTAGGCGACCTTGACGCCGAGCGCGCCGAGGGGCGCGCCGAGCCAGCCATTGGGCGCGTAGAGCGCCGAGAGCGCGATGCCGGCGACGGCGGTGGGCAGCGCGAAGGGGAGATCCACGGCGGCGTCGAGAAAGCGCCGGCCCGGAAACTCGTAGCGTGCGAGAACCCAGGCGACGACGAGGCCAAGGAAAACATTGACGACCGCGGCCGCGAAGGAAAGGCCGAACGAGGTCTGCAACGCCGCGAGGACGCGCGGCTGCGCGGCGATGGCCAGAACGCCGGACAGACCGACCTCCGCCGCCCGCGCCACGAGGGCGGCGAGCGGCAGCAGGACGATCAGCCCGAGCCATGAAAGAGCGGCCCCCAGCGCCGGCCCGAAACCGGGCAGGGGCGAGGGCCGCGCGAAGCGGTCGATACGCAAACAGGTGGCTCCGTCTCGCGCTAGCGTTTGGCGGTGTAAATTTGATCGAAGACGCCGTTGTCGCCGAAGTGAGGGCCCTGCACGCCTTTCCAGCCGCCGAAATCCCGATCGATCTCGAGAAGCTTCAGCTTCGGGAAGCGGGCGAGATCGGCGGGGTCGGCCGCCGCCGGCTTGAAGGGCCGGTAGTAGTTCTTCGCCCCGATCTTCTGGCCGGCGTCCGAATAGAGGAAGCCGAGATAGGCTTCCGCCAGTTTGCGCGTGCCGGCGGCGTCGACGTTGCCATCGACGATCGAGACAGGCGGCTCGGCGAGCACCGAGAGGGACGGGACGACGATTTCGAACTTGTCCTTGCCGAATTCCTCGAAGGCGAGGAAGGCCTCGTTCTCCCACGCGATCAGCACGTCGCCGATGCCGCGTTCGGCGAAGGTGATGGTCGATCCGCGCGCTCCGGTGTCGAGGACCGGCGCGTTCTTGTAGATGGCGCCGACGAATTCCCGGGTTTTTGTCTCGTCCCTGTTGAATTTCGCGAGGGCGTAGCCCCAGGCCCCCACGTAGTTCCAGCGCGCGCCGCCGGAGGTCTTCGGGTTCGGCGTCACGACCGAAATTCCCGGCTTCGCCAGATCGTCCCAATCCTTGATGGCCTTCGGGTTGCCCTTGCGGACGAGGAAAACGATGGTCGAGGTGTAGGGCGAGGAATTGTTCGGCAGGCGCTTCTGCCAGTCGGCGGGAATTTTGCCGGTCTTTTCCGCGATGGCGTCGATGTCGGGCGCGAGGGCCAGCGTCACCACGTCCGCCTTCAGCCCGTCGATCACCGCTCGCGCCTGGGCGCCGGAGCCGCCATGGGAGGCGCGCAGGGCGACTTTCTGGCCGCTCTCCTTCTCCCAGACGGGCTGGAACGCCGCGCTGATGGCTTTGTAGAGCTCGCGGGTCGGATCGTAGGAAACGTTCAGAAGGGCGGTCTGCGCGTGGGCGAAGAACACAGTGAAAAAACACATGCCGAACGCCGCGAGGGCGAACAACGTGTCCCGGGTCTGTTTCAGCTTGATCTCACGCATGGCCGCCTCCATAATCCAGATAATGTTGACTGGATTAGTCGGAATGTCAAGCAATCTTGATCGATTGGGTAGTGTTTTGAATTATTCCTTTTGAATCAGCGTTCTAGATAAAGGCCCCGGCGAAAACCTCGGGGCCGAAATCACCTTCCTCGCTACAAACAAGGTCCGCGCGGGCTATCGCGTCCGCGAGCGTGCGCTTTTCGAGTACCGTGAGCATCGCTTCGTAAGTCTCGCCCATGACAATGCGCAGGGCGCAGGTTCGTTCCACCGGGCAGTCCTCGCAACGGCGATAGGCGGTCTTCGACAGGCAGGGCAGGGGGGCCACCGGCCCGTCGATCTGGCGCAGGACGGTCGCCAGGGACAGGGTCGCCGGATCCCTGTCGATGAAATAGCCGCCCTCCTTGCCCCGCCGGCTGCCGACGAAGCCGGCGCGCTTGAGGTCGAGCATGATCTGTTCGAGGAAGCTCACGGGAATGGCTTCCTGTTCCGCGATGACGCGGGTGGAGAGGGAGGAGCCCTTGCCGGCGCGAACGAGGCGGATGAGGGCTTTGAGCGCGTAGCGCGAGCGTTGCGAGATCATGCGCTATTCTGACTCTTTTGCCTGGAGAACGCCAGCGGCGATCCGGCGCGGGACAGGGCGGGCGCCCGGTGCTAAGGGCTGCGCGTCAAGACGGGGAAAAAAATGAATCGCGCCGCCATCTTCCTTGCCTCGCTGCTCGCCGCCGCGCCCGCCGCGGCCGCCACCAAACTCGTCGTCGGCACGGTGCCCAACGTCGGCGACGGGGGCATGATCTGCGCCATGGAGCGCGGCTATTTCCGCGAGGTCGATCTCGAAATCGACATGACGCCCTTCCGCACGGCGTCGGACATGACGCCGCTCATCGTGCGCGGCGATCTCGCGATGATCGGCGGCGGAGTCAGCGCCTCCTATTTCAACAGCATCGCCCAGGGCATGCCCCTGCGTTATTTCATCAACCGCGCCCAGGCGCCGGTCCACCACGCGCTCGTGCTGCGCAAGGAATTCGAGAGCCGGGTGAAGTCCATCCGGGACATCAAGGGTTTGCGGATCAGCATCAGCGCCACGGGCGCGATTTCCGAATACGAACTGGGCAAGGCGCTGGAAGTCGCCGGCCTCGGCCTCGACGATGTCGACACCAAACCCCTCGGCGCTCCGCAGGCTGTCGCGGCCCTGAAAAACGGCGCCATCGACGGAGCCATTTTCGTGCCGCCCTTCGACGCGGCGGCGGTTCAGGCCGGAGGCTTCAAGCTGCTCGACATCGACGCCACCGTGCGGCCGCGCATGGAGGTGGGCGGGCTGATCTACAACACTGACTGGGCCGCCAGGAACCGGGACGTGCTCGACCGCTTCGCGCTGGCGCATATTCGCGGCGGACGCTGCTACCTCGAGGCGGCCCGCGGCGGCGCGAACCGCGAGGAAATGATCGACTATTTCCTCAAATACTCGCCAATCAAGGACCGCGCGATTTTCTCGGACATGGTCTGGACGGAAATCAATCCCGACGGCCTGGTGATGGCGGATTCGCTGCTCGACCAGCAGGAATTTTACATCAGGCGCGGTTACGTCCAGAAACGATCGCCTCTTGGAGCCTTGTTCGACGAGGGGCCGGTCAATCGCGCGCTGGAGACGCTGGGTCGGGTCGGCAAGTAACCGGCGCGTTCTGGGCGCGTCGCCGCCGGAAGTTCGCGTGGCGCGAGGGTAGAGACGGGTCGCCATGCCTGACATAATCGAATCCGCCGACGCGGCCGCGGGGACCGGCACGGCGTACACGCTACAGATTGGCCAGACCGCGCGCGGTTTCCTCGTCGGCTCCGCCGATCACGACTGGTACCGCGTTCATCTGACGGCGGGCCGGACATATGTCTTCGCCATGACGGGAACGGGCTCCGCCAATGTCGTGGACCCGTTTTTGAACCTCTACGGGCCGGACGGAACGACGGTTCTCGCGTCGGACGACGATTCCCTGCCCAACAACAATTCGCTGTTCACTTATACGGCGGCGTCCACCGGCGACTTTTACATCGACGCCTCCGCATATACCGCGACGGACACGGGCCAGTACGAAATCTCCGTCTCCGAAGGAACCATTCCCTCCTTCGACATTGAAATGGCCGCGGGCGTCATCGACGCCGATTACGCGTGGAACACGAAGCCGGGGACGCCCGCGACCGTCACTTATGGGTTTCGCCAGAGCCCCGCGACCTACACGGTCACGGGCAGCAACATCGGTTCCTTCACCCGTCTTTCCGCGACGGAAATCGCCGCGGTCCAGACCGCGTTGCAATTCTGGTCGGACGTGTGCGGCCTGACCTTCAACAGGGTCAATCCTGGCGGCTACGCCAACAACGCCTCGATCCTGTTCGGCAATTACACCGATGGAACGGATGGCGCGGGCGCCTTCGCCTTCTATCCGGGCTCGAATGATTTCAAATCGGACGCGGGCGACGTCTGGCTCAACACGACCAGCATTTCCACGACGGGGGCGATCGGCTTCGGCTCCTATTCGCTCTTCGCGATCATTCACGAGATCGGCCATTCGCTCGGCCTGTCGCATCCCGGCCTCTACAACGCGGCGCCCGGCGTCTCCATCACCTACGACGCCAACGCGCAATTCGTCGAGGACAGCCAGCAATACACGGTGATGAGCTACTTCGACGAGAGCAACACCGGCGGGCAATTCCTCGGCTACGCCGACACGCCGATGCTCGCCGACGTTTACGCGGCGCAGCAGATCTACGGCGCCAACATGGCGACGCGCGCCGGCGACACGGTCTACGGTTTCAACACGAACGCCGGAGCGGTCTACGACTTCGCGGCCAACGCCGATCCCGCCTTTTGCGTCTGGGACGCGGGAGGGAACGACACGATCGACGCCTCCGGCTACGCCATGGCGCAGTCGATCGATCTGCGGCAGGGAGCCTTTTCGAACATTAGCGGCCTGACCTCGAATGTCTCGATCGCCATCGGCGCGGTGATCGAGGACGCGATTGGCGGTTCCGGGGCCGACACGATCACCGGCAACGATTCGGCCAATCTGCTGATCGGCGCCGGCGGCGCTGACTGGATCACGGGCGGCGCCGGCGACGACACGCTGAGGGGCGGCGCGGGAAGCGACACGCTCGATGGCGGCGCCGGTCAGGACACCGCCGATTTCATGGATCTCTCCGACGCGCTCGACGTGAACCTCGCGACGGGGACCGCGCTCGACGCCGCGGCCGGCGCGACGGACACGCTCGTCGGCGTCGAGAACGTCGCGCTCGGCAATGGCGCCAACGTCGTCCGGCTCGCGAGCGGCGCGGTCAATAATATCATTCGCGGCGGCTCCGGAATCGACAGCGTCTATGTCGCCTGCGCCTGGGGCTCCGGGTACACTTTGACTGGAACCGCCGGGGATCTCGTGATGAGCGGCGCCGATGGCGTCGACGAGTTCACGGGTGTCGAAATCATCCGGTTCACGGACGGAATCGCTCTGTCCCCGACCCTGCTTCTCGCGCCTCCGGTCGCGGGCTCCGTCACGATTTCCGACGCTTCGATCACGGAAGGCGATTCCGGAACCAAAATCCTGACCTTCACCGTCACGCGAACCGGCGGGCTCGCGCCCTTCGGCGTCGCTTACGCGACGG
>CAISEY010000157.1 GCA_903884435.1 uncultured Hyphomicrobiales bacterium | reverse complement strand
CGGCGGCCCTCGCCCATGGCGAGGGAGCGGGCGCCGGCGCGGGCTGCGGCGCCGGACGCGGCGGCTCGGCGCTCCCGAAAAACGATTTGCCAACGCCGCCGAGGAAAGACCCCGAACTCGCGGAAGCCGCGCTTTCGAGCTCCTTGATCCGAGCCTCGAGCTGTTCGACCCTGCCTTGCGCGGCGGAGAGAGTCTGTTCCTGCACGATTACGGTTTGCGCCAGAAGATAGGGCGCCCACGGCAGCGCGCGAACGGCGTCGGCGATAAAGGCTTCGGCGTCGCGGTCCCTCGGCGTGTTTCCCGCCGCCTGGACCCGTTCGAACAGGCCGGCGAGCAACTGGCGTTCATCGGGGGTCATTCCGGTCTCCCTCTTGTCGCGGCGTCCCGCCGGAACGGCGAACTTTCCGCGCCGCCTATATGGGGGCGGAAAGCGACGGAACCAAGTCCCTTCCGGAGCGCCGAAAAAAAACGGCCCCGCGAACGGGGCCGTCAAAACCAGGGAGTGGAACAGCGAAACGCTCGTCGGTCCTACTTCTTGAAGTCTTTGGAATAGACGAAATCGACCGAGAGGCTGGCCATGATGCGCTGACCGCACCAGCTTGAGCGACCGGTGGCGACGCCGCCGACGCGGTTGCCGGCGGGATCCGAGCTGACGGTGTAGCAACTCGTCTTGCTGAGGTCCGAACCGTAATAACGCAGATCGGCCGTGATGTTCTTCCAGGCGTAGGAAACGCCGACGTTCCACGAATTGTAGTCCGGATACTTGAAGCTCACGTTCGAGAAGATCGTGTTGGGCTTCAGGCTGCCGAGGAACTGGCGGCCATATTCGCCCGACACGGAGAAGCCCGAATCGCCGAACGTGTATTTCGCCGTCGCCGACAGATAGGTCGAGGTGAAGTCGTAGTTGTTCCAGTTCGGCGACCAGTAGAGGTTCGCGCCGACGTTGAACGCGTCGGTGATGTTGTAGGAGGGCTTCAGGTAGAGCTCGAGGAAGCTCGGGTTGGACGCCGTGGTGGCGCAGAAACCGGCGAGCGGACCGATGGCCGCGTTGCAGGTGGCGGCGGAAGCGCCGACCGGGTTCAGCAACGTCGCGGGCGCGTTGACCCAGTATTGTTTGTCGTTGCCGGGATAGAGATAATAGATGCCGCCCACGTCGACCGTGAAGGCGCCCCAGGTCTGGCGAACGCCGGCGTACAGATCGACCTCCGCCGGGGTGCCCGTGGGCAAACGCACCAGCCAGGGCTGGACGCCGGCGTAGAGCTGCGTGTCGCCGATGTTGTACCGGCCTTCGAAATAGACGGTGCCGCTGGCCTTGCGATCCGACTGGCTGACGCCGCGGGAAATATAGTCGCTCATGATCTTCGCGCCGAAAGCGAAATCGAATCCGTCGGCGCTGACCGGAACCGGCGCGGGCGGCGCTTTCTTCGTCGGAAGGTCGGCCGCGAACGCCCCGACTGTAAGGGCGGACATTGCCGCTGCCGTTAGAAATACGCGTTTCATGAGAATCTCCGGTGTCATCGAACTGTCGCCAGAATTGCCGCGGGATGATCGCGGAGACAAGAATTTCAATTGTGCATTTGCCGTTATTTTAGGCAATTCTGGCAATAGTCACCAACTAGATACTGGCTGTTGCGGGAAGGCCACATACCTTTGTCAGGTTTCACGTCGCCGGTGAGCGCCCGGGCGGGGCCGTCGCGGCCGTCGTGGCGGCGGCAGGTTGCCATTGGGAACGGCGGGCTTTTCCGCGGGCGGCGAAACAGGCGCGGCCGCGTCTCCTGGTGGGACATCGACCGGCGTGGAAACGGGCGGTTTCGGAGGCTTGCGCTTGACGGGTTGGGGAACGCGCGGCAGGCGCGGGCGTTCGCGTCGCGGGGACAGGGCGGAGGGGGCTGATTCGCCGGCGGCGCGAGTCTTTTTCGCGGGCCTCGCCGGGGCCGGTTTTTTCGGGATTTTCGCCGCGGCGGATTTTTTCGGAGCGACTTTCTTCGCGGCCGCCTTCGTCGCCTTTTTCCGGGGCGCTTTCGGGCCGGCTTTCTTTTTCGCCGGCTTCTTCCCCGCGCCCGTCGTACGCTTCGCCATCGCCGGTCTCCGCTTCGGATCAAGCGACAAGATGATCACGCCTCACGACGCGAATCCAGTCCCTTCGAGTTCTTCGGGCAGGGGGCCGCCGGCGGCCCAGTCCAGCAACTCCACCGTGTGGACGATCGGAATTTCCGTCGCCTTGCCGATCTGCGTGATGCAGCCGATGTTCCCGGCGGCGATGGCGAGCGGCCTCGTCTTTTCGATGTTCGCGGCCTTGCGTTCGCGCAATTGCCGCGCGATTTCGGGTTGCAGAATATTGTAGACGCCGGCGGAGCCGCAGCAGACGTGCCCTTCGGGCGGGTCTTTCACCACGAAGCCCGCGGCGCGCAGCAGGCGTTTCGGCTGGTCGCCGATCTTCTGGCCGTGCTGCATCGAACAGGCCGAATGGTAGGCGATGACCTGCCCCGTCCCGCGCGTGGCGGGAAGCGGCCCGAGATCGACGACGTATTCGGTGATGTCCTTCGCGCGTTCCGACACGCGCGCCGCCTTCCCGGCCCAGGCCGGATCGTCGCGCAGCATGTGGCCGTAATCCTTGATCGTGGTTCCGCAGCCAGAGGCGGTGACGAGGATCGCGTCGAGCCCGCGATCGATTTCCTCGCACCATGCTTCGATGTTGCGACGCGCGAAGTCGAGCGCCTCTTCCTCGCGCCCCATGTGGTGGACGAGCGCGCCGCAGCAGCCTTCGCCACGCGGCGTCACGGTCTCGACTCCGTGCCGGGCGAGCAACCGCCGCGCCGCGGCGTTGATGGAGGGTTTCAGCACCGGCTGCGCGCAACCCTCGAGGATGGCCACGCGGCCCTTGCGCGGCGCGGCGACGACGGGCGGCGCCTCCGCCAGCGGCAGCGAGGGAAAACGCGACGGCGCGAGATCGATCATCGCGTCGAGGCGCGCGCCGACGACCGGCAGCGCCGCGAACAGAAAGCGGAAGGGCTTGGCGAGCAGCGCCGCGGCGAGCGCCAGCCGGAACCGTCCGGGATGCGGCAGGACGTTCGCCAGCACGGATCGCAACAACCGGTCTGCGAAGCCCCGCGAATAGGTGCTCTCGATGTGCGCGCGCGCGTGATCGACGAGATGCATGTAATGCACGCCCGAGGGGCACGTCGTCATGCAGGAGAGACAGGACAGGCAGCGATCGACGTGCCGGACGACCTCCGTCGTGGCGGGCTTGCCGCCCTCCAGCATGTCCTTGATCAGATAGATGCGCCCGCGCGGCGAATCGAGTTCGTCGCCCAGCAGCAGATAGGTGGGGCACGTCGCCGTGCAAAACCCGCAGTGAACGCAGGTGCGCAGGATTTTTTCCGACGCCGCCATGTGCGGATCGGCGAGCGCGGCGGGGGAGAAGCAGGTTTGCATGTTTCGTCTAGACCCCCGCGTACATCCGTCCCGGATTCAGCACGCCGTCCGGATCGAAGCTCGCCTTGACCGCGCGCGTGAGCTTCATCAGCGCCGCGGATTGCGGCTGGAAGACCTCGATCCGCTCCCGCGCCGCCTCCGGCGCGCGCGCCAGCGTCGCGTGTCCGCCGGTCGCGGCGACGGCGCCGCGGATGGCTGTCGCCCCGCAATCTCCCTCCGCGCCGGTCGCGAGCCAGACCAGCCCGCCGCCCCAGTCGTAGAGCGCGCGCGTCGCGATTTTTTCGTTGATCGCGGCGACGAGTCCCGGCGCGCGCGTCGGCGCGACCGAGACGCGCCAGACGGCGTCCGCCGGCGCGCGGGAGAAAGCCGCCGCGTCGCGCAGTTCGCGCCAGGCGAGGGCCGCCGCGTCGCCGTCGAGCCGTCGCGCCGCGCCGAAGCGCCCCAGCAGTTTCGCCAGCGCCGCGAGCCGGTAATCCACGGACTCGGGAAAGTGTTCGACCCGAAGAAGCGTTCGCGCCGCGCCGTCGATCCACGCGGGCAGATGCGCCGCGCCGCCGACCTCGAAGGGCGAGCCGAGCGCCGCCGACAGGCAGGCGACGGCGCGCGCGTCGTCGAGCCCCTCGAAAACGAGCGTGCCCGTCGCCGGCGCCCCGGGCAACGCCTTGAACGTCACTTCCGTCAGCAGGCCCAGCGTGCCATGCGCGCCGCAACTGATCTTCACGAGATCGAGGCCGGTGACGTTTTTCATCACGCGGCCGCCGGATTTCACGATTTCGCCGCGCCCGTTGACGAGCCTCACGCCGAGCAGGTGATCGCGCGCCGCGCCCGCCTGAATGCGGCGCGGTCCGGAGATGTTGCAGGCCGCGACCCCGCCGATGGTGGGCTCGCCCCCGCTCGCGTGAAGCGGGCGGTGATCCATCGGCTCGAATGGCAACATCTGGCCGTTGCTCGCGAGCGCCGCCTCGATTTCGGCGAGCGGCGTGCCCGCCCGCGCCGAAATCACCATTTCCGCGGGTTCGTAGAGCGTGACGCCGGTCAGCGCGCGCGTCGACAGCGTGTCCGCCGTTCGCGCGGGTCGTCCGAGCCCGGCGCGCGTGCCGCCGCCCGCGATGGCGAGCGGCCTTTTCGCCGCGCGGGCCTCGCCGATGATCGAGGCGGCTTCCGCCTCGCTCGCGGGGGTAAAAATCGTCATGGCGCGCCTCCGCGTCCGGCGTTCACGCGGGCCTCCCGTCGAGCGGAAACACTTTCGCGGGATTGAGCAGCCATTTCGGATCGAAGGCGGCGCGCACGCGCATTTGCTGGTCCATGTCGACCTGCGAGAATTGCACGCGCATCAGGTCGCGCTTTTCGATGCCGACGCCATGTTCGCCGGTGAGGCAGCCGCCGGCCTCGACGCAGACCTTCAAAATCTCGTTGCCGGCGTCCTCGGCCTTCGCCTGTTCTGCGGGATCGTTGACGTTGTACATGATGAGTGGATGCATGTTGCCGTCGCCCGCGTGAAACACGTTGGCGACGCGCAGCCCGCGGGATTTCACGATCTCGTCCGTGCGCTTCAGCACATAAGCGAGCTTGCCCAGCGGCGCGGTGCCGTCCATGCAAATATAGTCCGCGACGCGGCCCGTCGCGCCGAAGGCGGATTTGCGGCCCTTCCAGATCAGCGCGGCTTCCATGGCCGATTGCGATTGCCGCACTGTTTTAACGTCGTGTTTTTTCGCGATGTCCACGATGCGCGCGAGTTGCGCGTCGATTTCCGCGTCGGACCCCTCGACCTCGACGATCAGCATGGCCTCGACGTCGAGCGGATAGCCCGCGTGCGCGAAGGCCTCGGTGATCTCGATGGCGAGCTTGTCCATGTATTCCATGGCGACGGGCACGATGCCATGGCCGATGATGTCGGCGACGCAGGCGCCCGCGTCCTCGCCGCGGTCGAAGCCGAACAGCACGGGCCGCGCGCCTTCCGCCGCGCGCAGGATGCGCACGGTCGCTTCCGTCACGACGCCGAGCTGGCCCTCGTGTCCCACGACCAGGCCGAGAAAGTCATAGCCGCCGGCGTCCAGGTGTTCGCCCCCGAAATCGACGATCGCGCCGTCGATCAGCACCATCTTCACGCCGAGAACGTGATTGGTGGTGACGCCGTGCTTCAGGCAATGGGCGCCGCCGGAGTTCATGCCGATATTGCCCGCGATGGTGCAGGCGAGTTGCGAAGAGGGGTCCGGCGCGTAGAAAAATCCGTCCGCCATGATCGCGTCGGTGACGCCCAGATTGGTGACGCCGGCCTGCACGCGCGCCACGCGGTTGGCGTAGTCGACCTCGAGAATCCGGTTGAGCTTGGAGACGCCAACGACGACCGCGTCTTCCTGCGGAATGGCGCCGCCCGAGAGCGACGTGCCCGCGCCGCGCGGCACGACCTTGACGCCCTCCGCGTGGAGAAACGCCAGCACGGCGGAAACCTCTTCCGTCGAGCGCGGCAGCACGACGGCGAGCGGCAGGCGACGATAGGCGGTGAGGGCGTCGGTCTCGAAGGCGCGCCGTTCGTCTTCGGACACGACGAGGCACTCGGGTGGCACGAGCCTTGCGAGGCCGGCGACAATGGCGTCGCGGCGGGCGAGGATGCCCGGGTCCGGGGCGGGAAAGGCTATAGCGGTCATGGTGCGTCTCGCCAGGAAAGCGCCTCTCTTTACCGGTCCCGCCGCTTCGGCGCCAGTTCCGCTTTTTTCCGTGAAAACGTCACGCGAATCAGTTCTAATCATCGCGTCGTGGCTCGTGGCGTGGTGACCTGATGACCTGGCCGACGCACCGGAAATCCGAACGCCGCCGCCCGCCTACCGTTGTTTCGGTGCTTTCCTTCATTCCGCGCGCGCGCCCGCCGGCGGTTTTTCCGCGGCGGCTCGCGCGCGCGTGGCCGGCCTTTACTCCAGCGAAAGGAACCTGTCCTTGGGCAAGCAATTCAGCAGGAAAAGACGGAAAGACGGCCTTCCCCTGGAGGCGGCGGAAATCATCCAGTTCAAGGCCGCGAAATTCGTCGCCGAGCGGGCCCCGCCGCCGATTCGCGCGCTGAACCCGCGGCAATCGGAATATCTCGCGGCGCTCGGGAGCAGCCAGCAGGTCGTCGTGATTGGTCCCGCGGGCACCGGCAAGACATGGATCGCGGCCACCCACGCCGCCGATCTTTACCGGAAGGGACGCATTTCCAGGATCGTCCTCACGCGTCCGAACGTCCCGTGCGGGCGCTCGCTGGGCTTTTTTCCAGGATCGCTGGAGCAGAAATTCGCGCCCTGGGCGACGCCCGTCGTCGACGCCATCAAGGAGCGGATTGGCGCCCCGGCCTACGAGATCGCGCTGAAAAACGGCGACATTGAAATGGCGCCGTTCGAGGTCATGCGCGGGCGCACGTTCAAAAACGCCTTCGTGCTGCTGGACGAGGCGCAAAACACCACGGTTTCTGAGATCAAAACGTTTCTGACCCGAGTCGGCGAGGATTGCCTGACCGTCGTCAATGGCGACGTGAGCCAGTGCGACTTGCGCGAATCCTCGGGTTTGCGCGCGATCATCGATCTCATACGCTCGCGGACCCTGCCGGTTCCGGTGATCGAGTTCACCATGGACGACATCGTCCGTTCGGGCGTTTGCGGCATGTGGGTCCGCGCCTTCGAGGAGGCGCGGCTTTAAACGTCGTTCACCGCATCGGCGGCGCGTGGAGGATGCCGCCGGTCGATCGCGACTGGTTGAGACCGCGGGGAATCCCGAGCTTCGAGCGCGCGCCGACATCGCGCTCGAAGACTTCGCCATAAAGCGCCGACTGGTCCGCGGTGAACACGTCGCATTGTCCGTCCCCGAGCGCCTTCATGACCTCCGGCGGCGTGTCGATTGGAAACGCGGCGGGGCCGGCGATCGACGGCGCGCGCGGCGGCGCGAGGTTTTCAACGGGAGTCCCCGCGCGGCCGGAAACGAAAACGCAGGCTCCGAACCCGACGCGACCGACCGACTTCACGGCGCATGGCTCCCGATGTCGTCCGTCAAGTCACGCGGCGATCGATTCATTGTCCAGCGCGATCTTGCCGGCGGGTCGCTCAATTGTCCGTCGCGGCGTAGGCCGCCGCGCGTTTGAGAATATCCGGCGGGGCCGAGAAGGCGCGCGCGACCAGCGCTTCGATTTCCGCCGCGGAGAGCGGATCGGCGAATTGTTTCGCCTTCTCCGCGTCGGCGAGATAATCCCTGTCCCGCAGCGTTTCCGCGAAGGCTTCGCGCAACGCCGCGAGCCGGTCGGCGGGAACGCCGGGCGGTCCGAACAGCGGACGCCCGAACTCCTGGGGAATCCCCAGCAGTTCGAAGACGCGCTTGTCGCCGGGGTCGCGGATCAGGTCGAGGGCGAGCGGCGCGCCCTTCATGTGCCGCGACTCCGAAAGGCCAAGCTGAAGCAGGAAATTGACCTTGTCGCCGAGGATCCAGGAGGGAACGGACGCCATGTGCGTCTCCCAGGCGATGCCGCAAATGCCCTGCAGTTCGCCATTCTCGACGGCCATTCGCAGGCCGGAGGTCGCGTAACCCGGGATCACCTTGAACTTCGTTCCGAGCATGGCGTTGAGAAGCCGCGGATACATGACGGGCGTCGAGCCGTCGCCGGTCGCGCCGACGACGACTTCCCTCGCCAGCGCGTCCTCCCACGTCCCGACCCGCGCGGCGCGCCAGGTCAGGCAAGAGCCCGTGAGCTTGCCGGTGCTGCCGATCCAGCTCAGGCGCCTCGGGTCGAATTTGGCGTTGGGATCGCCGTAGAGCGAATTGAGAATGACCGTGTTGAAGGAGGCGAGGATCGCAGAACCGTCCCGGGGAGCGGAATTGTAGAGCCAGTTCATCGCCACGAGTCCTGTCGCGCCGGGCATGTTCTTGACGACGACCGCGGGATTGCCGGGAATGTGCTTGCCGACATGCGCCGCGAAAACGCGCGCGTAGGCGTCGAATCCGCCGCCGGCGCCAGACCCCACGTAGAGGCTGAGCGGAGTTCGCCGGTAAAAATCCGCGACGGATTGCGCGTTCGCGGCGCTGGCGATCACGCCCGCCAGCGCGCCCGCGGCGATCGTCATGGCTTTCCGCACCATCGCCTTCATGTCAGCCTCGCCGGGCAATCGTTTCCCGCGGCCGTCGCCGCGCGCCGTCAGAACTCCCGCAGAAGGCGTCCATAGCCATCGATTCTGTCGTCGATCCCCGCCGTGCGCAAGGCGTTCCAGAAAATCGCCTGTTGCGACGTCATCACGTTGACGGAAAGTTCGCGCTCGATCTGGTCGATGGCGTGCGCCGTCGCCCAGTGCGCGCAACTGGGATGAATCGTGTCCGTCTCGGGATGGCGCGTCTTGATCTCGCGCGAGAGTTTCAGCGCCAGCTCGCCGGGCACTTTTCCCAGGGTCTCGACGGTATAGCCGCAGGCGATGGAGCCCGTGGATTCGACGCCGAGTTTGGCCGTCGCGTGGTCGTGGTGTTCGTCGAGTTCGGCGACGAAGGGATGCACGGTCGCGACCTTGCGCGCGCCGAGCGCCTTCAGCGCCTTCATCTGCGATTGCGTGGAGGTGATGACCTTGACGCCGGCCTCGCGTGAAAGCTCCTCGCAAATCCGGTCAAGATTTTCGACGCCGCGCGACTGGTTGATGGGATTGCCGCCGAGAACCACGAGGTCCGCGCCGGCCCGCCCCATGGCCCGGGCGGCGTCGAGGCTACGCTCGTGACTGCGCGCCATGTCGTCGCTTGTGGATTCAGAGGTGAGCGACGTGATCGCCAGCGTCGTCAGCATCAGCGTCACGCCCTTGGGCGCCATCATGTACCATTCGGTGCAGAAGGTTTCCGTCACGTAGGGCGGAGAGCAATAGCCGATGCGGGCCCGGTATCCATACATGTTGCTTTCCTCCCGTTCGTCGTCGCGAGGGCCGGGGCGCTTCCCGGCCCGGGCGCGTCACACCCTCACGGCGTGATGCGTCTGCGGCGGGAAAATCTCTTCCGGCGTCAGCAGACGGTGGCACACGCCCTGTTCGTGCGCGAATTTCAGGAACGCCTCCAGCGTCGGGCGGTTGGCCTCGAGCCCGTAGGGCCACATGTCGCCGCCCATGGCTTTCTTCGCCTTCGCGACCGCTTCGCCGACCCACGGGATCGGAACGACGGACGCGCCGAGATATTCGCAGCGCTTGACGCTGTTCTTCCGCGCCACGTCGAAGGCGTGGAAAATATTTCCCGCGGCCCATGGCGCCCTGTCGAGCACCGTCTTCTTGACGACGAGCGTGTGCATGATCGGCAGGATTTTCTTCACCCGCGCGTAGTCCATCTCCGCGTCGAGCCAGTTGTCGTAGAAGCGGACGATGTCCGGATTTGAGTGGAAGCACTTTGGCGGCGTCGCGGCGACGACCGCGTCGAGATCGCCCTTGTCGAGCATGTCGGTCAGCGAGCGATCGGCGACGGGCGTCAGTTCGAGGCCCTTCGGCAATTGCAGCGAAACCTTTTCGGCGCGTCCGGCTTCCCCGAGGCCCGCCTGGACCCATTTGATTTTCGTGAGGTCGATCCCGAGTTCGTGCTGCATCACGCCGCGGCCATAGACCGCCGCGGTCTGCGCCCATTCGGGCACGCCGACGCGCTTGCCGACGAAATCGGCCGCGGTTTTGATCCGGTCCCGGCGCACGTAGATCGCCGAATGACGCGCCACGCGCGAGAGGAACACCGGCAGCGCGACGAGCCGGTCGTCGCCCTGCGAGCGCATGGAGACGTATTTCGCCGTGGACATTTCCGCGATGTCGAAATCCGCCCAGCCGACCGTGCGCTGGAAGATGTCGTGCAGCGGCAGATCCATGCACGTGAGTTCCACGCCCTCGATCGGCACGCGGCCGGCGACGATGTCGACGGTGTGGTCGTAATGGCTGATCGCCATGGTGAGTTGCAGCTTGCTCATGTTCCCTCCCGGAATTTCAGCGCGCGCCCTCGGGTTCCGTGATCCGCCGCGTGCGTTGCGCGATGTCGTCGTCGACGCTCATGGCATCGGCGACCAGTTTTTGCAATTCGACGCCGCTCATCGGCTCGACCTCGAATCCGCGCTTGACGGATTCGGCGATGAATTCCGGATCCTTCACCATTTTGTCGAAGGCGTCGCGCAAGGCCGCGACCCGGTCGGCGGGCACGCCTGGCGGCGCGATGAAGGCGCGCCCGATGGCCGACCCGACGACGACGAGCTTCATCACGCTCTTGTCGCGGGGATCGTCGATGATTTCGACCACCGTTGGCGCGTCGGGAACGGCGGAATGGCGCGTCAGACCGATGGTGAAAAGCATCCGCGCGAATCCGGTCCTGAGCCAGCCCTTGCTGTCGACGAATTCATAGGCCGCGGAGCCGATGCCCTCGACCTCGCCGCGCTCCAGCGCGAGCCCGGAATCCTGCGCGGACTTGTACCCGGAGACGATATTGAATTTCGTTCCGATCAGGCTGTTCAGCGCCATCGGCACCATGACTCCGGGGCCCGAGGGAGCGGCGCCGCTGACGATGAGCTTCCTCGCCTTCGCGTCCGCCAGCGATTGCACCGGCGCGTCCTTTCGCACGACGACGAACGTGGTGAAGGAGCCGAGCCGCCCGATCCAGTTGAAGTCCTGCGGGCGGTAGCGGCCCCTGGGGTCGAGAACCTTGTTCAGCACCATCTGCGGCTGGGTGATGCCCATCACCGTGCCGTCGCGCGCCGAAATGTTCGAGATCATCTCGGCGACGCGAAGTCCCGAGGCTCCCGGCGTGTTTTGCGGAACGAGGGCTGGCGCGCCCGCGAGGTAGCGCGGCAGGAATTGCGCCGCGAGCCGCGCGCTCGTGTCGAAGCCGCCGCCTTCGCCCGATCCGATCAGCAGGTTGATGCTCTTGCCCTTGTAAAAGTCCGCCGTCGCTTGCGCGCGCGCGGCCGGCGAGGCCATCAGGAAAGCGGCGACCGCGGCGACCGACGGAAAGAACGACCTGAACATGACGAAACTCCGGACCGTCGCGAGATTAGGCCGGCGTCGACGAAACGCAAGGCCGCGCGCCTCTCACGCGCGGGCGCGCGCCGCGCGGACGGCGTCGAGCAGCACGCGGCGCAGGCCCGCGATGTCGAACAGCGCGACGAAGACGCCGTAGATCGCCAGTCCCGCCAGCGTTTCCGCCAGCAGCGTCACGACGCCCGGCTCGCTCGCGCGGAGCGGCAGCAACGCGAAGACCATGGTCGCGACGCCGGCGCAGGACCAGGCGATGTCGCCCGCCCGCGGCCATCGCGCGCCCGAAAGCTTCGCGAAGACGAGCAGCGCCGCGAGGCCGATCGCCAGCGCGGCCGACTGGGCGATGGCCAGATGCGTCGCGTCGCGCGGCAGGGCGAGGATCAGAAGCCCGTCGGCGGCGAGCGCCACGCTGGCCGCCGCGATCATCGGACGGGTGCGCTTGGTGATCTGGAACACGGGATTGACCGCGAAATTGATCATGCCGAAAGCGAAAAACCCTGGCAGCAGCAGGCTGAAGTAATATTCGAAGGGTCCGCGGTATTCGAGCGGAACGACGAGTCTTTCGATGCTCGGCAGCGTCAGCCACACGCCCGCGCAGGTCGGCAGCATGATCGCGAACACGAGGCCCATGTTGCGCGCGACCTGCGCCTGTCCTTCTTCCGCGCCATGAGCCTCGTCGGCGCGCACCGCGATCTGGAACAGCAGCACGTCGAGCGCGGTCCCGATGGCGGCGATCACGCGCGTTCCCAGATCGTAGGACAGGGAAAACTGGCCGGTCTCGGAAAACCCTTCCCAGCGCGCGACGAGAGCGCGATTGGCGAGGGGAATGATATTGTAGAGAATGTTCGCGGCGACGATCGGCAGCGCGTATCGCAGGCATTGCGCCGCGATGGAGGCGCGCGCGGCCCGGAGCGACGCTCCGTCGTCGTGCAGGGACTCCCGCGCTGCGAAAATCGACCCCATCATGCTGACGCAGACGCCGATCAAAGCGACCTGGGCGGAGCCGAAGGCCCAGGCGCCGCCAGCCGTCACGATCAGCGCCAGCAGATTCTTCGACAGAATCAGCCGCCCGTAGAGCTGGTCGTGAAAGCGCGCGCGCACCAGCGCGATTTGATAATCGAAC
The DNA here is from genome assembly GCA_903884435.1 of uncultured Hyphomicrobiales bacterium. Taxonomy (GTDB): domain Bacteria; phylum Pseudomonadota; class Alphaproteobacteria; order Rhizobiales; family Beijerinckiaceae; genus Terripilifer. The sequence goes on along the minus strand of CAISEY010000157.1, from coordinate 3,674 downwards.
AGTCCGTTGGCGATGGACAGGGCCGCGGCGAGGCCGACGAGCGCGCTCGACAGGGAGAAGTCGACGCCCGCGACCATCAGGCCGACCGCGGTCGTGGCGACGGCGATGGCGATCAGTCCGAAGGTCAGGTCGAGCGTCGCGCGCAAGCCGGGTTGTTCAAGCCTGCTTCTCTCCGAATAAAACCGGATGGATGAAAGCCGGATCCAGTCGAAAATGCCGGTTTGCAGCACGAAGCCGATCGCCATGGCGAGGGCGAAGCGCCCGAATTCCCCGGGTCCGAGAAACTTCGCCACGAGCAGGCCGATGGCGAAATTACAGAGCGTGTTGACGAAGAAGGCGAGGATGACTCTCATGCCCGCGCTTTCCCGGGTCCTGGGCCTTGGGCGTTCGGATCAATCATTCGCGAAACCGGTTTCTTTCGGACGGGACGGAGCGGGCGCTCCGCGCGGCGTCATGAAAACACATATATGCGTTAGCGTTTCATTAAGACTAACCCGCGCCTCGCGTGGAGATTGCCACCGGGACCTGTTAAAACTTCGTCAAGATTTCGAGGCGGACTTTCACGTAGGCGGCGAGAAGCCGCGGGAGCCACCCGCGGCGGCCTCGATTATGGAGCCGTGGCGGTTCCAGGATCGTCCGCGCGGCTGGCCAGGGCCCGGGGCAAGGTTGAAACTGGATGCGCGTTCGTTCCGAAAGCAGGATTTCGCGGCGCCAGGCTCTCGCCATGATGGCGGGGCTCGGGGCGGGAGCCGGCACGTTCGCGATGGCGAACTCCGAACAGACGGTCGTCGCCGCCGCGCCGGAGGCGTCCCTTGGCGCGCTGGCCGCCCGCGCGGACATCGAATTTGGCGCGTCGGTCGCGATGGAAGTGTTCAAGGACGCCGGATACCGGAGTCTCTATCTCGATCACGCGCGCGTTCTGACGAGCGATCTCGCCCTGAAATTCGCGATCCTGCGCCCGGATCGCGGTCCGCCCCGCTATGGCGACGCCGACGCGCTCGTCGATTTCGCCGCGTCGAACGACATGAAGTTTCGCGGTCATTGTCTCGTCTGGAACGAAAGCAATCCCGACTGGGTCAACGCGCTCGACAAATCGACGATTGGCCGGCTGCTCGATATCCACGTCGAGGAAACCGTTGGCCGGTATGCTGGCCGGATTCATTCCTGGGACGTCGTGAACGAGCCCTTCTGGCCGGATCATCGCGCGCCCGGCGGCTTCCGCAGGGGGCCCTGGTACAACGCGCTCGGGCCCGATTACATCGCGCGGGCGTTGCGCCGCGCCGCGGCGACCGATCCCTCCGCCCGGCTGGTCATCAACGAGGCCTTCACCGAGCGCGGCGACGCCCTGGGCCTCGCCGTCCGCGAGGGACTCCTGCGCCTTGTCGACGATTTGCAAAAACATGGCGCGCCCCTGCACGCCATCGGCCTCGAGTCGCATTTGCAGCCGCAGCATCCCGCCGACGACGTCGGCTTCGTGCGGTTTCTGGAGCGTCTCTCGGCTCGCGGGCTCGATATTTATCTGACGGAACTGGACGTGGACGATCTCGCCATGCCTCGGGGCGAGGCCGAGCGCGACCGCGCCATCGCGCGGCGCGTCGGCGATTTCCTCGCGGCCGCGTTGTCCGTTCCGGCGGTCAGGGTGCTCGAATGCTGGCAATTGTCGGATCGCTACAGCTGGTATTCGGATCCGCAAATGCTGCGCGCCCGGGCGTCCGGCGACATGCCGCGGCCGCTCCCGTTCGACCGGGAGTTCAGGCGCAAGCCGATGTACGACGCCATCGCCGGCGCCCTGCGCGCGAGGGCGAGAACGTGACCGGCGCGGCGCGCCATGATTGAGTCCGCGATGGCGGCGGCGCTCGCCGCTCCGGTTGTCCGGACCATCGCCCCGGCCCGGACGCTCGCGCCCGCCGGCCGGATCGGCCGGCTGCAAGTCCTGCGCGCCCTCGCGGCCACCATGGTGGTGATTTTTCACGCCGTTTCCAATTATTTGCCGGCGGGCTCGGCCATGCTGGATTTCGGCCTTTACGAATTGCTGTCCGGCGGCGTCGAGATTTTCTTCGTGATCTCCGGCTTCATCCTCCGCGCGACCTCGTGGAACGCCCATGGTCCGGCGCACGCCGCCGGGTTTCTGCTGAAGCGTTTCGTCCGGCTGGTTCCCTATTACTGGCTGATCACGTCCGGACTGGTCCTGCTGTGCCTCGCGGCGCCCGGGCTGTTTCATTCGTACCATTTTGAATGGCGGCACGCGCTTGCGTCGATGCTGTTCATCCCCTGGCCGCGCCCCGACGGCGCGATCTATCCGCCGCTGGCGCCGGGCTGGAGCCTGAACTACGAGGTTCTGTTCTATCTCGCGTTCGCCGCGCTGATGCTCTTCGCGCGCAGGGAGCGCGCCGTCTGGTGGCTCGGCGGCCTCGCTGTTGCCGGCGTTTGCGCCGGCGTTCTCGCGGACGCAGATCCCGCGCTCTTCATAGCGGGAAATCCCTTCGTGCTGGAATTCGTCGCCGGCGCGATTTTCGCGGACGTCTGGCGCGCGCGATCCGGCCGTTTCGGTCCGGCGTGCGGATGGGTGGCGCTCGTGGCGGGCTCCGCTCTCGTCGCGTCGTTCCTCGTGTTTCCCGTTCCGGGGATCGTCTATCTCAAGAACGCCGGCTTCGCCTGTCTCGTGGTCGCCTTCATGACGCTGCCCGCGCCCGCCGCGCCGCGGTGGCTGGAAAGCGGCCTCGCCTGTCTCGGGGAGGCTTCCTATTCCATCTATCTGATCCACCCCATCGTGCTGGGCCCGCTTTCGCGCGTCCTTTTCGGCGCCCCGTTCCTCCGCGAGAATTCGCTGCTGCTGGTCGTGGCGATCACGGCCGGGGCGCTCGGCGCCGGTCTGCTGGCGTGGCGCTTCGTCGAGACGCCCCTCCTCGCGCTCTGCCGGGCCCGGCTCGGGCGGGTTTGACCCGGCGTCGTTAACCACGAAAGATTAAGTCTCCGCGGGTTCTTGACTCCCGCGCGACCGATCCCTATTTCCGACCCTGTTAGCACTCGCCCCGGGTGAGTGCCAACGCTCACCTCAGTCAGGGTCGAGCCCTGTATGGTCCTTCCGGATGGAGGGATCCGGGCCAACAGTCAGGAAAGACACATGAAATTCAGGCCTCTGCACGACCGCGTCGTCGTCAAGCGCCTCGACAGCGAGGAAAAGACGAAGGGCGGCATCATCATTCCGGACTCCGCCAAGGAAAAGCCCTCCGAGGGCGAAATCATCGCCGCCGGCCCCGGCGGTCGTGACGAAAGCGGCAAGCTGACCCCCCTCGACGTGAAGAAGGGCGACCGCGTCCTGTTCGGCAAGTGGTCGGGCACGGAAGTGAAGATCGACGGTCAGGATCTCCTCATCATGAAGGAGAGCGACATCATGGGGATCATCGGCTGAAGCCGGTTTCCTTTTTCCAGTAATTCACGAGCCAGCAGGTTCAGGAGTCAAAACACATGGCAGCCAAAGACGTACGTTTTTCGTCTGACGCCCGCGCGCGCATGCTGCGCGGCGTCGACATTCTCGCGGACGCGGTCAAGGTGACGCTCGGCCCCAAGGGCCGCAACGTCGTCATCGACAAGTCGTTCGGCGCTCCCCGCATCACCAAGGACGGCGTCACCGTCGCCAAGGAGATCGAGCTCGAGGACAAGTTCGAGAACAT
>CAISEY010000156.1 GCA_903884435.1 uncultured Hyphomicrobiales bacterium | reverse complement strand
AGGATCACGTCGGCCTGTTCGACGGACTTGAAATCCTGCGTGCCCGCCGAGGTGCCGAACGCCGTCTTGAGACCGTAGCCCGTCGGCGAATGGCACACGCGCGCGCAGGTGTCGACGTTGTTGTTGCCGAAGCCCATGCGCACGAGCTTTTGCAGAATGAAAACTTCCTCGTTCGTGCAGCGCGAGGAGGTGATCGCGCCGATGGCCTCGCGGCCATGTTCGCGCTGGATGCGTCTGAACTCGCCCGCGGCGTGGGCGAAGGCCTCGTCCCAGGAAACCTCGCGCCAGGGATCGGTGATTTTCGCGCGGATCATCGGCTTCGTGATCCGGTCCTTCGCCGTCGCGTAGCCCCAGGCGAAACGGCCCTTGACGCAGGAATGGCCCTCGTTCGCCTTGCCGCCCTTGAAGGGAACCATGCGCACGACGCGCTCGCCCTGCATCTCCGCCCGGAAGGAACAGCCAACGCCACAATAGGCGCAGGTCGTGACCTGTGAATGCTCGGGCTGGCCCATTTCCACGATGGTCTTTTCCGTCAGCGTCGCCGTCGGACAGGCCTGCACGCAGGCGCCGCAGGAGACGCATTCGGAGGCGAGAAAATCGACGCCGCCGGGCGATACTTTCGAGGCGAAGCCACGCCCCTGAATCGTCAGCGCGAACGTGCCCTGCACCTCGTCGCAGGCGCGCACGCAGCGCGAACAGACGATGCATTTCGATTCGTCGAAGGTGAAATAGGGATTGCTCTCGTCCTTGCCCGCGGCGAGATGGTTCGCGCCCGCGTCGCCGTAACGCACCTCGCGCAGGCCGACCGCTCCGGCCATGTCCTGCAACTCGCAATCGCCGTTGGCGGCGCAGGTGAGGCAATCGAGCGGATGATCGGAGATGTAAAGCTCCATCACGCCCTTGCGCAGCTTCGCCAGCCGGGCGTTTTGCGTGTGCACGACCATGCCGTTTTCGGCGGGCGTCGCGCAGGAGGCCGGCGTGCCGCGGCGCCCCTCGATCTCGACGAGGCAAAGACGGCAGGAGCCGAAGGCTTCCAGCATGTCGGTGGCGCACAGCTTCGGAATTTTCGTCCCCATGGTCGCCGCCGCGGCCATGACGGAGGTTCCGGCGGGAACCGTCACGCTCGCGCCGTCGATGACGAGCGTGACGGTTTCGCGGCTGGCGCGCACTGGCGTGCCCGTGTCGATTTCCCGGATGAGCGTCATGGGAAGGCCTGTTCGGTTTCGCGCGCGACGCGCTCGAAGTCTGTCGGAAAATGCGTCAGCGCGCTGAGGACGGGAATCGGCGTCAGCCCGCCAAGCGCGCACAGGGATCCATCGGTCATCAGTTCGCAGAGATCGTGGAGCAGGGCGAGGTTTTTGTCGCGCTCGACGCCCGCGACGATCCTGTCGATGGTCTCGACGCCGCGCGTCGAGCCAATCCGGCACGGCGTGCATTTGCCGCAACTCTCGATGGCGCAGAATTGCATGGCGAAACGCGCCTGTTTCGAGAGATCGACGCCATCGTCGAACGCCACGATTCCCCCGTGTCCGAGCATTCCCTTCGCCGCGATCATCGCCTCGTAGTCGAGCTTCGTGTCGAGCAACGCCTCGGGGAAATAAGCGCCGAGCGGCCCGCCAACCTGCACCGCGCGCAAGGGCCGCCCGCTCGCGGTCCCCCCGCCGAATCCCTCGACGAGTTCGCGGATCGTCGCGCCCATGGCGAGCTCCACGAGGCCGCCGCGCTTCACGTTGCCGCCAAGCTGGAATGGCTGTGTGCCGCGGGACCGGTCGACGCCGAATTCCGCGAAGGCCCTGGCCCCGTTCGCCATGATCCACGGCGCGCTCGCGAGCGTGAGCACGTTGTTGACGATCGTCGGCATCCCGAACAGGCCGGCGAGCGCGGGCAGCGGCGGCCTGACCCGCACCTGGCCGCGGCGGCCCTCGAGACTCTCGATGAGCGAGGTTTCCTCGCCGCAAATATACGCGCCGGCGCCAAGACGCGCCTCCATGTCGAACGAATGTTTCGAGCCGAGGATCCGCGCGCCGAGCCAGCCAGCGGCGCGCGCGATCTCGATGGCGCGCGTCATCGCGCGGAAAGCGTGCGGATATTCGGACCGGATATAAATGAAGCCCTTCGTCGCGCCGCTCGCCAGCGCCGCGATGGTCATGCCCTCGATCACGACGAAGGGATCGCCCTCCATCAGCAAGCGGTCGGCGAAGGCTCCGCTGTCTCCCTCGTCGGCGTTGCAGACGACGTATTTTCGCGCGCCGGGCGCCCGCGACACGGTGCGCCATTTCACGCCCGCGGGAAATCCCGCGCCGCCGCGGCCGCGCAGACCGGAGGCCGCGACCTCCTCGACGATCGCCTCCGGCGTCATGGCGAGCGCCCGCTCCAGCCCGGAGAGGCCGCCATGCGCGCGATAATCGTCGAGCGAAAATGGATCGGTGACGCCGCACCGCGCGAAAACAAGCCGTTGCTGGCGCTTCAGCCAGTCGATTTCGTCCACCGGCCCGAGCGAAAGACGATGCGCGCCGCCCTCGAGAAATCCCGCCTCGAACAGCGACTCCACGTCGGCGGCGCCGACGGGCCCGTAAGCAAGCCGGCCCGCCGGCGTTTCGACCTCGACCAGCGGCTCGAGCCAGGCCGCGCCGCGCGACCCGTTGCGCACGATCTCGACATCGAGCCCCGCCGCGCGCTCCGCGATGGCCCGGGCGACGGCCTCCGCGCCAACCGACAGCGCGCTCGAATCCGCGGGGATGAAAACGCGTGTCGTCATTTCGGCGCGCTCCCGCATGTCGCGACAATCGCGTCGACGCGCGCCGCGTCGAGCCTGCCCACCGGCTCGCCGTCGAACAGGGCCGCCGGGGCCAGGGCGCAATTGCCGAGGCAATAGACGTTCTCGACCGTCAGCGCGCCCGTCAGGCCCGTTTCGCCCGCGACGCAGCCATGTTTCGCCTCGAGACGTTGGGCGAGCGCCTCGACGCCCCTCGCCTGACAGGCCTCGGCGCGGCAGAGTTTCAGAACGTGCCGGCCCGGCGGCGCGTCGCGGAAATCGTGATAGAATGAAACGACGCCGTGCGCCTCCGCCTTCGAAATGTTCAGAACGTCGGCGATCAGCGGGATCGCGCGCCGGTCGACATAGCCGAACGCCTCCTGCAACGCGTGAAGCATCGGCAGGGCCGCGCCCTCGAGCCCCGCGAGTCCGGCGATGATGTCGCGCGCCCGCGCCTCGTCGAAAAGATCGTGATGTGCGTTCATGGCCATTCAATCGACGCCGCCGAACATCCGCGGCCCGGAACAATACTCGCGGCATTGTAAACCTTTCGCGGCGCGCTTGCGAGGCGTTAGCGAAAATCACGCGATCAGAAGCGATACCAGACGGCGGTGACAAGTCCCCGCTCGCTCCGGAAATTGCGCGACGCGACGGTCGTGAACACGCCTGACTGGATCGTCCAGGCTTTGGAAAAATCCCACGCGGCGCTCGCCTGCAACTTGTGCTGGCGCCCCGACCGAAATCCCGCCCCGCCGCGGCCGGGCGCGACGATATTGAATGACTGGAGCATCAGCGACAGCGGCGCGAAGGGGCGCGCGCCCAACGTCAGATCGACGCGGATTTCGTTCGGCGGACCGCCGCCGCGCGTCCGGTAACCCAACTGCGCGTCGGCGAAAAACGGCTTGCCCGCGAATTCGAACGAAGTCCCGGCGAGCAACCTTCCGTCGAACTGGAGGTCGGTTTCCCCGACGAGGGCGGGATTTGTCCGGTCGCGCGAGCCGGGAACGCGGGCGATCGCCTGCGCGGAAAAAACCACGTCGTCCCGCCGCGTCAAAAGCACGCGCGCGCCCGCCTCGACGGAGCCGATTCCATTGAAAACCCCGGTTGGCGGGCCCTCCTTGTGGATTCGCGACAACGTCGGTTGCAGGATCAGCGTGATCCAGTCCGCCGCGCCATATTCGATGTAATATCCAAGCTCGTATTTACGGTATTCATCGACGGGAACCAGCTTTCCCCTCGCGTCGAACGCCTGGAGCGAACTCGTGAACCGCGATGTCGAGATGAGCTGGCCCTCGCCCTCGCCCTGCATGAAGGCGCCCGCGCGCGCGTCGGGAGAGCCGGCGAACGCAAGCAGACACAGACACGAAAAACGACGCGAAACACGCATGCGCAACGAACCGCCAGCCCCCGAAATGGGCGCCGCGCGGGTTTGAGTTTGCCACGACGCCGCGCCGGAGCAAGCGAAATGTGCGTTCGATCAGCTTGACCCCGGCTTTTCGTGCGGCGATGAGTTCCATTGCATTCCCGTGGCGGGAAGACCATGTTCGCCGGGCCGCGCACGGGCCGGCGACAGGCTGGATGGAGCCATGACCTATCTCGATTACGACGCGCTCGACCGCTCGCCCCTGCGGCGCGACCCCTACGATTTCCTCATGGTCGAGAATTTCATCCTGCCGGAGCGGTTTGGCGAGGTTTCGAGGGATTTCCCGGAAACGCCGGGTCCGGGCTCGCATCCACCGTCGGAACTCGACATGCGCGGCCATTTCGACGCGATGATGAAGGAGCTCGACGGCCCGCGCTTTCGCGACGCCATCGAAACGAAATTCGGCGTCGATCTCGCGGAACGTCCGACGATGTTCACGGTGCGCGGCCACGTGCGGAGCAAGGACGGGTCGATCCACACCGACACGAAGACGAAGATCATCACCGTGCTGCTCTACATGAACGAAGGGTGGGAATCCGACGGCGGACGCCTGCGCATCCTGCGCTCGGGGACCGATCTCGAGGATTACGTCGCGGAAGTCCCGCCAAACGGCGGCACGCTTCTCGCGTTTCGCCGCTCGGAAACGTCGTGGCACGGGCACCACTCCCACGAAGGCCCGCGCCGCGCCATTCAGATGAACTGGGTGACGAGCCAGGACGTGGTCGAGCGGGAACAGGGCCGGCACCGTTTGTCGACGCGCGTCAAGAAACTGACCGGCGCGTTGTTCGGAACTTAGGCGTCAGGCCGTCCGCGGCGTTTCGGGGACGAACTCCGCCGGAATCGCGACCGGCGCGGCCTTGACGGGCGCCTTCTTGCGCCACGGCGGCGACTTGATCCACGCGACCGCTGCCGCCGTGGCGACGAGCAGGCCGCAGCCCGCGAGATTGGCGGCCGCGGTCGTCCAGAACGTCCGCCCGGTCGCGTCGAGAATCATGCCGAGCGCCTGCGCCGCGACAATGCCCACGAGAAACACCGCGAGCGTCTGCTGGCCTACCCGCCGCATCAGATCGACGACGGGGCCGGTCAGGTTGGCCCCCCGCACGCCAGCCGCGACGTAGGCGATATAGGCCGTCGCGAGGAAATGCAGATAGCGCAGGGGGCCATAATAGGTCTTGTCGATGGCGGGTTGCAGCCAGTCGTGCGTTTCGCCCAGCGAGGGCGCGTAGCCCCAGCCGGCGTAACAGGCAAACCCGTACTGGCAGGAGAAAGGCGCGCAGATCAGGCAAAAAACGATCGCCGCCCAGAGCACGCGCCTGTCGCGCGGCGGCGCCGGCAGCCAGCCCCGCGCGAAGGCGAAGCCGGTGAAGAACACCACTTGCCAGGCGAAGGGATTGAAGAACCATCCCCAGTTGCCAACGCGGTCGCCGGTGATCGTCCAGCCGAGAAAATTCGCGCCGGACCACAGGCCCGCGACAAACAGCGCGACGAGCGCGGGGTGAACGCGCGCCAGCGCCATCACCGCGGGGATCATCGCGAGGATCGCGATATACATCGGCAGAATGTCGAAATAGTTCGGAGCCCACCGCAGCGTCAAAAATTCGGTCAGCGCGTGCCTGGGATCGGTGAACAGGTAGTTCAGCGGAGAATCCGCGTCGATGTAGCGGTTTTCGCCAAGCCAGGAATCCACCGTCACATACATCGCGATCGTGACGAGAAAGCAGCCGACGTGCGCCCAGTAGACTTGCCACACGCGATGAACGATGCGCGCCGCGCCGTTGAACCAGCCAAAATGCGTGAACACGCCGCCAAACGCCAGCGCCGACGCCATGCCGGAGCAAAACACGAAAAGATCGGCCGCGTCGCTGAAGCCGAACCGCGCGGGAATCCAGTCCGCCCAGGTGTTCCAGGGAATATGCGCGATCAGGATGATGAACATGCCAAGGCCGCGAAAGAAATCGAGGCGCGGATCGCGCGATTTCGCGCCGGCCGGCGGTCTGGCGGATGAAACTGTTGCTGGCTGCGTCATGGGTCCGGGCCGGGGGTCAGGCGACGTGCATTCGCGGGGCGACCGCGCGAGCGGCCTGTATGGAGGTTGTCGTTCGCGCGATCCAGTCCGGCGCGCGCTGGCCGTGCCGCGCTCCGAGCACGAGGCCAAGCGCAGCTCCGTCGGCGCCCCGCGCCGCGATGAGCGCCAGCGTGCGCAGAAACACGTCGCGTTGAGCGTTGCTGCCTCCGATGCGCGGGAGGTTCCGCGCGAGGCTCGCCATGTCGAGGCGGGCGATGGCGGCCGCGTCGCGCGAACACAGGGCCCGCGCCAGCGGCGCGCCGACCGTCGCGGCGACCTCCGCCTGATCGCCGCGTCCCGTCTCCTCCAGACGTTCCAGCGCGAGGGCGATTCGCGCGGCTCCCCCGGCGTCGTCGCAGGCCAGACACGTCAGAAGGTGATGCAGACTGGCGAACACCAGAGTCGTGTCGTCGAGCCGCCGTCGCGCGACGGCGTGCAACTCGTCCCAGCGCGAGGCGACGTCGACGCCCTGCTGGGCGGAGCCGCCAGAGCATCGACGTGGCGTTGGCGATGTCGCGGAAATCCTCGGTGGAGGACGGGCGCACGTCGGCGTCGTAAATCGCCAGCGCTTCGGCGGCGGCGCCGCGCTCGACGTGCAGCAGCGCCAGATGCCAGGCCATGTGCCACCCGAAATTATTGCAATTCCGCCAGACCGGGCGCGTCTCCTCGAGCCATTTGACGCCGGTCTGGATCAATCCGCGCGTCTCGTGAACATGCGCGACGGCGTGCAGGCCCCAAGCGTCGTCGGGCGCGTGTTCCAGCGCCTGGCGACCGGCGGCCTCCGCCTCCGCGAGCTGGCCCGCCTCGCCCAATCCGAAGGCGTGGCAGCCCAGAACATAGCCAAATCCGGGCGTTTCGGCGGACCAGGCGGGCAGAACGCGAGCCGTCGCGGCGAGCATGCCGCGCTCGTCGCCCGCGAGAAAGCGCAGGGCGTGCGCCAGCTTCAGGCAAAGAAAATCACGGGGGTCTGTTTCAAGCCGGAGCTCGAGTCGCGCCGCCGCCCCGAGCAGGCTGTCGTCGATTGCCTGGCCCAGCGCCTCGATTTGCGCGCGTTCGGAACCGGTGGGCGAAACACGTTCGAGGGCCCGGAGAATTTCAGCGTGCCGGACGCGCGCCGCCTCGCGGGTCTCGCGCCGGGCCAGCAGGATCTGGATGAAACCATCGAGCGCGAGGGCGGCAAGACAAACCGGATCCGCGTCGAGCGCGTCGAGGACGGCGTCGGCCACGCCCGGCTTGTGAGCGGCGAACAGGGCGACCGCCCGTTCGACGGCGGCGGCGGCTTCCGTGCTTCCGGTGGAAAGACGGGGTTGAAGGGAGCTCGCCATGCCGAATGACCCGGTTTGAGACAATTCTGAATGTAGGATGAACAGCGTCGCGACGCGCTGAAATTATTTTCACCACCGAACACTTTTCTGTGAGGGCGGCGAAACAATCCCCCCGACGTCCGGCCCGGGCGTGTAAACTGCCATCGCTCGCTCCCGCGGATGAATCAATTCCATGTCACGCGCCAGACACCAGTTTGTGACAAACGCACGATGTGTCGCCGCGTTCCTCGCCATGACGCCTTGCGCGCCGGCGCTCGCCTGCGACGACGTGTCCCCCTGCGAGGTCGCCAACGGCTCCTATCTCGTTCGCGCCCCGAAGGGTTGGGACGGCGGGAGCCCCCTGCCCGTGATCGTGTTTTTTCACGGCGCCTTTTCCACGGCCGCCGACACGATGAGCCGCGACGACATCACGGCGGCGGCGGAGAGCGGCGCGCTTCTGGTGGCCGCCGACGGCGCGAACAAGAACTGGTCCTTTCCGGGCAAGGCGTCGGCGCCGCGCGACGATTTCGCCTATGTGTCCGCCGTGCTCGACGATGTCGAGAGGCGCTTTCCCGTCGACAAAAGCAAGGTTCTTGCCAGCGGCTTTTCCGTTGGCGGCTCGATGACCTGGTATCTCGCCTGCCAGATGGGCGCGCGCTTCACGGCTTTCGCCCCGGTCGCCGGCGCCTATTGGGAGCCCATGCCGGAAACGTGCCCGTCCGGCCCGGTGTCGCTGCGCCATGTCCATGGCCTCGCGGACGGCACCGTGCCCATGAAGGGCCGCTCGCTGCGCGGCGGCCTCTACAAACAGGGCGACGTGCTCGAGAGCTTCCGCCGCCTGCGGGCGCGAAACGGCTGCCCGGAGGAGCCGGACCGCACGGAAACGACGGGAACCATGACGTGCCGGACCTGGTCGGCGAAAAGCTGCTCCAGCCACGAGGAAGCGGTGCTGTGCCTGCATCCAGAGGACCATTACGTCGATGGCAAGTGGGTCGCCGACGGATTCCGCTGGATGACCGGGCTCGTGGCCAGCCGGACGCCGAAGCGGTGAGGCTCAGTCGCCGAACGCCAGCTTCCCCCGGCTGCCGACCGCGAACAGCAGCGTGCAGGCGACGAGAAATCCGACATTGAGGACAATCACGGCCGTGTGGCCGGGACCGGCGACATCGTCGAGGGCGCCGGCGATGACGGGGCCGAACACGAAGCCCACGTCGCCAAAGGTGCGTTGCATCCCCATGCCCGGTCCGTAACGCTCGCGCGGCAGGCAGCCAATCACGTAAGAGGAGATCGCGGGATAGCTGATTCCCATGGCGACGCCCATGATGGCGACGGACGACCAGAACCAGATCACGCTGGAATCGAACCAGAGCATGGCCATCGAGATCGCCGTCGCCAGCGACGTGCCGATGACGACGGCGCGCGCGCCGAATTTCTCGATCAGCGGCGTCGTCACCGGCAAGCCGAACAGATTGGTGAAGGCGCAGACCGTCAGCGCGAGGCCGATCGTGCCCACGTCGAGGCCGAAGGTTTCCGCGCCCAGCAGCGGGATGAGCTGGAACAGGGTCACGACGCGCGTGAAGAAAATCGCCAGCGTGAGAACGCAGACGACGGTGAAGGCTTCCGTCATCATCCCGACGCGGCGCACCGACGAGGGCAGCGGCTTGCGCGCCTCGGCCACGTTGAGCGTGTCGTCGAAGGAAAAGATCGCCGTCGCCGCGGCGACGAGTCCGACGCACATGTAAACCCAGAATGGCGCCGCGTAGCCGAACCATTGCGCGACGTATCCGCCGATGCCCGGTCCGATGGTCGCCCCGATTTGCAGCGCGGTCTGGTAGAGCGCCATGTTGCCCGCGCGCCGGCCGGGCGGTGAAATGTCGGCCATCGCGGCCATGGACGCGGTGATGTAAATGCCCGAGCCAAGCCCCTGGAAGAACCGCCAGACGACGAGCCAGACGAACCCCGTGGCGAGCGCCGCGCCGAGCGAGGCGGCGGCCACGATCAGCGGGCCGACGATCAGCAGCGGCCTGCGGCCGACGCGCTGCGAAAGGATGCCGGCGGGAAAATTGGCGACGAGCCGCCCGACCCCGAACATGGTGACGAGCGTGCCGACCAGCGTCGCGGCGACGCCGAAGGTTTGCGCGTAGATCGACAGGATCGGCGAAACGATGCCGCTGCCGCTCATGATGAAACAGATCATCACGAGAAGCGGCAGCAGCCGGCGCTCCTGCCGGAGCGGTTCGAAAAACGGAGGACGAGACGCCATGCAGAGCTTTTGCAGCCTGCCGCGCGCCTCCGCAAGCGCGGCGTCGCCATCGGGGCGCGAAAGGCTCCGCCCGGCCTTCGCGGAGACGGCGCTCCGGGCCGGCGACGCCGCTACTTCAAGGTAAAGCCAACCCATCGCCCGAAGCCGATGACGCAAATCCAGAGCGTCAGCGACAACGCCCCGGCGAGCCGCGCGCGAAACGGCGGCGTCGCGCCCGCGCCCCACGTGTCGAGATCCGCCGCTGAAAAGAGGTGAAAAAAAGCCATGTTGAGTCCCGCGAGCGCCAGCAGAACGAGCTTGCCGCGGAAGAAAAAGTTGTGGCCGTAGGTCGATGCGTTCGCCGAGAAGAGCAACCCGCCCGTGAGCGCGGCGACCGCGAAAGCGCCCCAGGTGATCTTCACCACGCTCCGCACGAGAGCGCCGGCGGCGCGATCCATCGAGGCGACGCCGATCAGCCTCAAATCGACGATGGAAATCGTGCCGACGACGAGCGTGATCGCGAGGACGTGAAACGACTCGATCCAGGGAAACAGATTTTCGTTTTCGCGGATTTCCGTCGCGAAGGAAGTGTCCTGCAGGGATTGCAGCAGGGCGTCGAGCCACATGTTTCGGGTCCTCGCGAACGGGTGGAGGGAAGAGCGCGGTCAGAAATAGGCGATCCAGCGACCGCAAAAGACGATGCCGAGCCACAGGACGATGGAAGGGAGCACGACGGCCGCTGCGTTCGCGGTCCCCGCCAGCAGACGCCGCTGGCAAAACCACAGATGCGCCATGGCGACGAGGATCAACGCGACCTTCGCGTGAAACACCGGATTCTTGAGGGCGCGTCCGGGTTCGCCGATGATCATCACCGCCCCGGTCGCGAGCAGAACCGGAAGGGTCCACCAGATGACCGGCAAAAAGCGCCGCGCCACGCTCCCCGCGTCCTCGTCCCGATCGACGAGCCCGGCGACCCGCGCGTTGAGCATGAAGGCGGAGCCCATCACGGCGGCGATGCCCACGATGTGAATGATCTGCACGGTGGGAATGACCCAGACAATCGTCTGGATGGCCTGGCTGAGCGGCGTCGCCTCGAGGTTTTCGCAAAAATGGTCGAGCCAGATCCAGAATGGCTTGAGCATCGATCACCCTCCCCCGCGCCATCCGCCGCGCGCGAAGACGGGCCTGATGTTTTCGGTCCGCGGCTCGGGGCCGGAACTTGTCGTTGACGCACCTTAGGCCCCGCGAGCGAACGCTGGCAAGAGGTTCGCCGCGCGGGCGGACTGGACAAACCCGGGCGAAATCGCAATGGTCGCGCCGATCGCGGGAGGCTCCCGCCAGTCCATTTCCGGGAGGAATTCATGAACCAGCCGTCGCCCCAGTCTCACAACAGCGAATTGCAATTGCGCATGAAAGTCGCCGCCTGCACGGCGATTCTCGTCGACGAGAAGATCATGAACTACAGCGGCCACGTCAGCGCGCGCCTGCCTGGCCGCGACGCCTTCCTGATCCAGACCATCGACCAGCCGCGCAATGGCCTGCGCCCCGAGCATCTGCTCGTGTGCGACTACGACGGCAACATTCTCGAGGGACCGGCCGGCGAAAAGGCCCCGGCGGAAGTCTCCCTGCACGGCGAAATCCTGCGCTCGCGCAAGGACGTCAACTCCGTCGCGCACTTCCACCACGACCAGACCAATTCCTTCACGCTGGTGGAGGGCGTTCCCCTGCGCGTCGTCAAGAACCACGCGGTGCGCTGGACGAGCGGACTCCCCGTCCACGCCGATCCCGCCCACGTCGCCAACGCGGACCTGGGCCAGGCCGTCGTCAGGACGCTCGGCGATCATCACGCGCTTCAAATCCGCGCCCACGGTCAGGTCATCACCGCCGAAAGCGTCGAGGCCGTGCTCAACGATTCCATCCACTTCGTCGAGAACGCCATGGCCATGTACAACGCCGCCGCCATCGGCAAGGTCGCGCCCCTGACGGACGCCGACATGGCCTCCTTCGAGCTCTACTTCAAACGCGGCCGCCACGTGAACAAGCTTTGGCGCTATTACATCGAGGGCGCCAAGACGAAGGGCGTCGTCGCGCGGGACTGGGACATCTGAAGCCGCCCGCGGGGCGCGGGTGGACAACCGCCCGCCGCCTCGCTAGAGAACGTCTTAGAGAGCTAATCAAAAGGAGGCGCGCTTGGCGCCAGGGGAAGACATGCACGACATCGATTTCGACCATGAACACGCCGCCCTGACGGAGGCCGACAAGGAGGCGATGGCCAGGTTTATCTGGTCGCAGGAATCGGTCGAACTCAACACGATCGGCATCGACATCGGGTCGTCCACGTCGCATCTGCTCTTCGCGAAAGTGACGCTCCAGCGTCAGTCGCAGGGCCTGTCGAGCCGCTTTCTCGTGACGAAACGCGAGGTGATCTGGCGCTCGCCGATCATGCTGACGCCCTTCGTCGCCGACGGCACCATCGACGCCCACGCGCTCGATCATTTCATTCACGATTCCTACAAGGAAGCGGGCGTCAAGCGTTCGGACATCGATTCCGGCGCGGTCATCCTCACCGGCGAGGCGATCAAGCGCAAGAACGCGCGCGCCATCGACGAACTCTTCGCCGACCAGGCCGGCAAGTTCGTCTGCGCCACGGCGGGACACAAGCTCGAGTGCACGCTCGCGGCGCATGGTTCGGGCGCCGTCGCCCTGTCGCGCGACCGCCAGAACACCGTGCTCCACGTCGACATCGGCGGCGGCACCACGAAGCTCGCCCTCATCGTGAAGGGCGTCATCAAGTCCGTCGCCGCCTTCGCCGTCGGCGGGCGCCTCGTCGCCACGGACGACAAGGGCGCCTACACGCGCGTCGACCAGTCGGCCTGGCTCGTCGCCCGGGAACTCGGCCTCGAGACCGACGCGAAAACCCTCGCCGATCCCGCCGTGCGCCAGAAGATCGCCTCCCGCCTCGCCGTGCTCGCGGTCGACCAGATCATGGGCGGCGCGACCGACGCGCTCGGCCGCGAACTCGAACTGACCGAGCCGCTCGACCGGTCGTTCGCGCCGGACGCGCTGACCTTCTCCGGCGGCGTCTCCGAATATATTTTCGAGACGGAATCGAAGGAATTCGGCGACATCGCGCGCATGCTGGCCATGGAGGTCCGCAACGGTCTCAAGGCGCGCAGCAAGCTGCCCGTCGTCGATCCCGGCAGCCGCATCCGCGCCACAGTCATCGGCGCCTCGCAATTCACGGTTCAGGTGAGCGGCAAGACGATCTATCTGTCGTCGCCCGACGTGCTGCCCGTCCACAACGTGCCCGTCGTGCCAATCGGCCTCGACCTCTCTGGCGAAATTGATTCCGGCGCCATCGCGAAGGCGATCACGCAGAAATTCGAACAGCTCGACATCGAGCCCGGCGGCCGCATGGCGGTGTCTTTCTCCTGGGCGGGCGATCCGGAATATTCGCGCCTCGCAGCCTGCGCGAAGGGAATTCTCGAGGCCTGCGCGCCCGGCGGAAAGCGCCACGCGCCGCTGCTGCTGATGATCGACGGCGACGTCGGCAAGACCATGGGCAATCTTCTCAAGCGCGAATTCGACCTGCCGGGCGAACTCGTCTCCATCGACGGCGTGCAGTTGCAGGAACTCGATTTCGTCGATGTCGGCGAACTCATCACCCCGCCGGGCGTCGTGCCCGTCGTCATCAAGTCGCTTCTCTTCTCCTGAAGCCCGATTCCATCAATCCATTCCAAAGAGGCAGTCATGAACGAACAGATCACCGCCCGGTACGGGATAGATCCCTATCTCGACTGGGTCGCGAAGGAAGGCCTTCCGGTCACGGAGGATTACGGCATCGATCTCTTCAAGGTCGAAACGAGGATGTGGCCGCGCTATGGCGTCAAGGGCGCCGCCGTGCACCTGAAGGGCCGCGGCGACTTCAGCAACATGTTCCTGATCGACGTGCCGCCGGGCGGCTCGACGACCCCACAGAAACATCTGTATGAAGACGTCTACTACGTGCTGGAAGGCTCGGGCTCGACGCAGCTCGAGTTCCCCGACGGCAGCAAGCGCAGCTTTGAATGGGGCCCGAAGGCGCTGTTCGCGATTCCGCTCAACGCGAAGCACCGCCACTTCAACTCCAGCGGCCGCGAGCGCGCGCTGCTCGTCACCACCACCGATTTTCCGATGGTGATGAACCTCTTCCACAACGAGAAGTTCATCTTCGACACGGACGTCGCCTTCATGGAGCGTTCGGGCAAGACCGCCTACTACAACGGCGAGGGCGACCTCATCACGGTGCGCCCGGGCAACCACATGTGGGAGACGAATTTCGTTCCCGATCTCGCGGCCATCGAGCTGAAGACCTGGGGCGACCGCGGCGCCGGCGGCACCAACATCATGTTCGTGCTCGCCGACGGCACCATGCACGCGCATATCTCGGAAATGCCGGTCGGCACCTACAAGAAGGGCCACCGCCACGGACCCGGCTTCCACGTCATGTGCGTGACCGGCACCGGCTATTCGCTCCTGTGGTTCGACAAGGAAAAGGATTTCCTTCGCATCGACTGGGGGCATGGCGTCGTCTTCCCGCCGGCGGACCAGCAGTTCCACCAGCACTTCAACACGAGCCGCGAGCCGGCGCGCTATCTCGCCACCGGCGTCGGCGGCCTGCGCTATCCGCTCACGACGGCCAACCGCCGTTCGCTCATTGGCCTCAAGCCCGGCGAAAAAGGCGCGGTTTCCACCTCCATCAAGGAAGGCGGCGACCAGGTCGAATACGACGATCAGGATCCGCGCATCCAGCAGATCTGGATCGAGGCCACGAAGAAGACCGGCGTCGATCAGAAGATGGACAAGTTCTTCACGAAGAAAGCCTGAAGCCGCGGGTCGCTTCCGTCTCGCCACGCGGGCTGTAAGCGCGGCGGTCGATCAATGCTCCGGTCCGCGACGAGATCGCGGACCGGACAAAGTCACGAACAAACCGGGGGAGACATGTTCGCGAGACTCGCCGCGGGCGCGCTGCTTTTCGTGACGGCGATGGCCCGGCCCGTCCTCGCCCAGACCCCGGTCGCGGATTTTTACCGCGGCAAGACCGTGCGCGTGCTCGTCGGCTTCGGCCCCGGCGGCAGTTCGACGATCTACGCCGACATTCTCGCGCGCTACATGGGCCGGCACACGCCAGGCAACCCAGCCTTCGTCGTCCAGCTCATGCCCGGCGCCGGCGGCCTCGTCGTGGCGAACCACGTCGCCCGGCGCGCGCCGCGCGACGGCACGGAATTCGCCATCACCGCGCGCACCGGAGCCTTCGAGCCGCTGCTTGGCAACAGAAACGCGACCTTCGATCCGCTGGAGCTCAACTGGATCGGCAACGCCAACGTCGAAAGCTCGACGTGTATTTCCTGGCGCGACTCGCCCGTGAAAAAGGCCGCGGACCTGCTGGAACACGAACTCGTCGCCGGCGGCACCGGCTCCGATTCCCTCGCCATAGCCATACCGAAGGCGCTGAACAGGCTGGCGGGAACGAAATTCCGCCTCGTCACCGGCTACACGTCCAGCGTAGACATCATGCTCGCCATGGAGCGCGGCGAGTTGCAGGGGTTTTGCAGCATTGGCTGGTCCTACCTGAAATTGCGCAAGGCGGACTGGCTCGCCGAAAAGAAGATCAACATTCTCTTCCAGCTCGCGCTCGAAAAGCACCCCGAGCTTCCCGACGTTCCGCTCGTCGCCGACCTCGCGAGAACGCCCGAAGACCGCCAGGTTCTCGAGCTTCTGCTCGCGCCGCAGGAAATGGGCCGCCCTTTCTTCGCGCCGCCCGGGGTTCCCGCCGACCGCGTCGCCGCCCTGCGCGAAGCCTTCGCCAGAACGCTGAAAGATCCGGACTTCCTGCGCGACGCGGAAAAGGCCGGCGTCGAGGTGCGATACACCTCGGGCGAGGCCGTGCGCGATCTGCTGGCGCGCGCCTACGCCGCTCCGCCGGAGGTCGTGCGCCGCGCGGTCGAACTGATGCAGCAATAACCAACGGAGGAAGCCATGCTGGCGTGGTCATGGTCGCGAAGGCTCGTCGCGGCGGCTTTTGTCCTGTTCGGCGCGGCGGACGTCGCGCGGGCGCAATCGGCGGTCGCCGACTTCTACCGCGGCAAGACCGTGCGCGTTCTCATCGGCTTTGGCCCTGGCGGCAGTTCCAGCTTTTACGCCGAGATTCTCGCGCGCTACATGGGGCGCCACCTGCCGGGCAATCCGGCCTTCGTGGCCCAGCACATGCCCGGCGCCGGCGGCCTCGTCGTGGCGAATTACGTCGCGCAAAAATCGCCCCGCGACGGAACCGAATTCGCCATCAGCAGCCGCAACGCCGCCTTCGAGCCGCTGCTCGGCAACAAACAGGCCCAATTCGACTCTTTGAAGTTCAACTGGGTCGGCAACGCCAACATCGAAAACTCGACGTGTATTTCCTGGCGCGACACGCCGCTGAAGACCATGAACGATCTGCTAACCCATGAATTCGTCGGCGGCGGCACCGGCTCGGATTCGCTCGAGGTCTCGATGCCGAAAATGCTCAACAAGGTCGTCGGCACGAAATTCCGCCTCGTGACCGGTTATCCCGGCAGCATCGAAATTCTCCTCGCCATGGAGCGCGGCGAGGTGCAGGGTTTTTGCGGCATCGGCTGGACCTATCTGAAGCTGCGCAAGGCGGAATGGCTGAAGGAGAAAAAGATCAACCTGCTGTTCCAGATGGCGCTGGGCAAGCATCCCGATCTTCCCGACGTGCCGCTGGCGCAGGACATGGCGCGAACGCCGGAGGACCGGCGATTGCTGGAATTGCTGCTCGCGCCGCAGGACATGGGCCGCCCCTTCTTCGCGCCTCAGGACGTGCCCGCCGATCGCGTCGCCGCGCTGCGCGAGGCCTTCGCCAGAACCCTGAAGGATCCGGACTTCCTGCGCGACGCGGAGAAAGCCGGCGTCGAGGTGCAATTCACCTCGGGCGAGGACGTGACCGCGCTGTTGCGCCGCGCCTATTCCGCGCCGCCCGAACTCCTGCGACGGGCGATCTCGCTGCTTCAGGAATGAGCGGGCTGGCGCGATTTGTTTTTGCGCCACGCCGATGTATCAAGACCGTATCCGAATCCGGACCGGGACCCGTCAATGGCCGACATCCAGCTCACCCTCGCCTGCGGCGACTACGAGATCACGCGCGCGCTCAAGGACGGCTCCGTCAAGCCGGACGGGATCAACCTCACCGTGCTCACCGACATCGATTCCACCACGCGGCACTGGCGCTTCCTGCGCAACCGAGAGTTCGATGTCGCGGAAGTCTCGGCGTCCTCCTACCTCCTCGCGCGCGACGCCGGCTGGCCCAACGACGGCATTCCGGTCTTCCTGCATCGCCGCTTCCGGCACGAATTCGTCTTCGTCAACACAAGCAAGGGCATCCGCTCGCCAAAGGACCTGATTGGCCGCAAGGTCGGCTGCAAGTCCTTCCAGGCCAGCGCGATCCTCTGGATGCGCGGCATTCTCGAACATGAATACGGCGTGCCGCACAAGTCCATCGACTGGTACGCGGAACTCGACGAGGACGTGGCCTTCGCGCCGCCGCCGGACCTCAGGCTGACGACGCTGCCCGAGGACGCCTCGCTCGAGAAAATGCTGATCTCCGGCGAACTCGACGCCGTGCTGCACACGGACCTGATCGAGCCCTATGTCGAGGGCCACCCCGCCATCGCGCGCCTGTTCGACGACTACAAGGCCGAGGAAGTGGCGTTTTACCGGAAGACGCAAATCTTCCCGATCATGCACGTCACCGGCATCAAGCGCGAGATCGTCGAGAAATATCCCTGGGCGCCGATCGAACTTTACAAGGCCTTCGAAAAGGCCAAGGAAATCGGCGTCAAACGCATGTTCAACCCGCGCGTCGCCCCGCTCGCCTGGTGGCGTCACGCGATGGAGGAACAGGACAAACTGCTCGGCAAGGACCCGTGGGAATACGGGCTGACGCCGAAGAACCGCAACAACCTCGAAACGCTCATCGGCTATTCCCACGGCAACGGAATGCTGAAGCGAAAGATTCCGCTGGAAGAGCTGTTTCTCGAAATGTCCCAGGGCCGCAAGCGCGGCACCCATCGCGTCTGACAACAGGGGAGGCCCGAATGGCCATGTCTTTCTTCAACCCGATCTATCTCGAAAACGCCGTGCGCGCCGCGCTCGACGAAGACCTTGGCCGCGCCGGCGACATCACGACGCTGGCGACGATCCCCGCCGGCCGTCAGGCGACCGCCGTCATGGCCGTGCGCAAGCCCGGCGTCGTCTGCGGCGTCCCCGTCGCGGAGGCCGCCTTCCGGCTGATCGACCCCTCGCTGAAATTCGAGGCGCTGGCGGCGGACGGCGCCCATGTCGATGGCAAGCGCACGCCTGTCGCGCGCGTCACCGGCGACGCGCGCGCCATTCTCACCGCCGAGCGCGTGGCGCTGAACTACGTGTGCCGCATGTCCGGCATCGCCACGCTGACCGCGAAATATGTCGCGCTCGTCGCCCACACGAACGCGAAAATCTGCTGCACGCGCAAGACGACGCCGGGCCTGCGCGCCCTCGAGAAATACGCCGTGCGCGCCGGCGGCGCGATGAACCACCGGTTCGGCCTCGACGACGCCTTCCTCATCAAGGACAATCACATCGCGGTTTGCGGCGGGATCAAACAGGCCCTGCGCGCGGCGAAGGCCGCCGCCGGCCACCTCGTCAAGGTGGAGATCGAGGTCGACACGCTCGACCAGTTGCGCGAGGTGCTGGAAGAAGGCGCCGACTTCTGCCTGCTCGACAACATGAACGTCGAGCAGATGCGCGAAGCCGTGAAAATGTCCGCCGGCCGCGTCAAGTTCGAGGCCTCTGGCGGCATCAATCTCGAGTCGGTGAAGGCCATCGCGGAAACCGGCGTCGATCTCCTGTCGTCGGGGGCGCTGACCCATTCGGCGCCGATCCTCGACGTCGGCCTCGACATCGAGATCGCCTGAGGCCCGGATTCAGGACTTCGCCGGTCCCGCCGGGCTCGCCCCGTCGAGATCGGCGAGGCGCGGCGCCACGTCGCGCATGAACATTCTCCACGAACGCTGGCGCTGTTCCCACGTGCCCCAGTCCTTGCCGCAGACCAGCAACAGCGTGCCGAAGCCGCCGAGTTCGTCGTAAAACTGGCGAATTTGCCGCGTCACGCTGTCGGGATCGCCGCAGAAGAACAGCCCCTCGTCCATGAGGCGCTCCATGGTGAGGTCGTCCTTCGTCCCGCCCGGCGGAATGAATTCGTTGAGCCGGTTGAACTTCGCCGAGCCCACGTCGCAGTCGCGCAGGTCGCGCCGGGCCTGTTCGACGGTCTCCGCGACATAGACGAAGCGCGACATGCGCAACCGCCGGCGCGAGGGCTTCACGTCGCCAGCGGGCGCGTCGAGATAGGTGCGGATCATCTTCGCGAGATCGGCGGACTTCTGGTGCCAGCTGAACAGCGGCAGAAACCCCCTGGCGGCCGTGATTTCGAGCGTGCTGTCGCTCTTCGAACAGGCCATTCCCACGTCCATGCGCGGCTTCGTGAAGGGTTTGGGAATGATCTTCCACTGCTTGCCCTGCCAGAACTTCCCGTTCCAGTCGAAGGGTTCCGGCGAGGTCCAGGCCTTCAGGATGAGATCGATGGCCTCGTAAGCCATTTCCCGCGGCGGCCCCGGCAGTTTGCCGCGCGGTTCCGTGGCGGCGCCGCCCAGGCCCAGCCCGAAGCCCGCCATGTAGCGACCGTCCGTCAGATGGTCGCAGACCGCGCAGTCCGTCGCCACCTGCATCGGGTGGAAAAACGGCAGCGGGCGAATGCCCGGCCCGAGCCGGATAGTCTTCGTCAGGGCCGCGGCCTTGCAGATGAAAAGATCGGCGCTCGGCATCTGGTCCGGCGCGTGAAAGCTGACGAAGGTGCCGTGTTCGCTGATCCAGGCTTCCTTCATCCCGAGTTCGTCGGCGAGGATTACCTCGTCCATGTCTTCCCGGTAGGTGTCCCGCGCGATCTCGTTGTAGCGCTGCCCGTTCGAAAAAAGCCCGAAATCCATGGTGTTCCCTCTCCCGCGGCGAAAATGTAGCGCCGTCCGGGAGAGGCCGTCAAACGCCGCGACGCCGGGTCGCGCTTGCCGGCGGCGCGCCCCTCCACTATCCCGGCGCTGTCTATCGTGACGCATCGCGCGGCGCCGCCTTCGCCGCCGCGCGGCAAACCCGACGGGATTTTCATGCGCAAGTTTTTCCACGCCGCGGCGCTTCTCGCCCTGCTCGCGCCAGCCGGCGCCGCGCGGGCGCAAAACGCGGTGGCCGATTTCTACAAGGGCAAGAACGTCGATCTCTACGTCGGCTACAGCGTCGGCGGCGCCTACGATGTCTACGCCCGGCTGATCTCGCGTTTCATCGGCAAGCACATTCCCGGCAATCCGACGGTCGTGCCGCGCAACATGGATGGCGCGGGCAGCCTGCGCCTCGCCAACTGGCTTTACCAGGTGGCGCCGAAGGACGGACTGGCCTTTGGCACGTTCAGCCGCGGCGCCGCCTTCGATCCCCTGCTCGGCGTGCAGGGCGCGGCCTTCGATCCCACGAAATTCAACTGGATCGGCAGCGCCAACGACGAAGTGAGCGTCTGCGTCGCCTGGCGCACCAGCGGCATAACCTCCATCGAGGAGGCGATGACGAAGGAGCTGATCGTCGGCGGCACGGGCGGCAGCGCCGACACTGACCAGTTTCCGAAAATCCTGAACGGCGTTCTCGGCACGAAGATGAAGCTGATCGTCGGCTACCCCGGCGGCAACGACGTGAACCTCGCCATGGAGCGCGGCGAGGTGAAGGGGCGCTGCGGCTGGTCGTGGTCGAGCGTCAAGTCGACCCAGATGAATTGGGTGCGCGACAAGACCGTCAGCGTCCTCGTGCAACTCTCGCTCGCCAAACACCCCGATTTGCCCGACGTGCCGCTGGTCATGGATCTCGCGAAGACGGACGAGCAGCGGCTGATCCTGAAAACGATCTTCGCCCGGCAGGTCATGGGCCGGCCCTACGCGGCCCCTCCCGGCGTGCCGAAGGAGCGCGTCGAGGCCCTGCGCAAGGCGTTCGAAGAGACCATGCAGGACAAGGAATTTCTCGCCGAGGCCGGGAAAGTCGGCCTCGAGATCACGCCGGTCGCCGGCGCGAAACTTCAGGACCTCGTGAGCGAAGTCTACGGGAACACCACCCCGGAAACCGCGAAGCGGATCGCCGCCATGCTGAAATAGGCGGACGCGGTTGAGCCGCGCGCGCGCCCTCGCTAGAGTGTTTCGCGACGGGCGCGAGCCCTCGCGGGGGGGCAGGCCGGCATGGCGCACGACAGCACGGGACTTTCGACGAGCGAAGACATCCTCTCCCGCGCGCGCAAGCTCGCGGCCATCGCGGCGGACGAAGCCGCCGCGATCGAACGGGACCGCGAACTGACTCCGGCTGTCCTCGGCGCTTTCGAAGCCTCGGGACTCGTGCGTCTGCTGATGCCCAAACACATGGGCGGCGAGGAAGCCGATTTCGTCGCGCTCAACGACGTGGTCGCGACGGTCTCCGCCGGCGACGGCTCGACGGGCTGGTGCATGGCGCAGGCGCTGACCAGCACCCACGCGACCGGCTACCTGCCGCCCGACGTGCTCGAGGAAGTGTTTCTGTCCACCAACGGCGTCGTCTGCTGGGGGCCGCCCGCGGGCCTCGCGAAGGCGGTCGTCGTCGAAGGGGGTTATCGCGTCACCGGCAAGTGGCGCTTCGGCAGCGGCGGCCATCACTCGAAATGGTTCGGCGGCCATTCGATCGTCCATGACGGCGACAAGCCCCGGCTCGACGCGAAGGGCCAGCCGGTGTTCCGCACCATGCTGTTCCCCCGCGAAAAGGCGAATGTCATCGACGCCTGGCGCACGCTCGGCCTGCGCGGCACGCGCAGCAACGACTACACCGTCACCGATCTTTTCATCCCCGAAAAATACACGACCTGGCGGGATTCGCAGGCCGATCGCCGCGAGCCGCATCCCTTCTATTCCATTCCCATGCTGACGCTTTACGGCATCGCTTTCTCGGGCGTCGCGATCGGTCTCGCCGACGCCTGCCTCGTCGAATACATGAAGCTCGCGGAACAGAAAAAGGGCGGCGGACCCTTCGCCGGCGCGACGGCGACCCTGTCGCAAAACGCGGCTGTGCGCGTCGAGGTGGCGAGGGCGCGGGCCAGATGGCGCGCCGCGCGGGCCTTCCTGCGCGAAACCTTCCGCGAGGTCTGGGCCTCGCTCGTCGCCGGCGAAAGCCTGTCGCTCGCCAATCGCGCCGATCTGCGCCTCGCCATCACCGGCTCGATGAAGGAGTGTTGCGAGATCGTCGATTTCGCTTTCACGGCGGCGGGCACCAACGCGATTTTCGACGGCAGCCCGTTCGAGCGCCGCTTTCGCGACATTCACACGCTGATGGCGCACGGCCAGGCGCAGATGTCGAACTTCGAATCCGCGGGCGAGGCCCTGTTCGGCTCGGAGCCGCGCAACAGACTGTGACCGCGCGCGGGCGCGAATGAATTCACCGGGAGGGACGAATGGCGAAGGCGGCACGGAAAACAACGACGGCGAAAGGCAAGAAGAGCAACCGCACCAACGACAAGTTGCGCGGCTGGCAATCGGACGTGATCGTCGATCTCATCCAGCGCTACGATTTCGAATACATCACGCTCAACCCCGGCGCGAGCTTCCGCGGCCTGCACGATTCGCTCATCAACTACGGCTGCAACGATCCGCAGATGATGCTGTGCAACCACGAGGAAATCGCGGTCGAGATCGCCCATGGCTACGCCAAGGCCTGCGGCAAGCCGATGGCCGTGATCCTGCACAATCTCGTGGGGCTGCTGCACGCCAACATGGCGATCTACTACGCCTTCATCGACCGCGTTCCGATCTTCATCATGGGCGCGACCGGCCCGATGGACGAGGGCAAGCGCCGGCCGCACATCGACTGGACCCACACCGCCCTCGTGCAGGGCAACGCCGTGCGCGACTACGTGAAATGGGATTACCAGCCGACCTCGATCCATGGCGTGCCCGAGAGCTTCGCGCGCGCCTATTCGATCATGACGACCGAGCCGAAGGGCCCGATCTACATGTGTTACGACGCCGCGTTGCAGGAAGCGCCCATCACGGAGGAGCCGCGCATGCACCCGGCCGCCGCCGTGGCGACGCCGTCGAAAATGATGCCGGACCCCGCCGCCATCGAACAGATCGCCGACAGGCTGCTGAAATCCGACTATCCGCTGTTGCTGCCCGAATACGCGGGCCGTCGCGAGGGCGGGTTCGAGAACATCGTGCGGCTCGCCGAAACCATCGGCGCGGGCGTGTGGGACATCAACAACGCGCTCAATTTCCCCAACAGGCATCCGCTCTGCGTCAGCCTCGACAAGCCCGCGCTGAAGGGCGTCGACGTGGTGCTCGGCCTCGACGTGAAGGACTTCGAAAAGGCGACGCACGAGCTCAACAGCACGACCCGCGTCGTCTCGCCCATCGTCAACGCCGACGCGGAATGGCTGGAAATGGGCTTCGCCGAGGTCGGCATCAGCAAATGGGCGATGGATTATTGCCGCATGCAGCCCTGCTCGGTGCGCGCGCTCGGCGACACCGCGCTCGGCCTGCCCGTGCTCACCGACATGCTCGAAAAACGCATCGCCGGCGACTCCAGGCTCCAGGCGAAAATCGCCGCGCGCAAGGCGAAAATCGGCAAGCGCCACGACGAGACCTGGGCGAAATGGCAGAAGGACGCGAAAAAGGACTGGGACGTAGCTCCCATGACCACCGAGCGTCTCGCCCTCGAGGTCTGGGACGTCATCAAGGACGAGGACTGGGTGCTCACCGCCAACACGCTCAAGAACGGCGTGCGCAAATTGTGGGATTTCGACAAGCCCTGGCGGCATCCCGGCGTCGAGCTTGGCACGTCCACGCAGATCGGCATGTCGCTCGGTGTCGCGCTGGCGCATAAAAAACACAAGCGTCTCGTCGTCGATCTGCAACCCGACGGCGACCTGATGTTCGACGCGGGCGCGCTGTGGATCGCGGCGAAATACGAAATCCCCATCCTCATCGTCATGTACAACAACCGCGCCTACTACAACGACTGGGAACACCAGATTCGCATGGCGCGGCTGCGCGGCACCGACGAGGCGAAGGCCCACATCGGCATGGACCTCTACGGCCCCGAACCGGACTTCGGCGCGCTCGCGCGCTCGATGGGCGTTTACGGCGAGGGCCCGATCGAGGATCCGAAGGACGTGAAGGCGGCGTTGCAACGCGCGCTGAAGGTGGTGAAGAGCGGCAAGCCCGCGCTGATCGACACGATCACCCGCCACCGCTGAAAATCTTCACCTTCTCCCCGCGCGAGCGGGGAGAAGGGTCTCGCCCGGGCGCCGGCTATTTAACGACGAACTGGCGCGCGATGTCGGAAATATATTCATCCGCCTTGTGAGGCTTTTGCAATTCGCCGGCCTTGCGCATCATGTCCGCGGTCGCCTGCCAGCGGTCCATGTCGATCCGCCAGCTCCATTTGATGACGGGC
Organism: uncultured Hyphomicrobiales bacterium; assembly: GCA_903884435.1. Taxonomy (GTDB): domain Bacteria; phylum Pseudomonadota; class Alphaproteobacteria; order Rhizobiales; family Beijerinckiaceae; genus Terripilifer. The sequence continues at coordinate 22,043 of CAISEY010000156.1, read as the reverse complement.
ATGGTCTCGATGAGCTTCGGATCGAGCCCCGTGTATTCGGCGATGGAGCGCCGGGCGCGCGCCTCGTCCGCGTCGAGCCAGTCGATGGCCTCCCGCAGCGATTTCACGTAGCGGTTCACGAGATCGCGGTTCTTGTCCACGTAAGCCTTCGTCGCGTACCACGCGCCAATGGGCTGTTCGGGAACCGCGTCCACGTAAAGCCACGAGAGCACGCGCCCGCCGCCCGAGGTGCGAAGCTGGGTCGTGAAGGGATCGAGCTGCGCCACGGCGTCGACCTGCTTCGCGCGAAGGGCGTCGTTCATCGCGGGGAACGGCAGTTCCATCACCTGCATCTTGCTCCAGTCGACGCCCGCCTTCTCGAAGGAGGTTTGCACGGAGACGCTCATCTGGCTGTGCAGGCCGGAGACCGCGAGCTTCCGGCCCGCGAGGTCCGACAATTTTTGAAAAGGCGAATCCGCCAGAACCTGGATCGAGCCCGCGTCCGGCCCCGCGGCCCGCGCCACCTCGTTTTGCATGAGCAGGACGAGATCGAAGCCGCGCTCGCTGGCCACCATGACGGTGCCCGGAATGGACATGATGATGTCCACCGAGCCGCCCCGGTTGGCGGTGATCGCCTCGTTGCCATTGCGGAATTCGATGAACTCGACGTCCAGATTGTTCCGGTCGAAGAAGCCCTGCGTCTTCGCGATCCAGGCGTTGGTGGAGGCGCCGATCTTGAAGAGACTGGCGCGCACCCTGTCGGCGGCTTCGGCCACCCCGCCGGTCAACGCCATCGTGGCGACGAGCGCGATCATCGAGGCTCTGGATTTCATGGCCGTCTCTCCGTCGCGCGCCCGGCGCCGCCTACCACATCAATTGCCCGCCATTGGGATGAACGAGCTGACCCGAAATGAACGACGCGCGGTCGCTCAGCAGAAAATCGACGGACACGGCGACTTCGTCCGGCGTGCCGAGGCGCCCGAGCGGAACGCCGCGCAGCAAGTGCTTCGAATGTTCGGCGAAGACCTCGTCCGAACGGCCCTGGCGCAGAATCGGCGTGTCGATCGGGCCTGGCCCGATGGCGTTGACGCGAATGCCGCGCGGCGTGAATTCCTGCGCGATGGATTTCGTCAGCGAATAGATCGCGGTCTTGCAGGCGCAATAGGCGCCCAGCCGCGCGACGCCCATGACCGCGAAGTCCGAGGACGTGTTGACGATGGCGCCCTTGCCGCGCGCGAGCATGCCGGGGATCACCGCCTGATTGCACAGGAACACGCCCTTGACGTGGGTCGCGATCATCGCGTCCCAGTCTTCCCCGGTGATGTCTCCCACGTCGGCGCGGCGATTGAACCCGGCGTTGGCGAACAGCGCGTCGATGTCGCCCACGTTGGCGAGCGTCCAGTCCACCATGGCGCGCACGGAGGCCTTGCTGGAAACATCGACTTCGACGGCGCTCGCCTTCAAGCCGGCTCCGTTGAGTTCATCCGCCAGCGCACGGGCGCCGGCGAGGTTGCGGTCGGCGATGACCACGTGCATGCGGCGGGCCAGGCGCCGCGCCGCGCCCTCGCCGATGCCGCTGGCTCCGCCTGTGACGATGACGTTCATGGGCATGTCCTAGAAGAGAGTAGAGCCGCCGTTGACGCGAATATCCGCGCCGGTCATGTAGGAATTTTCGGGATCGAGCAGGAAAATCGCGGCTTCCGCCATGTCGAGCGGCATGCCGAGACGCTTCATCGGGCTCGCGTCGGCGCGCGCGCGCATCTGCTCGTCCGTGAGATTGGCGCGCGGCATCGCCGTGTCCGCGATGGTCGGCGACACCGTGTTGACCCGCACGTTGTCGGGAGCCACGTCGATCGCCATGGCGCGCGCGAGGCCGAGAACTCCGCCCTTCGTGGCGGCGTAGGCGGCGCTGCCGGCGAGGCCCGTGCGCGCCATGAGCGAGGAAAACAGCACAACGCTGCCGCTTTTTTGCGCCCGCAGCGTCGGCAGGACCGCCTGCGCCGCCAGCAGCGTTCCCTTCAGGTTGACGCTGAAATGGGCGTCCCAGGTCTCCTCGTCGATGTCGAGGAAGGGCTGCGTCCGGTAGATGGCCGCGAGGGACACAAACCCGTGCAGCCGCCCGAACCGTGATCGCGCGTCGGCGACGGCTCGCGCGAGCGCCGCCTTGTCGCGCGTATCGAGCGCGTGAAAGACGAAGTTCGCGTTCGAGATCGCCGCGAGCGGCCCCGGCGCCATGTCCCAGGCGGAAACCGCGTAGCCCTCCCCGAGCAGGCGCCCGACGAGAACCTCGCCGATGCCGCCCGCGGCGCCGCTGACGCAGACCGCGCCCTTGTGGTCAGGTTTCGACACTCGTGCCCCTCCAGCGCAGGAAATGTCCTTCGATTCGAAGGAAGACGTAGTTGATGAAGAAGCCCAGCAGGCCCAGCGTGAAAATGCCCGCGAACATCTCGGGCACGCGGAAGATGCGCTGCATGTCGAGGATGAAATAGCCGATTCCGCTATTGCCGGTGATCATTTCCGCCACCACGGCGACGATGAGCGCGATGCCGAGGCTGATGCGCATGCCCGTGAGAATGTTCGGCATGGAGGCCGGAAGGATGATCTGCCAGAGCGTTTTCAGACGCCCGACGCCGAAGGTGCGGCCCGTGTCGATCAGCACCGGATCGATGCCGCGCACGCCGCCATAGGTGTTCAGCAGGATCGGAAAGGTGCAGGCGAGGAAGACGACGAAAATCTTCATCTCGTTTCCGATGCCAAGAAACAGGATGGCGACGGGAATATAGGCGGAACTGGGAATCGGGCGAATGAATTCCGTGATGGGCTCGAGCAGCCTGTAGACGATCGGCGTCGTGCCCATGAGCAGGCCGAGCGGAACCGCGACGACCACCGCGAAAAAGAACCCCGCGAAAATGCGTCCCAGACTCGGCAGGAGCTGGCGCAGCAATTCGCCGGAGGTCCAGATGGTCTTCACCCACGAGGCGAAAATCACGCTGACCCGCGGGAACGTGATGGGGTCGATCCATGTGTTGGCGGAAGAAATTTCCCACAGGATCAGCAAGACCGCGATCAGCAGAAAACCAGGCCAGCGCTTTTTCATGTCGTGCGGTTCCCGTGCGGCTCAGTGGTTTCCGGGCGCGTCGCCCTTTTCCTGCAGGAAGATCGAGGCGAAGAGCTTCTGGCGAATCTCGGTGAAGCGCGGCTCGGCGCGAGTCTTGACCGGATCGCGCGGCCAGGCGAGGTCGATGTCCACGTCCTCGTGGATCGTCGCCGGCGCTTTCGTCAGCGAGAAAATGTGGCTCGAGAGGAACACGGCTTCCTCGACGTCGTGCGTCACGAAGAGAATCGTCACGGGAATCGTGTCCCATATTTTCAGGATCAGTTCCTGCAGGATCGCCCGCGTCAGCGCGTCGACGGCGCTGAAGGGCTCGTCCATCAGGAGCACCCTGGGCTCGCAGATGAGCGCGCGCGCGATGACGACGCGCTGCTGCATCCCGCCGGACAATTGATAGGGAAAGTGATTCTCGTAGCCCTCGAGACCGACGAGCCTGATGTATTCCATGCAGCGTTCGCGCGCCTGGTTGCGCGGCAGCTTCTTGTGGCTTTGCAGCCCGAAATCGATGTTCTCGATGACCGTTCGCCACGGGAAAATCGATTTCGTGTACTGCTGGAAGACATAGATCATGCCTTCCGCCGGCCCCGTGACCTTGCGCCCCTCGAACCGGATTTCGCCCGACGTCGGCGCGTCGAGCCCCGCGATCAGTTTCAGCAGCGTGGACTTTCCGCACCCGGAGGGGCCGACGATGGAGAGGAAGCTGCCCTCGCGAATGGAATAGGACAGATTCCGGAAGACCGTCAGGGTCTTCTGGTTGACGAAGAAGGATTTCCCCGCGTCTCTCACCTCGATGATGGGAGCGCCGATTTTCTTCGTTGTCGCCAGGGCGGCCGGCGCGGTGGCTGTCATGGTCACGCGTGTGTCCCGTTTGATCGAGATGAGTTTGTCGATGGCGCGATACTAGAGGCGCCGCTCGCCCTCTCGCAAGAGCCGCGCCGGTCTGGTCTTTGGCGCGCGTCTGTTCTAACCTTTTCCGGAAGCGGCCCCGCCGCGCGAGCTGGAGGAAATTTCATGGCGTTTTCGGCCTGGCGCGGCATAGCCGGCATCATTCACCCGACGCTGCGGCCCGGCGCGCTGGAGGAATTCATCCGCCTGTTGCCTGAGGGCATCGGCGTCATTCCGCTGTTCACCAACATCCGCCGCGGCACGCGCGATGAATTTCTCACCATGATGAGCGCCTACGAGGAGCAGATCGCGCTGCTCGCCGAACAGGGCTGCGACGCCATTCACCCCAACGGGGCGCCGCCCTTCATGGTGCACGGCCTCGCGGGCGAGGCGAAAATCGTCAGGGACTGGGAAGAGAAATACAAGGTTCCGATCTTCACCGCGGGCCAGAATCACATCACCGCCCTGCGCGCCCTCGGGGTGAAGAGCATCGTTGGCGCGAGCTATTTCCCCGGCGAGATCAACAACACCTTCGCGCAATATTTTCGCGACGCCGGCTTCGAGGTGAAGTGCATGGAGGGCATCGACGTGCCCTTCAACAAGGCGCAGGAACTCTCGGGCGAGCAGGTCTACGCCCACATCAAGAAGCATTTCCTGCGTGTTGGCGGCGCCGACGCCATTTACATGCTGGGCTCCGGCTGGCGCACGCTGCACATCATCCAGACGCTCGAGGACGATCTCGAGGTTCCCGTGGTGCATCCCGTGCCGGCGCGCGTCTGGGAATTCCAGAAGCGCCTGCACGTCAACGAGCCGCGCAAGGGTTACGGGCGTCTGCTCGAATCCATGCCGGCCCTTCCCTGACCCGCGGGAGTTCACGATGAAGACCGGTCGCTTTTTCACGGCCGCCGGCGCGGCGCTCTGCCTCCTCGCGGCGGGCGCCGCGGCGCGCGCCCAGAGCGTCGAGCAATTCTACAGGGGCCGGACGATCCATCTCGTCATCCCGACCTCGCCCGGCGGCAATTACGACCACAACGCGCGTCTGCTCTCGCGCCATCTTGGCCGCTTCATCCCCGGCAATCCCGCCGTCGTCGCGCAAAATATCCCCGACGCCGGCGGCATGCTCGTCGCCAACCGCCTCTACAACACGATGGACCGCGACGGCGCGACCATCGCCATCATGGAGCGCGGCACGCCGCAACTGCCCTACGAGGGCGACCCCAACGCCAAATACGATCCGCTGAAATTCACCTGGATCGGGTCGCTCTCGTCCTACGAAAACGACGCCTATCTGATGCTGGTGATGGATCGCCATCCCGCGAAAACGCTCGACGATCTGAAAAAGCCCGGCGCGCTCGTGCGGCTTGGCGGCGACAAGCCGGGCTCCACCAATCTCACCTTCGCGATTCTCGCGCGCGATCTCCTGAAACTGCCCGTGCAGATCGTGCGCGGCTACAACGGCGGCGCGCCGATGTTCCTCGCCATGCAATCGGGCGAGCTCGATGGCCAGGTCATCGGCATGGGCTCGGCGCGCGGCGCGCAGCCGGCCCTGTGGAACAGCGGACAACTGCGGCCGCTGCTGCAATTCGCCCGCCGCACGCGGCTCGAGGAATTCCCCGACGTGCCGACGGCGCGCGAGCTCGTGTCCGATCCCGCCGCCCTGTCGATGATGGAATTCGCCGAAATCTCCTTCTTCATGGCGCTGCCCTTCGTCGCGCCGCCGGACGTTCCGCCCGAACGCGCCGCCGCCCTGCGCAAGGCGTTCATGGACATGGTGAAAGACCCGCTGTTTCTCGAGGACGCGCGCAAGGCCGGGTTCGAGATCACGCCGGTCGATGGAGATGGCGTGCGCGCCCTCGTCGCCCGCATGGCCGCGACGCCGAAGGAGGTCATCGAGCGTTACGTGAACATCGTTTCGCGCGGACGCGAATGAACGACGGAGGCCCGATGCCCGCGACAACGAAGCCCTTCTCGCGCGGCCTGGTCCTCGCGGCGGCCCTCTGCGCCGGAAACGCCGCGGCGCGCGCGCAGGGCGTCGAGCAATTCTACAAGGGCCGCACCGTCACCATGACGATCCCGGCGGCCCCCGGCGGCGTCAACGATCTCGCCAGCCGCCTCCTCGCCCGGCATCTCGGCAAGTACATTCCCGGCAATCCCGCGATCGTCGCGCAGAACATTCCCGGCGGGGCCGGCGTCGTCGGCGCCAACCGCATGTACAATTCCGCCGAGAAGGACGGATCGGTGATCGCCATTCTCGACCGCGGCGCGCCCCAGGTCGCCATCCTCGGCGACCCCAACGCGAAATACGATCCGGCGCGCTTCACCTGGCTCGGCTCGATCTCCTCCTACGCCGACGACGCCTACATCATGGCCGTCAACGCGACGCATCCCGCGAAAACCGTCGCCGACCTCGGCCCCTCCGGCGTGACGCTGACGCTCGGAGGCATGAATCCCGGCACCACCAATCTCACCTTCGCGACCCTGGCGAAGGAAGTGCTTGGCCTCAACGTCCGCGTCGTGCGCGGTTACACGGGCGCGGCGCCCATGTTCCTCGCCATGCAAACCGGCGAGCTCGACGGCCAGGTGATCGGTCTGTCCGCGCTGCGCGCCGGCCAGCCCGCCATGTGGGCGGAAAAGCGCGTGCGCGCGCTGGTGCAATTCGGGCGCGCGACGCGCCTGCCGGAACTCGCCGACGCGCCAACGGGCCGCGAACTCGCGAAGGACGCGGAGTCGCTGGCGATGGTGGAATTCGCGGAATTGCCCTTCTTCAGCGCCCTGCCCTATGTCGCGCCGCCCGGCGTTCCCGCCGACCGCGCGAAGGCGCTGCAAACCGCCTTCATGGCGACGATGAAGGATCCGGCCTTCGTCGAGGGCGCGAAACAGCTCGGCCTCGAACTCTCGCCCATCGACGGCGACGCGGTCCGCGCCCTCGTGATCAGGGCCGCGGCCACGCCGAAGGACGTGATCGCGCGCTATTCGCGGATCGCCGGCGACTGACGATCATGGGCGCCGCGCGCGCCAGCGTGTATGCTCGCGCCGACGGAAACAACATGGAAAGTCCGGCAATGCTCGCTCGTTTCACGTTTGTCCTCGCGCTCGTCGCCACGGTCGCGCCCGCGCGCGCGGCCGATCCCCTGCCGCTTCGTTACGCGCAAACCGCCTCGACCTGGCGCAGCATTTTCTCGCTGCCCATGCGGGTCGCGGACAAGCTGGGATTTTTCGCGAAAAACGACATCGCTTTCACGATGGTGCCCATCGAGGAGGGCGCGGAAGCGAGCCTCGTCGCGTTGCGGGAAGGCAACGCCGACGTGGCGCATGTCGCGACTTCGTTCCTCGTCACCGCGGCCATGCGCGGCGCCGACACGGTCGCGATCGCCGCCGAGTTCAACAATCCCGTCTACAGCCTCGTGGCCAAGCCCTGGTACAAAAGCATCGCCGAGCTGAAGGGTCGCAGGATCGGCATGGCGGACATGACCGGCAGCGTATCGCTTGCCACGCTCGCGCTCTTCGAAAAACACGGAGTGAAAAAGGAAGACCTCAACATTCGCGTCATCGAGGGCACGTCGGCGCGTTTCCAGTGTCTCGTCAACGATGATTGCGAGGCCGTGCCGCTGGGCCAGCCGCAGGATTTTTACGCGCAACGCCAGGGCTTTCGCCTGCTTGGCGCGACCAGCGAGGCGGTGCCGGAATTTCTCTACACCGTGACGGCGGCCCGCCGCGGCTGGGCCGAACAACACCAGGAGACGCTCGTGCGTTACGTCCGCGCCATGCGCGACAGTTTCAAATTCATTCGCGATCCCGAAAACCACGGACGGCTGGTTTTGCTGATGAAGGACTGGTGGGGATCGTCGGAGGATTCAGCCTTCGCGACGCTCGATCTCTTCTTCAAGCCGGAAAGGCATGTCCTTCCGATGGAAGGCGAAATCAGCATGGAGGGGCTGGAGCGGGTGATCGGGTTCATGCGCGATGGCGGGGTCATCGCCGGCGCCGCTCCCTCGCTCGACCAGCTTGTCGACACGCGCTATCTGAAAATCGGTCTCGGGCGCTGAAGCGCCGCCGGTCTCACTGCTTTTCGAGCAGGCACACGATCTCGACCGGCGAATTCGGCTCCGTTCCCGCCCGCTCGCGGTTCAGCGCGAAGGACTTGTAGCCGTCCATGCTGCAACCGATCTCGACCTCGTCGGGATTGACGCTTTTGTCGAAACCCTTGACGTGGAAATGTCCCTGGTCGTCGGCGCGCAGGATCAGGCTGGAGTTGAACGCCTTCACCGTGACGGAAATCTTGGCGTCGGCGATGGGATTGCCGCTCTTGTCCTTGACGTCGCCGACATAGGCGGGACCGGCGTCCGCGTCGTCGTCGTCCATGCTGTCGAAGGAGCCGCCGCCCGCGAAAGCCGTCCCGCCGCTCGCCGCGGCGAGCCCGAACGCCAGAACAGCGGCGAATGACAATCGAAACAGTGCGTCGCGCATGTGCGTCTCCATCCCGCCCCGTCCGTGCTTATTTGAAGCCGAACCAGGTGCGTTCGATATACGTCAGAATCACGGTCAGCGCCACAGGCGCGACCCAGACCCAGCCCGACCAGACCTTGTTGCGAATGTTCTCCGGCGTCGCGAGCGCGATGGCTCCGCACGCAAGTCCGGCCATGAGGCCCGTCGCGAGCCACGAATACCAGTACATGCCCGGCGCCGCGCGGGCGAGTTCGGCCGCGCCCTGGGCGCCCTTCATCCACTGGCCCGTGCGCGGCACGTAAGTGAACAGGGTCAGCGCCGGATGAAAATACATCGACGCGAGATAGACGACGCCGAAACCGACGGAAAAGGCGGGAAACGCGCGAGAGAAATTCATCTCAGACCCCCCGGATGTTGTTGAGAACATAGCCCGTCAGAAACGCCGTCCAGACGAACAGGGCGAGCAGCAAAACCAGCATCTTGCGAGTCAGTTCGTGTCCCGGCTGCATGGGTTGCCGCCAGTAGAACCAGTAGGGCGCCAGCAGGCCGAGGCCGAAGGTGACTAGATGTTCCTTCATCTCGAACGAGCCGACCACCGCGCTCATCTTGAGATTTTCCATGTAGACGCGCGCGCCGATGCGATAGGCGGGGTAAACGATGGAGCCGAACGTAAACGTCAGAATGTAGAGGACGATGATCGCGTTGACGTAGTTCGCCGCCTTCACGGCCCGGAACCGCGCCATGAAATTCGGGTTGCCGCCCCGCACGGGCCACCAGACGCTCAGGACCTGGTGCGTGACGGCGCCCAGCAGCGCGAAGGCGCACAGACCGTGAGCGACAAACAGATATGGCATATACTCAGTCATGCCGCGTCTCTCCCCTCGTCGCGCAAGACTGGCGCGTCCCCTGTCCGGCGCGGGAACGCGATCTGAACAGCCGCGTGTTCCCCGCGATGCACGAAAGCTAGTTCATGGCGCGCGGATGGGCAAGTGCCGCCAGCCGCGCGTTACATCGGGCGTTAACCGCCAAGGCGCGCCGCGACATTGGCGGCCGTCTGTCCATAGAGATTGCGCTTGCGCTCCCCCTCGCTCACCGGCTGCGCCGTCAGCGGCTCGCCCTTCGCGTAGGCGGCGACCGTCGCCGGCCGCGCCCTGATCGCCTCGACCCAGCGCTTCACGTTGGCGAAAGTCGCGAGGATGTCCGGTTCGCGCTTTTGTTGCGAGAACGTCCAGGGATAGCTGGCCATGTCCGCGATGGAATAATCGCCGCAAATGAAGTCGCGCCCGGCGAGCCGGCGGTCGAGCACGCCGAGAAGCCGGTCGGTCTCCTTCGTGTAGCGGTCGATGGCGTAGGGAATCGGCTCCGGCGCGCTGTGCAGGAAGTGCCCTTTCTGCCCGGCCATGGGGCCGAGCCCGCCCACCTGCCAGAACAGCCATTGCAGAACCTCGCTGCGTCCGCGAATGTCCTTCGGCATGAACTTGCCGCTCTTCTCCGCGAGATAGACGAGGATGGCGCCCGATTCGAAAATCGAAAGCGGCGCGCCGCCGCCCGGCGGATCGCGATCGATGATCGCGGGGATGCGGTTGTTCGGGGAGATCGCGATGAACTCCGGCCTGAACTGCTCGCCCTTGCCGATGTTCACGGCGTGGATTTCATAGGGCAAGCCCATCTCCTCGAGCGCCATCGAAATTTTTTGCCCGTTCGAGGTCGGCCAGTAATGCAGTTCGATCATCTCGTCCTCCCGTGTTTCGGATCACGCGCCGACGCCGGGCGACTTTCGCGCGAGGCCGTCGAACAAATCGAGCATCCGCTCGCGCCAGGCGTGAACCGGATCGTCCTCCGCCAGCAACTTCACCTTCGAAACGTTGCGCGCCCACATGAACGTGCCGAACACGCAATAATCGCCGAAAGCCGGCTGGTCGCCGTGAATGAAGGGCTGCCCCTGCACGACGGCGCGCAGGGTGGCGACCGCCGTCTTCATCGCCGCGAAGGCCGCGTCCGGCGTGGCGGTGAAGGCCTCGAGCGTCATGCCCACCCGCTTTTCGCGGGAGTCGCGAAAGTACTTTTTGTCGCCCTCGTCGAGGCAATTGTAAATGTCGAGCAACACCGCCTTCAGCGCGACGGGATTGATGACCGATTGCGCGTAGTGCCGCGCGAAACTCGCCAGCGCCCTGCCCTGCGGCCCGTCCATCAATCCGGGCTGCTCCGGATAGGCCTCGTCGAGATATTCGGCGATGGCCCAGCTGTCGTGAACGACCTTGCCGCCGTCGCGGATCACCGGCACGAGCCCCTGGCCGGAGAAGGCGATCGTCTCCTTGTCGGAGAAGCGCCAGGGAATCGTCTTCACGTCGAGCCCCTTGTGGGCGAGCGCCATGCGCGCGCGCCAGCAAAACGGGCTGAAGCGGACGTCCGGATTGGCGCCCGCGAGATCGTGCATCTCGATGGTCATGCCGGGGCTCCTGTCGCGAAGAGCGGGTCCGCCTCGCCCGAGCCGAGGTGGATCGCCTCGCCCGAGTCGAGCGCCGCCTGGATGCGCGCGACGAGTTCGCGCGCCGAGGCCGCCGACAGTTCAATCGCGACGCGCTCGTGCGTGCGCGAATTGACGATGTCGATGTTCAGCGCGTGATCGAGCTGAACATGGGTGGGGTGGTCGTAATAGACCACCGCCGTGTCCACCGCCATCCAGCCCGAACGCCCCTTGGCGCTGCCGAAGATGTTCGCCTTTTCCGTGATGTAGGAACACATGGAAACGTCCTCCGGCCGCCTCAGGCGAGGTGCTTGCCGTAGAAGGCGAGAATTTTTTTCCAGGCGTCCATAGCCTGTTCGGCGCGGTAGCTCGCGCGGCTCCAGTCGAAGAAGGCGTGGCCGGCGCCGTCGTAGCGATGGAACTCGTATGTCTTGCCGAGGCTCTTGAGAATTTCCTCGGTCTTGTTGACCTGATCGGGATCCGGCTCCTTGTCGTCGTTGCCGAAGATGCCGAGCAGCGGCGCCTTGAGGTCTTTCGTGAAGTCGATCGGCGCCACGGGCTGCCGCGCGTTGAGCGCGCCCGGGTCTTTCACCATGACGCGCCCGCCCCAGCAATCCACGACCGCCTGGATGTTCGGCAGACGACAGCCCGCCAGATAGCTCTGCCGGCCGCCGGAGCAATAGCCGATGATGCCGACCTTTTTGTTGGACTCCGGCCGGGCGCGCAACCAGTCGATGGCGCCGCTGAAATCGCCGAGGAACTGCTCGTCGGAAACGCCGCCTTCCGCGCGGGCGCGCGCCCCGATGTCGTCGGCGTCGCCCTCCCCGAGGCGCGAATAGAGATTGTTGCTGACGCAGGCGTAGCCATGATGGGCGAAACGGCGAACCGTCTCGATGCAGATCTCGTTCCAGCCGGGAATGTGATGGATGAAGGCGACGCCCGGGAAGGGTCCATTGCCCGCGGGGCGCGCGTAATAGGCGGTGCATTCGTCGCCGTTGTGGCCCTTGAACTTGATTTCCTGGCAGATCAGATCGCGATACATCACTGGCACGTCTCCCTCGTCTCGCCCGGCGCGTCCCCGCGCCCGCTCCGCCGCGGACTATAGCGGGGGATTTGCGTTTGTGGAGCCCGCGCCCGGAGTTCCGGCTGAATTTTTACGCGCGGCGAGAGTTGCGGCGCGCGCGTCCTTTGCCTAACGTCGCTCCAGCGAAATCGAGGAGGAACGAATGGCCTATACAAGCTGGCGCGGCGTCGTGGGATGCGTGAAGCCGACGATGCGTCCCGGCGGCATCGAGGAATTGATCCGCATTCTTCCCGAGGGCGTGTGCCTGCTGCCGCTGTTCCTCGACATCCGCAAGGGCACGGTCGACGAGTTCAAGCGCGCGGCGGAGCCCTACGAGCCCCTGGTCGCCCGCCTCGCGGAAGCCAAATGCGACGTGATCCATCCCGAGGGCGCGCCCCCCTTCATGCTGCTCGGCTACGAAGGCGAGACCGCGCTGATCAGGAAGTGGGAGGACAAATACGGAATCGGCATGTTCACGTCCGGCTCCAATCACGTGCGCGCCATGCGGGCGATGGACGTGAAGAGCTTCGTCGGCGCCACCTATTTCACCGGGCCGATCAACGACATGTTCGCCGATTATTTTCGTCAGGCCGGCTTCGACGTGAAGGGCATGGAAGGACTCGACGTGCCCTTCGCGGACGTGGGACAACTTTCGCCCTACGAGGTCTACGCCCACGTCAAGAAAGCCTTCCTGCGCCACAAGAAGGCGGACGCGCTCTATCTGCTCGGCTCCGGCTGGCGCGTGATGGAAGTCATCGAGGCTCTGGAGGAAGACCTTGGCGTTCCCGTCATCCACCCCATCTGCACGCGCAGCTGGGAAATCCAGCGGCGACTCAACGTTCGCCAGCCCGTCGAGGGCTACGGACAATTGCTGTCGGACATGCCGCTTGACTGAGGCCGGCGCCATGCGCCGCCTTCGGGCGCTCGCGGCGACGCTGGCGCTCTGTCTCGCGCCGGTCACGGCGCGAGCGCAATCCGTCGAGGCCTTCTACAAGGGCCGCACGATCACGATTTTCGTGCCGAGCGGCGCCGGCGGCGTCAACGACACGGCGGCGCGGCTCGTGTCGCGCCATCTGCCGCGCTTTCTGCCGGGCGCGCCGCGCGCGGTGGTCGAGAACGCTCCCGGCGCGGGCGGGCTGACCCTCGCCAACCGGCTCTACAACACTCTGGAAAAAGACGGCTCGGTGATCTCCGTGCTGGAGCGCGGCACGCCGCAAGCGGCGATCCAGGGCGACCCCGCCGCGCGTTTCGACCCAGCCAAACTCACCTGGCTTGGCTCGCTTTCGTCCTACGGGCTCGACGCCTATCTGCTCACCGTCCACAAATCCTTCCCGGCGACGAGCGTGGCGGACCTGCAAAAGCCCGGCAAGCCGGCCAAAATCGGCACCAGCGGCCCCGGCGCGACCAACCGCACCGTGCCCCTCGTCGCGAAGGAGCTGATGGGGCTCAATCTCGAACTCGTGCGCGGCTACACCGGCGCCCCGCAAATTTTTCTCGCCATGTTCAACGGCGAACTCGACGCGCAGATCATTGGCCTTTCCGCGATCCGCGGCCAGCAGGCCGCCGCCTGGCGCGACGGCGTCTTCCGTCCGATCGTCGCCTTCGGCCGGACGACGCGTCTGCCGGACCTTCCCGACACGCCCATCGCGCGCGAATTCGTGAAGGACGTGGAAGGGCTGCAATTGCTCGATTTCACCGAAATGCCCTTCTTCATGGCTTTGCCCTTCGCCGCCCCGCCGGGTCTGCCGCCGGAGCGCGCCGACGCCTTGCGCAAGGCCTTCATCGCCATGGCGCGCGATCCCGATTTCGTGAAGGAGGGCCTCGCGTTGCAACTCGACGTCACGCCCATCGACGCCGCGGCGATGGACGCGCTCGTCGGCAAGGCCGCCGCGACGCCGAAATCCGTGATCGAACGTTACACGCGCGTCACGGGCGCGCTGAACTGAAAGCCGCGACCGGAAGCAAGATGACCAGCGAAACAAAACCCGATGTTCTCGAACAACTGCGCGAGCGCGCGCGGCGCAGTCCGCTCCTGCGCGAACTGGCGATCGAAGTCGCCGAGGCAGCCAATGGCCGCGTCGTGCTCGCCGTCGATCCGCCCGCCAGCAGCGTCAACGGACGCGGCTATATTCACGGCGGCTTTCTGTTCAGCATTTGCGACACCGCCTGCGCCTTCGCCTGCCTCAGCCAGAGCGACGGCGGCGTCACGCAATCCGCGCACATCACTTACGTCAGCCCCGGCAAGGTCGGCGAAATTCTCACGGTCGAGGCGCATGAAGTCGCGCGCACGCGCCGTTCGCAGACGTTCGACGCGAAGGTGCTGACGCCCGCGGGAGAAACGGTCGCGATTTTCCGCGGCATTTTCCAGCTCGTCCCGAAAAAGCCGACGGCGTGAACGACGCGCGTTTTGCATCGTCGCCGCGCCGCGGCTAGAGTATCGCGCACGAGGACGGGCGGCGAGCCGCCGGGGGGGAGCACGCCATGGAATTCGGACTTTTCTCGAACAACCGCCGGCCCGCGCGCAGCCTCGGCGACGCCTGGGACCGCGACATTTTCGAGATCGTGACCGCCGACGGGCTGGGCTTTCAGGAAGCCTGGGTCAGCGAGCACCAGACGCCGTCCGAACTCATCATTTCCAAGGCGGCCGCGTTGACGAGCCGCATAAGACTTGGCGCCGGCGTGCGCCCGCTCGGCTATTATCATCCCCTGCAAATCGCGCTCGAGGCCAACGCCACCGACCAGATCACCCATGGCCGCTACATGCTGGGCATCGGCCACGGCTTCCATCCGCGACAGATGGAATGGCGCGGCCTCGATCCGAGGGAAACCCGCGCCATGGTGGAGGCCTCGGCGGAACTCATCATCAAGCTCTTCAACGCCGACGGCCCCCTCGACTACGACGGCCCCTACTGGAAGGGCAAGCAGATGATCCTGCAATGCCCGCCGGTGCAAAAACCGCACCCGCCCATGGCCATCGCCTGCATCAACACGCTGGGTTCGGTGAAGCTCGCGGGCCGGCTCAATCTCATCGTGCTGACCGGCGACTTCATCCCCGTGCCGCGGCTGCGCGAATTCGGCGACACGCTCGTCGAGGCGCAGGCCGCGGCCGGACACAGGCCCTCGCGCGGCATGATCCGCTCGACGCGCGTCATCTACGTCGCGGAGACCGACAAACAGGCGCGCGACGACATGCGCGAATCCTACGAGGCGACCATCGCCTGGGAAGTCGCCAACACGCCGCACCATCAGGTCGAACGCATCCCGCCCGGCGGCACGCTTCAGGACATCACCTTCGACTACCTCGTCGACACCGGGAATATTTTCGTCGGCTCGCCCGACACCGTGCGCGCGCGGATCGAACATCACTACGAGGCGTCCGGCGGCTTTGGCGTGCTGAATTTCCACGCGGGACGCGACTACGCGACGCCGGAAAAGCTGGCGCGCTCGATGAAGCTGTTCATGGACGAGGTCGCGCCGAGGGTCCGCCACCTCGATCCCGACGCCGGCGCGGCGCGGGCCGCGGCCGAATAGTTCCACGCATCGCGTCAACGCACGCCAGGGAGGTTTCATGCACGCCAGGGACAGGTTTGTCGAAACACGGATGGGCCGCATCCATTGTCTCGAGGCCGGAGCGGGGCCGGCGCTGATTCTCATGCATTCGAACGGCGCCTCGGCCTTTGAATATGAATTCGTCATCGACGATCTCGCGAAAAAATACCGCGTCATCGCCTGGGACATGCCGGGCCAGGGCGATTCCGACACGCCGCCGCGCTTCTTTTCCGCGCATGACTTCTCCGACGCCGTCGTCGCCCTGATGGACGCGCTCGGCGTCCAGAAGGCGAGCGTCGGCGGTTCCTCCGTCGGCGGCTCCATCGCCATCGCGCTCGGCGCCCGTCACGCGGCGCGCATGGATCGCGTCTTCATCATCGAATATCCCGTGCGCACCGAGAAAACCTGGCAGGATGGCTGGGCCCGCACCGAGAAGACCTGGACCAACACGCCGCAGACAATGGACATCGTCGGCCCGCGCCTGCGCCCCGGCAAGGTGACGCCCGAGTTTCTCGATCGCTGGAACATCGATCGCAACAAGGCGGGCGCCAAGAATTGTCTGAACGCGATGTGGGCCATGCGCCTGCACGACGTCGAGGCCGACCTGAAGACGCTCACGGCGACCGCCATCGTGATCTATGGCTCGAAGGGCCCCGCCGTCGCGACGAAAGCCATCATGGCCGCGGCGCTGCCAAACGCGCCGCAAATCGTTCTCGACGATTGCGGTCATTTCCCGATGATCGACGATCCCGCCGCCTTCGTCGCGGCGATCGACAAGGGTTTCGCCACGAAGGCGTGAGGAGAAACAGATGAGCGACGTTCGCTTTCCGGCGATTCCCCGGGAAAAAATGACCGCGGAGCAAACCGCGCTCTACGACAGGATCGCCACCGGACCGCGCGCGGGCGTGCGCGGCCCCTACAACGCCCTGCTGCGCAACCCCGAACTCTGTTCGCTCTCCGAGCGGATCGGCGAATACGTGCGCTACCGCAATTCGCTGCCAAACGCGCTGAAGGAAATGGCGATCCTGATCACGGCGCGCCACTGGACCGCGCAATATGAATGGTACGCGCACCGCAGGATCGGCGAGCAGGAGGGCCTCGACAAGGCGCTGTGCGACGCCCTCGCCCGCGGCGAGCGCCCCGCCATGGACGCCGACCAGGCCATCGTCTTCGACTTCACGACGCAAATGCTGAAGAAGAACGAGGTCGACGACGCGACCTACGCGCGCATGAAGGACCGTTTCGGCGAGCGCGGCGTGCTCGACCTGATCTATCTCGTCGGCCATTACTGCACGGTGGCCTTCATTCTCAACATCGACAGGCATCCGCTGCCGGCGGACGCCACGCCGCTGCCGGCTCTGTGAAACGCGCGCGGGAAAACGCCATGACCGATCTTTCCGACCTCGCCGGACGCGTCGCGGAGGCCTGCCGCGTGCTGGGGCGCCTCGAACTCACCCACGCGGCGCTGGGCCACGTCAGCGCGCGCGTGCCCGGCGAAAATCGTCTGCTCATCCGCGCCCGCGGCCCTGGCGAAACCGGAGTCCGCTACACGAGCGACGAGCAGATCATCGAGACGGACTTCGACGGCAAGCTCCTCAAACCGGGCGCCGACGGCCTCGCCGTGCCGCAGGAAATCTTCATCCACACGGAGATTTACAAGGCGCGGCCGGAGGTCTTCTCCGTCATCCACATTCATCCGCCAACGCCGATGATGTTCACGATCTGCTGCAAGCCGCTGCTGCCGCTCTACGGCGCCTTCGATCCCTCCAGCGTGCGGCTGGCGCTCGACGGCATCCCCACCTACGAACGCAGCATTCTCATCAACACGCCGGCGCGCGGCGAGGAACTCGCGCGAACCATGGGCGCGAAGAAAGTCTGCCTCATGCGCGGCCACGGGATCACCACCGCCGCGCCGAGCGTCGAACAGGCGGCGCTCTACGCGATCCACCTCAATCACCTCGCGGAAATCAACTACAAGGCCCGGCTGATTTGCGAGCCCGCGCCGATCTCGCGAGAGGACCAGGACGAAATCCGCTCCTACAAGGGGCTCGATTCCACGCCCGCGAACGGCGAGCGCCCCGGCGGCGCGGAAGCCGCGAACTGGCGCTATTATCGCGCGCTCACGGGCGCCTGACGTTTCGGGAGGGGGACATGCGCAAGCTCAGGATCGGCATGATCGGCATCGGCGTTGGCGGGGCGGAAATCCTGCCCGCCATGGACACGATGGAGTCGATCGAACTCGTGGCCGGCGCCGACGTCGTGCAAACGACGCTCGACCGGTTCAAGGGGCGCTACCCCGAGGCGAAAACCTACCTGTCCGCGCAGGATCTCTGCGACGATCCGAACGTCGAGGCCGTGTGGATCTCGAGCCCCAACCGCTTTCACGCGCCGCACGCGATCATGGCGGCCAACGCGGGCAAGCACGTCGTCGTCGAAAAGCCCATGGCGACCTCGCTCGGGGAAGCCGCCAGCATGGTCGAGGCGGCGGAGCGCAACCGCGTGCATCTGCTCGCCGGCCACACGCGCGCCTTCATCCGCCCCATCCGCGGGATGCGCAAGATCATCGCCTCGGGCAAATATGGCGAGTTGCGCGCGCTCAACATCTGGTCCTTCTCCGACTGGATGCTGCGGCCCCGCACGCCCGACGAACTCGACGTGAACCAGGGCGGCGGCATTCCCTATCGCCAGGGCCCGCACCAGATCGACACCGTGCGCCTGCTCGGCGGCGGCATGTTGCGCAGCGTGCGCGCGCAAACCGGCCAGTGGATGAAGGAACGCTCGATCCCTGGCTATTACGCCGCCTTCATGGAATTCGAGAGCGGATTGCCCGCGACCATCGTCCACAACGGCTATGGTTATTTCTCCGGCGCCGAACTCGTGCCCTGGGGCGAGGACAAGCAGGTTTACACCGCCGGACAGCGCGCCGCGATCCGCGCCGCCCTGCGCGCCGGCACGCGCGACGAAACCGGCGAGAAACAACAAATCCGCATCGGCGGCAGCCGGGAGAAGGAATATTTCACCGGCGTCTCCCAGGCGGCCTGGGTTCCCGAGGACATGGGCTTCGCCATCGCCAGCCTCGACCGCGCCGATCTGCGCCAGTCGAAATATGGCATCTACATTCATGGCGACGAGGGCAAGCGCGACGTCGAGATCGACCGCGGCAACGAGACCGGCGTCGTCCAGCGCCGCGCCGAACTCGAGGAGCTTTACGACGCCGTCGTCCACGGCAAGCCGCTCTGGCACGACGGGCGCTGGGGCATGGCGACGCTGGAGGTCTGCCTCGCCATGATGCAATCGGCGCGCGAGCGGCGCGAAATCATGCTCGCGCACCAGACCCCGATGCATCCCGACTACGACGCCGACCTGCCGACGCCTGGCGCCTGATTCAAGACATCGAGGGACGGAAATGCCAAAGATCGCCAGCATCGACATCACCGCCATGGAATACGCCATATCGCCGGACCTGGCCTATGGCACCTCGCGCGGGCTGAACTTCAAGCGCTCTTCCGCCCTGATCAGCGTCACCACAGACGAGGGCATTGTCGGTTATGGCGAGGGCCTCGGCCCGGTGCAGCCGATCAGGGCCTATCTCGGCCAGATCAAGTCGATGTTCGTCGGCCGGAGCCTTTACGATTTCGAACTCGCGGCGTCCTATTGCCGCGACCGGCTCTATCACTTCGGCCTCGGCCATTTCACCTCGGCGCTGAGCGGCATCAACGTCGCCGTGTTCGACGCCATGGGCAAGACGCTCGGCGTTTCCGTGCACGATCTGATCGGCGGCAAGCGCGCCGACAAAATCCCCTGCTACGCGACAACGGGCTACGTGACGCGCGGCGCGACGAACACGCTCGAGGCGCAATTGTCGAAGGTGGACAAGACGCGTTTCGACGGCGTCAAGATCAAGATCGGCAAGAGCCCGAAATCCGATCTCGAGCGCGTGCGGATCGCCCGCGAAATCCTCGGCGACGACATGCGCCTGATGGTGGACGTGAACGGCAATTACACCGTCGATGTGTGCCTGCAGAGCATGAAGCTCATCGAGCCCTACGACGTGCAATGGGTCGAGGAGCCGCTGCCGCACGAGGATCTGCGCGGACACGCGGAACTGCGCGCCCGTTCCCCGATTCCCGTCGCGACCGGCGAGGGCCTCTCCAGCCTGCACGAGTTCGCGCAACTGATCGAGGCGCGCGGCGTCGACATCGTGCAGCCGGCCATCGGCCGTTGCGGCGGTCTCGGCGAGGCGCGCAAGATCGCGACGCTCGCCCATCTCCACAATCTGCGCGTCGCGCCGGCGGTGTGGGGCGGCGCCTTCGGCCTCGCGGCGGGCATCCATTTCCTGGCGTCCTCGCCGACGACGCCGCACACGGAAAACACGCCCTTCCCCGTGCTGCTTGAATACGACATCGCCGACAATCCTCTGCGCGACAATGTCGTGAAGGAAAATCTCTGGCCCGAGCCAGGCGGCGTCGTCGTGCCGACCGGCCCCGGCCTCGGACTGACGCTCGACATGGAAAAGGTCGAAAAATACCGGATCAGGGAATGACCGGAAGCGGCGCCGGAGAAAAAAGGGGGCAGTTCATGCCGCGACAACTCGCGTTCGCCGCGGCGTGTCTCGCGACGCTCGCGAGCCATGCCCGCGCCGCCGACCAGGCCCTGATCGACGCCGCGAAAAAAGAAGGAGCCGTCACCTGGTACACGACTCTGATCGTCAACCAGATGGCGCGGCCCGCCGTCGAGGCCTTCGAGAAAAAATACGGGATCAAGGTTGAGTACATCCGCGCGGAATCCCAGGACATCGTTCTGCGCGTGCGCAACGAGGCCCAGGCCGGCAAGGTGCGGGCGGATATTTTCGACGGCATCACCGGCGCGCCGCTGTTCAAGCGGGAGAACCTGCTGGAGAAGTGGCTGCCGGACGCGGCTAGGACCCTGCCCGCGGACTACGTCGATCGGGATGGCTACTGGACCGGCGCGTCGCTCTATCTGCAAACCTATTCCTACAACACCGACCTCGTGCGCCGCGAGGACGCGCCCCGGACCCTCGACGACCTGCTCGCGCCAAAATGGAAGGGCCAGATGGCCATCGGCGGCAGCACGTCGACGACGGGCATCGGCGGCTTCGTCGGCCATGTGGTGACGAAACTTGGCGAGGCGAAGGGGATCGACTATCTGCGCCGCCTCGCCGCGCAAAAGGTCTCCGTGCTTCAGGTCAGCACGCGCCAGGTGATGGATCAGGTGATCGCCGGAGAATACCGGATCGGCCTGCAAACGCTCAATCACCACGCGGCCTTCTCCGCGCGGCGCGGCGCGCCCGTCGACTGGATTCCGACGGAGGACGCGATGGGCTCGCTGCTCGTGCTCGGCCTGTTCAAGGGGCCGCACCCGGCGGCGGGCAGACTGCTGATCGACTTTCTGATGTCGGAAGAGGGCCAGGCGATCTTCCGCGACGCCGACTACATTCCCGTCTCGCCAAACGTGCGGCCGCTACAGGCGGCGTTGCGGCCGGACGGCGTCACGTTCCGCGCGAAAATCTTCACGCCGGAGCAGATCGACGTAGGCCAGCGCGGCTGGATGAAAATTTATCAGGACACGCTGCGGTGAGCGGGGCCTTCCCTTTCGGGGAACGCCCCGCCGCGCGCGTTACGAAAGGCTCGCGGTGAAGCGCTGGATGCGCGAACAAGCGTCTTCCAGCAGTTTCGTCGAGGCCGCGTAGGAAATGCGGAAGTTCGGGCCCTGGCCGAAGGCCGAGCCGTGGACGACCGCGACGCCCTCCTGGTCGAGCAGTTCTGTGATGAAATCCTCGTCGGTTTTCAGCACCTTGCCCTTCTGCGTCGTCTTGCCGATCGCTTCCGAGCAGTCGGGATAGACGTAGAAGGCGCCTTCCGGCATCGGGCACTTCAGGTATTTCGCCTGGTTGAGCATGGACACCACGAGATTGCGGCGGTCCTCGAACGCCTTGCGGAACACCGGCAGGTGATCCTGCGGGCCGGTGAGGGCCTGCACGGAGGCCCACTGGGCGATGGTGCAGGCGCCGGAGGTCTGCTGGCCGTGCAGCAGGTCGAGCGCCGTGATCAGGCTCGGCGGAGCGGCGGCGTAGCCGATGCGCCAGCCGGTCATGGCGTAGGACTTCGACATGCCGTTGAGCGTGAGCGTGCGGTCCATCAGGTTGGGCTCGACCTGGACCGCCGTGAAGAACTTGAAGTCGCCGTAGATCAGATGCTCGTAAATATCGTCGGTGAGCACCCAGACGTGCTTGTTCTTCGGGCGCATCAGAACGTCCGTCAGCGCCTTCAGCTCGTCGCGCGTGTAGGCCGCGCCCGTCGGGTTCGACGGCGAATTGAGCAACAGCCACTTGGTGCGCGGCGTGATGGCGCGGTCGAGGTCTTCGGCCTGCAGCTTGAAGCCGTTGGCGAGCGTCGTCGGCACGATCACCGGTTTGCCGTTGGCGATCGTGACCATGTCCGGGTAGCTGACCCAGTAGGGCGCGGGAATGATGACCTCGTCGCCTTCGTCGCAGGTGGCGAGGAAAGTGTTGAACAGAATTT
>CAISEY010000155.1 GCA_903884435.1 uncultured Hyphomicrobiales bacterium | reverse complement strand
TGGTCAGGGATGTCCTGGGATTGTCCGGCGCGGCGAGGCCCGCGATGGCGAGCTCCATGTCCACGCAATTCGATTTCATGCTGATTTCGTGCGTGTTCCTGACGACGCCGGGATCCGCGACGAGACTCACCCGGGTTTGATCGAACCCCGGCCCCAGCAACGCGAGGGTCGCCGCGACATTGGCGTTTTGCGGATAGCGGCGGGCGGCTTCCCTCGCGGTCCCCTCGAAGAAACAAAAGGCTTGCGCGAGGCCGTCGAGATCGACGACCTGTTCCGCGGGCGTGCCGCGCCAGGCGGAGGGAGGCTTGCGCGACGTGTAGACCAGCCCGGTGATGCCCGCGAGCCTCGCCGCGGCGAGGATGTCGAGGCCGCCGATCGCGCCCGGGCAAATCAGACAGCGCGCGTTTCCGGCGCGCCCGGCGGCGTCGATGGCGGCGGAAAGGCGTTCGTCCGCCAGGGCTCCGACCGACGTGACCACGAGATCGACGCCGGAAGACAGCACCGTCGCTCCGTGCTCCAGCACAGCCCCGTGTCCCGCCGCCTCCACCACCAGGTCGGGAGAGGCGTCCAGAAAATCGCGGATGTTCGCGACGACCGTTCGCCGCGCCGACAGTTCATCGCCCAGCGACTCGAGCAGGGCTTCGGCGCGCGCTTCTCCGCCCGGCTTCGCGAGGATGGCGACCCGTTCGAATGGAGGCTCCGGCGCGTCGCGAAGCGCCGTCAAAGCCTGCCTGACAATCGAGCCATAACCGATGACGCCCAGCTTCAAGGCCCCGCTCCGCTTTTCGTCAACGCGCGCGACATGCGATCCCGCCTCCCCTGCTTCACGCGAAGACAAAGCCGGCGTTGACCGGCAAGGTTTGTCCCGTCAGCGCGATGGCGCCGGGCGTGAGTAGAAACGCCACCGTGTCCACGATGTCCCGCGGCGTCTGCGGTCCGGGAACGGCCCTTCCCTGTTCGTAGAGTTCATGGCGCGCCGCCGGCACGTATTCCGTGGCTTCGTTACGCATGATTCCGGGCGCGATCGCCGTCACGCCGATGCGCCGCGGGCCCAGTTCCCGCGCCAGCGATCGCGTCATCGAGAGTATCGCGCCCTTGCTCGCGACATAGGCGAGCAAGCGCGGCGCGCCCCAGAGCGCCGTGTCCGAGGCGACGTTGACGATCTGGCCTCCCGCGGAATGAAAAAGCGGGCTCATGGCGCGGGTCATCAGCCACGTCCCCCGCACGTTGACCCGCATCACCCGGTCCCAGAGATCGATGTCGATGTCCTCGAACACCATTCCCCCGACATTCGTCGCGATGGCGCCGTTGTTGACGAGACCGTGAATGGAGCCCTCGCGCGATTTGACGGATTCCGCCAGGGCCTCGATCGACGCGGGATCGCCGAGGTCCAGCGGATGGAAGCGAACCCGCGCGCCCGTGGCGGCCAGCGCCCGCGCCGTCGCCTCGCCCTGTTCAACGAGAATGTCGGCGAGGACGAGCCTCGCCCCGCGTTCGGCGCACGCGGTTGCAATGTCGGCGCCGACGCCGCGCGCCGCGCCCGTGACAACAATCGTCCTGTCTCTCAACATCGCGCCCGATCCAATCGCTTCAGCCTCGCGTTCCGATCGTTGACGCCCGGCGATCGTCGCCAGCGCTCGCGGACCGGAATGATTTCAGCTCTTGTTTTCCGTGATGAAACCCTTCGACGGCGCGGCGGCCGCCTGAGCCTGCCGCCGCGTCACGCCGTCGATGCCCCCGGCGATCGCCCATTCGGCGAAGACGGTCGGACCCG
>CAISEY010000154.1 GCA_903884435.1 uncultured Hyphomicrobiales bacterium | reverse complement strand
GATCTGCGAGAAATTATAGAGCGGGCGGCTCGATCCCTTGTCGGCGACGATGCGGATGCCGATCTTGCGCGTGAAAGCGTTGTAGAGCCCCGCGGAAACCGTGCCGCCGCCGACGTCCAGTTGTCCCGAGCCGAGCGGGGCGATCATCTGCGCCGCCGTCTTGAATCCGACGAATTCGACGTCGAGCCCCTCGGCCCTGAAGTAGCCCTTGCGGTCGGCGATGTAGATCCCGACGTCGCTCACCGTGTTGACGTTGCCGACGCGCACCTTGATCTGGGCGAGGGCCGGCAGGGAGGCGAGAGTCAGCGCGAGCGCGAAAGGAAACGAGCGAAGGCGGGCGAAATTCATGAATCTGGCTCCCGGCGCGCGGGCGCGATCCGGCCGAACGGGGACTCGCCTCGCCCCCCGCGCGCTAGTTTAGCACGCGGAACTCGATCCTGCGGTTTTTTGCCCTGTTCGCCTCGGAATCGTTTGGCGCGGAGGGCCTCGTATCGCCATATCCCGAGGGTTTCAACCGGCTTGCCTCGACGCCGCGATCGACGAGCCAGGAGAAGACGGCGCGCGCCCGCTGTTCGGATAATTGCTGGTTCGCCGCTTTGGTTCCGGCCGCGTCCGTGTGTCCGTCGATTTCGATTTTCATCGCCGGACAGCGTTTGGCGATGTCCGCGATGCTCGCGAGAAGCGGGTCGCTCACCCGGTCGAGTTCGGAGGAGCCGGTCTTGAAGTAAATCGCGCGCGCGGCGGAGATCACGGTGAAACGCGTCTCGCAGCCCTCCCGCGTGATGATCGCGGATTCCGCCGCCAGGCGGCTCCGCTCCGCGTCGATGCGGGCCGTCTGGATTTCGGGAATTTTCTCGCCTGTTTCGAAGACGAGATCGAAGGTGATCGAGGCGGCGGCCACGATATGGGTCCCGTTGATCGCTTCCGACAGTTTCGCGAGGCCCGGCAGGAAGCCAAAGCTCTCGGCGTCGATGACGAGCGGTCTGGCGGAGGCCACGGAAATGGACTTGTCGCCCACGCGCGTCACGGTCACGGGCGTCTCGAGGTTTTTCGTGACTCCATGCAGCGCGAGGGTGAAGCCGAGATCGCGGGAAACGCGCGTCGCCGTGAGCAATTCACGCATGTTCGCCATGTCGATTTTCGCGGTGATCTCGGCGTTGGGAAATTTGAACGTTTCGAACAGCAGGAAACGCATGCGCACGTCGCGCACGTCGATGCCGGAGACGACGGACCCGAGGTCGATCTTCACGTTCGCCTCTCCATCGCGGGAAATGGCGCCGTCGAGCCCGGTGAAACGGTGGATTTCGATGATCGCGTCCGCCTTCGCGGTCTGCATGTAAAGCCGCGAGGCGGCCGCGTTGAGCAACCATTCCTGCGCCCGCGCGCCGGAGGAGAGGCCCGCCATCGCGAATATGGCGAGAAAAATCCGGGCTTTCATTGCGTTGTCCCCGATTGGAAGAAGCGTTGACTCACTGACAGCCGGTCCTGGCCCATTCCATCAGGGCGACCTTGAACGGGCCGCCATAGGGGTGCCGGTTGCGCAGGGCCATGGCCGGGTCGCCGACATAGGTCTGCCCCTGTTTGCAGAGCGTCTGCCTGTCCCATTTGTGGCAGGATCCGCAGTCGAGTTTCCAGACTTTTTCGTCGAGCCCCTCGATCGGGGGGAACAAGGGTTTGAGCGAAGCGAGCGTTTCGATGGACTGGCCATTCACCGGGAACGGGCCGGTCTTCAGCGGATCGGCGAAGCGGATCGGAGTTCCAGCCGCGGCCGGAGACCTGTCGGGCGGCGCCGGCGCCGCGAGCGCCTGCTCCGAGGCCGGCGCGCGTTGCCGCGGCGATGGCGCGATCGCGGCGGCTGTCGCCTGCGCCAAAGCTGGAGCCCGCCGTTCGCGCTCCACCTTGTCCAGCCTGTCGCGCGCGTGGGCGGCCTGTTGCGACGATGGAAATTTCGCGATGAAGTCGCGCAGCGCCGCCGGTTCGTCGTGATCCTTCATTTTTTCCCAGGCAATGATATCGTTCTGGTTCAGATAGAACTCCGCCTGAAGCGACACCGTGGTCTCGGGCCGCTGGCGGCCATTCGTGGCGGTCGCCACGTCGGCGGAGACGCGGCGAAACATCATCTCGATTTCAAGACCTGGCTCCCGCAGGCGTTTGAGCATCGCCGCCGTGAAGGGGCTGTTGCGACCCGCGCCGTCCTGGGCGACCTGGTCCGCGGCGGTGGCGTAAACAATGATCGAGCCCTGGGATTTATCGACGCGGGCGAGGCCGCGCGCGCCGCCAACCGATCGCGAGGCGTTCGATTTCTGCATGCGGTCCGCGAGCGGGTTGTTGCGGCAGGCGTCGAGAATCATGACCTTGACGCCCTCGGCGCGGTCCAGGGCTTCCCGCACGTCCTCGAGGCTCGTCATCTGGTAGCGCATGCTGACGTCGTCCTCGAGTTCGGCGTCGACGGGCATGAGGTAGTTGCGGCCCTGGTACTGCATTCCATGGCCGGCATAGAAGAACAGCGCGGAATCGGCGCCCGTGGCCATCCGCGCGAATTTCGCCAGGGCAAGGTCGAAGTCGCGCTTGCTTGCGTCGGTGACGCTCAGCACATCGTAGCCAAGGTCGCGCAACGCCTCCGACGTGTCCTGCGCGTCGTTTTTTGGATTGGAGAGCGCGGCGCCCTGCGCCTTGTAGGCGGAATTTCCGATCACCAGCGCGACGCGCCGGTCGGCGCTGGCCCCGGACGAGCCGGCGGAGAGGAGAACCGCGGCCAGCAGGACGGCGGCGATCCTGGGAATCAGTCCGCTGATGGTCATGGATCACCAAGTATCTGACGGTAAAGAATTTTATGACTCCATTCGTCTAGCCTATTTCGCCGGCGCCGGTAAGTGTCCTCGCGCACGCGGACGAAGATTCGCGCCCCGGGGCGCCGTCGTGGTTGCTCTCTCGCCAGGAGGCTTGGTAAATGGCTCGACCATTGGCCATCGCCGGAAATGGTCCGGACCGAGAGCCATGCGCGAAGACCTGTTCAACAATCTCCTGCCGGTGCACGGCGAGCCCGTCGATCCCGTCGCCATGGCGCGGCGGGACCTGAAGAAGGCCCTGCCGAAGCGCTTCTACAAGGAAGCGCGCGCCGAATGGCGCGAGGGGGCCTTCGCGTTGACCCTCGACGGCAAGCCGGCGCGCACGCCGGGGCGCAACGCCATCGCCTTGCCGACGCAGGCGGCGGGGGACGCCGTGGCGGCGGAATGGGCGGGGCAGGGCGAGCACATCGAGCCCTGGACGATGCCGATGACGCGGATCGTCAATTCGGCGCTCGATGGCGTCGTGTGGGACATGGAGCCCGTGCGCGACGAAATCGTCAAATACGCGGGCACGGATCTTCTGTGTTACCGCGCGGGCGAGCCGGACTCGCTCGTCGCGGCGCAGGCCGTCGCGTGGGATCCCGTGCTGGAGCGGGCGCGGGAGACGCTTCGGGCGGAATTTCTTGTCGGGACGGGAATTCAGTTCATCCAGCAGCCGGAGGCCGCCATCGAGGCCGTGCGGCGCGCCGTCGCGGCCGTGCGCGCTCCGCTGCCGCTGGCGGCTCTCAACGTGATGACCACGATCACAGGGTCGGCGATCCTGGCGCTGGGCGTCGCCGGCGGCTGGCTGTCGGCGGAAGCGGCCTGGGCCGCGGCGCATGTCGACGAGGATTTCCAGATTCGCGCCTGGGGCGCCGACGAGGAGGCAAGCGCGCGCCGCGCCGGACGCTGGCTCGAAATGTCGGCGGCCGCGCGCCTTTACGCGTTGACCTCGTGAGCGCGTCCGCCGCCACCGCCGACGAGGCCGCTCGCGCCGATGGATTCATCGACGCGCGGGGGCGGCGCGAATATCTGTTCGCGGCGGCGGCGACGCTGCTATTCTCCATCACCACCTGCAATTCCGCGCTGATCGCCATTGTTTTCGGCCACGCCGGATTTCCCCTGCAAACCATCGGGGTTCTCATTGGCGTGCTGGCGATTTCGGTGCTGGCGGCGACGCTGGGCTCCGGCTTCGTGACGGCGCGGCTCGGCGCGGTGCGCGCGGCGCATGTCGCCATGGCGTTCGCCGTCGCGGGCGTCGGTTCGCTGGCCTTCACGCGGGAGTTTTTCTGGGGCGCGGTCGCCTCGCGCCTCGTCTGGGGCGTTGGCGTGGGATTGTTTCTCGGCCCGATGAATCTCTACATGCAGAGCCGGCTGACGCCCAAGCGATTCGTCTATCTCGTGACGGCCTTTTCCGCGATGATTCCGCTGGCTCTCGCCATCGCGCCTCCGATCGGCGAGCAGGTGCTCAACCATTTTGGCGAGACCACGCTGTTCCTCGCGGGCGCGACGCCGGCGCTGGTCTCGATCTTCATCACCCTGCGTCTGCGGCCGCTGCCGCCGCCGCCGTCTCCCGCCGGTCTTGGCCTCGTCAGCGCATGGCGCGGCTGGCATTTCCTGCCGTCGCTGACGCTTGTCGTCGGCGGCGCGCAATTTGGCTTCCTCACGTCGTATCTCGGCCCCTTCCTGCGCCCGCTGGGGATCGCGCTCGGCTGGTTCTTCATCCCCATGACCATCGCGATGGTGCTGTGCCGGGTTGGCGCCATGCGGCGGCTGTCGGCGCTGCATCCGCGCACGCTGGCTGCCAGCGGGCTGGTCGGCTGCAGCCTGTCGCTGCTGGCCATCGCCTTCGCGGCGGGGCCGGGGCTGGTCGCGGTGTCCGGGATCCTGCTCGGTCTCGGCAACAGCATGATGTATCCGGTCATGTCGGCCTGGCTCGGCAAATGGGCGAACAAGCGCGACGGCGGGGGCGTGCAGGCGATCGTCGCGACGGCGTTCTACGTTGGCATCTACTGGCTGCCCTGGCCGCAGACCTGGCTTCTGGAGCGTTACGCTTTCTCGGGCGCGTCGCTCGTCATGGCGGCGGCGGGGATCGCGGGCGCGCTGGCGCTGACGATTTCGCGGGTCGACGGGCGCGCGGACCCGGCGGCTTGATTTCGGACAGGGGCCCGCCCTTTCCTTCGTGTCATATGGAATTGCTATCGTTGCCGGCGGCAGACAGGCGGTGAACATGTCGACACAGCGGCTCGCGCGGCTTCTCACGCCGCGGTCCATTGCTCTCGTGGGCGCGAGCCCGAGGCCCGGGAGTCTCGGCGCGGCGGTTCTGGCGAACACGCGGAGCGCCGGATTTTCCGGCCAGTTGCATCTCGTCAATCCGCGCCATTCCAGCATCGACGGGCTGGCCTGCGTCGCGCGGATCTCCGACATCCATCCCGCGCCGGACCTCGCGGTGATCGCCGCGCCGCGCGAAAGCGTCGTGGCGCTCGCGGAGGAAGCGGCGCGCGCCGGCGTTGGCGCCCTCGTCGTGATCACCGCCGATCCCGGACATGGAGCTGATTCGCTGAAGGCCAGGTTGCGCGACCTCTCGCGCCGGTCGGGCGTTCGCATCGTCGGGCCCAATTGCCTCGGCGTGATCGCGCCGCGCGCCGGGCTCAACGCGAGTTTCGTCGCCGATCCCGTGACAGCGGGCTCGCTCGCGGTGCTTTCGCAATCGGGCGCGGTGGCGGCCGCGCTCGTCGCCTGGGCGCACAACCATCGCGTCGGGTTCTCGGGTCTGGTTTCACTCGGCGACATGGCCGACGTGAATTTTTCCGACCTGCTCGATCATTACGCCTTCGAGGCCTCGACGCGCGCGATCCTGCTCTATGTCGAGGCGATCGAAGACGCGCGGGCCTTCATGTCGGCTGCGCGCGCGGCGGCGCGGGTCAAGCCGGTGATCGTCATCAAGTCCGGGCGGTCCGCCGGCGCGGCGAAGGCGGCGGCGACCCACACGGGCGCGCTCGCGGGAGCCGACGATGTCTACGACGCCGCCTTCCGCCGCGCCGGGTTGTTGCGCGTCGACGACATCGACGAATTGTTCGAGGCGGCGGAAACGCTGTCGCACGTGCAGCCATTTCCGGGAAAACGGCTGGCTATTCTCACCAACGGCGGCGGTCTTGGCGTGATGGCGGTCGACCGGCTCGAGGCGCTGGGCGGCGAACTCGCCGAGTTGTCGCCGGACACGCTGGCGCGTCTCGACGCGGTTCTGCCGAAGACGTGGTCGCGCGCCAATCCCGTCGACATCATCGGCGACGCGGACGCGACGCGGTTCAGCGTCGCCCTGGAGGCGCTGCTCGACGACGCGGGCGCCGACGCCATTCTGGTCATTCATTGTCCCACGGCCTTGTCGAACGTCGAGGAAGCGGCGCGGGCGGTGGCGCGCACCCGCGCCGCGCACGCGAGCCACAGGCTCGCGGAAAAGCCCGTGTTCGCGGTGTGGCTCGGGGCCACGCCCGAAACCGACGCGATCTTTCACGAGGCGCGAATCCCGAATTTCGAAACCGACGCGCTGCGCGGTTTCATGCATCTCGTGCGCTGGCGGGAGAACCGGACGGCGCTGATGGCGACGCCACCCGGCCTGCCCGCGGAATTCGCGCCAGACGCGCGGCGCGCCCGCGATGTCGCGCAAGCGGCGATCGCGCGCGGCGACGCGTGGTTGTCGCCCGTCGAGGTTTCGGCGGTGCTCGACGCCTACGGCATTCCCGCCGCGACCGCGCGGCTGGCGCGCACGCCCGACGAGGCGGGGGCCATCGCCGTCCCTCTGATCGCCATGGCGGGCGCCTGCGTCGTCAAGATTTCCTCGCCGGACATTTCCCACAAATCGGAGGTGCGTGGCGTCGCGCTCGATCTCGCGACGCCGGACGCGGCGCGGATCGCCGCCTCCGAGATCCTGGCGCGGGCGCGCGATCTGAAGCCCGGCGCCCGGATCGATGGCGTGACGCTGCATCCGATGACGCGAATGCGGAACGGACGCGAGCTCATCGCGGGCATAGCCGAGGATCCGACCTTCGGTCCGGTGATCCTGTTCGGCAGTGGCGGCGTTTCCGTCGAGATCGTCGCGGACCGCGCGCTGGCGTTGCCGCCGCTCGATCTGACGCTGGCGGGCGATCTCGTCGGGCGCACCCGCGTCGCCAGGTTGCTGCGGGGCTATCGCGACGTCCCCGCGGCCGACATGGACGCGATTTGCCTGACGCTGGTGAAACTCGCGCATCTGTCCGCCGACGTGCCGGAGATCGTCGGCCTCGATCTCAATCCGCTTCTCGCGGGGCCGGAGGGCGCCGTCGCGCTCGACGCGCGGATCGCCGTTCGGGCGATGGACCGGCCCATGCGGCACGGCGCGAATCCCCGGTTCGCGATCGCGCCCTATCCGTCGGCGCTGGAAACAAATCTCTGTTTGCGCGACGGGACGGAAGTGTTCACGCGGCCCGTGCGCCCCGACGACGAAGACGCTTACCGGCGGTTCTTCGAACGGGTCGAGGCGAACGATCTCCGGCTGCGCTTTTTCGCGCCGGTCAAGGAATTCAGCCACGCCTTCATCGCCCAGCTCACGCAAATCGACTACGCGCGCGCCTATGTGCTGTGCGCCTTCGACAGGCCCGGCGGCGAATTGCTCGGCGTCGTGCGC
This sequence comes from uncultured Hyphomicrobiales bacterium, assembly GCA_903884435.1. Classification (GTDB taxonomy): domain Bacteria; phylum Pseudomonadota; class Alphaproteobacteria; order Rhizobiales; family Beijerinckiaceae; genus Terripilifer. Next base: position 4,276 of record CAISEY010000154.1, on the reverse strand, counting down.
CTGATGCGCGATCCCGACGAGGCCGGCGGCGAATACGCGATCATCGTGCGGTCGGACATCAAGGAGCGCGGGCTCGGCTGGGCGCTCATGCACGCGATGATCGACTACGCCCGGCGCACGGGCCTCGCGCGCGTGCATGGACAGGTGCTGTCGGAAAACAGCCGGATGCTCGACATGTGCCGGGCGCTCGGGTTCGAAATACTCGACGCGCCCGACGAGCGGGAATTGAAATCCGTCGCTCTCGACCTGACGACCACGAGTTTGAAGTAAATCCGAATCAAGTCGTCCATTGACTTGAAACACGATTGGTAGATGATTCCGCTCCGCGCCAGGTGACTGGATTGGAACGTGATTTTCGACTGAAATAAATGGGGCGAGGGATGAAGCGCGCCTGGTCGATCCTGATTTCGTGTCTGGTTTCCGGCTCTCCCGCGCTCGCGTTCGAACGTGGCGACTGGGTGCTCGCGCGTTATTCAGGCGGCCGGTTCTTTTATCCGGGGATCGTGCAAGGCGTCGCCGGCAAGAACGTGCAGGTGCGTTACGACATGGGCGAGGTGGAAACGCGCCCCGACATTCAGGTGAAGGTCTTCAACTGGCGCGTCGGCACCAGAATCGAATGCAACTGGCGCGACGTTGGCTGGTTTTCCGGCCGGATCAACGCGCTGGAGCGGGGCAATCTCAGCATCGCCTACGACGACGGCGACCGGGAAGACACGCGCACGAGCCGCTGCCGCTCGCTCTGAAAGCGCCCGTCACTGCATCGCTTCCTCGTACTCGCCCGACAGAGCCAGCCATTCTTCCTCGACGGCCGTCAGCGCCCGTTCGAGCTCGGCGCGCTGGCGCGAGAGCTGTTCGGCCTTCGCCGGGTCTTTCGCGAAGGCGCCTGGCTGGGCGAGCGCCTCGTCGACGCGTTCGATCAGACCCTGAAACCGGGTCATGCGCGCCTCGGCGTCCTCGATCTTCTTGCGCAGGGGCGCGGCGTCCTTGCGGGCGCGGGCGTTCTCCCGGCGCAGGTCGGCCTGAGTGGTCTTTTCCTCGCCGCCGGACGCGGCGCCGCCTTCCTGCCGGTTCGCCTGTTCGAGCACGAACTTGCGGTAATCGTCCATGTCGCCGTCGAAGGTCTTCACGGTTCCGTTGGCGACGAGCCACAGGCGGTCCGCGCAGGCCTCCAGCAAATACCGGTCGTGCGAGACGAGAATGACCGCGCCCTCGTATTCGTTGATGGCTTCGATCAGCGCCGAGCGGCTGTCGATGTCGAGATGGTTGGTCGGCTCGTCCATGATGAGCAGATGCGGGCCGCCGAACGTCGCGAGGCCCATGAGCAGACGCGCCTTCTCGCCGCCCGAGAGTTCGGTGACGCGCGTGTCCGCCTTCACGTTGGGAAAGCCCATTTGCGCGCAGCGGGCGCGGATTTTGGCCTGGGTTCCGTCGCGCATGAGCGCGGCGACATGGGTGTACGCCGTGCCGTTCGGGTCGAGATCGTCGATCTGGTGTTGCGCGAAGAAGCCGACCTCGAGTTTCGAGGACCGTTTCACCGCGCCCGACATTTTTTCGAGACGCCCGGCGATGAGCTTCGCGAAGGTTGACTTGCCGTTGCCATTCGAGCCGAGCAAGCCGATGCGGTCGTCGTTGGAAATGGAGAGGTTGAGCTTCGACAGAACGACGCGGTCGTCGTAGCCGACGCTGGCCGCTTCCATCGCGATGATGGGGGGCGACAGGGGCTTTTCCGGCGAGGGAATGTGGAACGGCAACACCTGCTGGTCGACCATGGCGGAAACGGGTTCGAGACGCGCCAGCATCTTGAGGCGCGATTGCGCCTGCGTCGCCTTGGTGGCCGAGGCGCGAAACCGGTCGACGAAGGATTGCAGGTGGCGGCGCTGCTCGTCCTGCTTCTTCTTGTGCTTGAGTTGCACGGCCTGCTGTTCGCGCCGCTGCTTCTCGAAGCTCGTGTAGTTGCCGCGCCAGAGGGTCAGCTTGCCCTGGTCGAGATGCAGGATGTGGTCGGCGACCTCGTCCAGCAGGTCGCGGTCGTGCGAAATGACGATGACGGTCGCGGGGTAATGCGCGAGATAGTCGATGAGCCAGAGCGAGCCCTCGAGATCGAGGTAGTTGGTGGGTTCGTCGAGCAGGAGAATGTCGGGCGCGGAAAACAGAACGGCCGCGAGGGCGACGCGCATCCGCCAGCCGCCGGAAAACTCCGAGAGCGCGCGCTGCTGGGCCTCGTGGTCGAAGCCGAGGCCGGCGAGAATTCCGGCGGCGCGGGCTGGCGCGGAATGGGCGGAAATATCGACGAGTCGCGTCTGTACCTCCGCGATGCGGTGCGGATCGGTCGCGGTTTCCGCCTCGGCGAGGAGAGCGTTGCGCTCGAGGTCAGCCTTCAGAACGAAATCGATCAGCGAACCCGGACCGCCCGGCGCCTCCTGTTCGACGCGGCCGAGGCGCGAAAGACGGGGGATGGAGATCGAGCCGCCTTCGGACGAAATCTCGCCAGCGATGAGCCGGAACAGCGTCGTCTTGCCCGCGCCGTTGCGCCCGACGAAACCCACGCGCGCCCGCTCCGGCAAGGCGGCGGTCGCCTCGTCGAACAGGAGCCGGGGCCCGAGCCGGTAGGTGAGATTGTTGATGTGGAGCATGGGCGGCGTAATGGCATGGGGGGCGGCGAGGGGCAATGCCGGCGTTGGCGGGCGAGCCTCATGCAGGGGATCGTTCTAAAACTCTCGCGCGCTCCCCGCGCGGGCGCGGGAGGAGATCGCGCGCTTTCTCCCGAATCCGCCTTCCCCCTCGCCTTCGTTCACACTCCGTGGCCGAGATAGGCCGCGTTGATCTCCGGCCTGCCGCGCAGTTCCTGCGCCGTTCCTTCCGCGACGATGGCGCCGCAGTCGAGGACGCAGGCGCGTTGCGACACCGCGAGGGCCTTCGCGGCGTTTTGCTCGATCAGCAGGATGGAGACGCCGCGGGCGTGGATCCGCCGGATCGTCTCGAAGACCTGGGTGATGACGACGGGCGCGAGCCCGAGGGAGGGCTCGTCGATCAGCAGCAGTTTCGGGCGCGCCATCAGCGCGCGCCCGATCGCGACCATCTGCTGCTGGCCGCCCGAGAGCGTGCCGGCGATCTGGCGGCGGCGCTCGGCCAGGATCGGGAACATCGCGTAGATGTCAGCGAGGCCCTTCGCGCGATGGCCGCGCGCCGCGGGCCGATAGCAGCCGAGCTCGAGATTTTCCTCGACGCTCATGGTGGTGAAGAGGCGGCGGCCCTCCGGGATGATCGCCACGCCGCGATCCGCGACCTGTTGCGGCGTGAGGCCGGTCATGTCCTCGCCGTCGAGGCTGATTTTTCCGGAGCGCGCGGGTAGCAGGCGCGCGATGGCGTTGACGAGCGTCGTCTTTCCCGCGCCGTTGGGACCGATGACGCAGGCGATTTCGCCGTCGCCCAGCCAGAGCGAAACGTTGTCGAGCGCCGCCGCCTCGCCATAGGTCACGCGGAGGTTTTCAATCCGGAGCATTTTCAACTCCGAGATAGGCGGAGACGACGGCGGGATCGTTCATCACGGCGCGCGGCTCGCCCTCGGCGATAATCCGGCCCTGGTTCAGCACGACGAGACGGTCCGTCAGCGCCAGCACGGCGCGCATGTTGTGTTCGACGAAAATGATCGTCGCGCCATTCGCGTGAATCTTGCGCACCATGTCGATGGCGGTGGTGATTTCAGACGGAGTCAGGCCCGCGAGAACCTCGTCGAGCATGATGAGTTTCGCGCCCGAGGCCAGCGCGCGCGCGAGTTCGAGGAACTTGCGCTGGTGCAGGTTGAGATCGGCGGGCAGGGCGCCGGCGCGGGCGTCGAGGCCGACGAAGGCGAGCCATTCGCGCGCTTGCGCGACGGCGGCGGCGTGATCGAGCCGCCGCGCGCCGAACTGGCCGGCGACGACGACGTTTTCCAGCACGTTCAGGCGCCGGAACGGGCGTGGAATCTGGAAGGTGCGGGCGACGCCGCCGCGCGCCCTGCCGTGTCCTTCGAGCGCGGTGACGTTCGCGCCCCGGAAAAACAGTTCGCCCGCGTCGGGCTTGTAGACGCCGCTGACGACGTTGATCAGCGTCGACTTGCCGGAACCGTTGGGGCCGACGAGGCCGAGGATTTCGCCCTCGCGCACCTCGAGCGTCACGCCGTCGAGGGCGCGCACGCCACGAAAGGCGAGGTGAATGTCGTCGAGGCGCAGCAGCGTCCCGCCGATTGCTCGCGCTCCGGCGTTCGCCGCTGGCGTCGCCGCGGCCGGCGCGCTTT
>CAISEY010000153.1 GCA_903884435.1 uncultured Hyphomicrobiales bacterium | reverse complement strand
GCATCATCTTCATCGACGAGATCGACGCCGTCGGCAGGCATCGCGGCGCGGGCCTTGGCGGCGGCAACGACGAGCGCGAACAGACGCTCAACCAGTTGCTCGTCGAGATGGACGGCTTCGAACAGAACGAAGGCATCATTATCATCGCGGCGACGAACCGTCCGGACGTGCTCGATCCCGCGCTGTTGCGTCCGGGCCGTTTCGACCGGCAGATCGTGATTTCGAATCCCGACTTCATCGGGCGCGAGAAAATCCTCAAGGTGCACGTCCGCAAGGTGCCGCTGGCTCCGGACGTGGACCTCAAGATCGTCGCGCGCGGCACGCCGGGCTTCTCGGGCGCCGATCTGATGAACCTCGTCAACGAGGCGGCCCTGCTCGCGGCGCGGCGCGGCAAGCGCGTCGTCACGCGTCAGGAGTTCGAGGATTCCCGCGACAAGATCCTGATGGGCGCGGAACGCCGCACGCTCATGATGACGGAAGACGAGAAGAAGCTGACCGCCTATCACGAGGCCGGCCACGCGCTCGTGTCCATCAACATGCCCGCGAGCACGCCCATTCACAAGGCGACGATCATTCCGCGCGGCCGCGCTCTGGGCATGGTCCAGTCGCTGCCGGAACGCGACCAGATTTCGCAAAGCTATGAACAACTCGTCGCGCTGCTCGCCATGTCGATGGGCGGGCGCGTCGCGGAGGAGCTGATCTTTGGCAAGGACAAGGTCACGTCCGGCGCCGCGAGCGACATCCAGCAGGTGACGAAAATCGCCCGCGCGATGGTCACGCGCCTCGGCTTTTCGGAAAAGCTCGGCACGGTCATGTATGGCGAAAACCAGGAAGAGGTCTTCCTCGGTTATTCCATGGGCCGCCAGCAGAACATTTCCGAAGCGACCGCCGAGACGATCGATTCGGAGGTTCGCCGGCTGGTCCAGCAGGGCCACGACGACGCGAGGCGCATCCTCACGGAAAAACACGACCAGCTCGTGACCCTGGCGAAGGCCCTGCTTGAGTTCGAGACTCTCTCGGGCGACGAAATTCTCGCGCTGGTCAACGAGGGTCGGGCGCCGGTGCGCGACATCGACGAACCGCCGCAAAAGCCCACGGCCGCCGTGCCGAGCACGGGGCGCGCCCGTCCCAATCAGGGGCCGGAACCGGCGGGCGGCCTGGAACCGCAGCCGCAAACCTGAGCGGTCCGGGAGGCCGGGGCTCCGGTCTCCGTCCCCGGTCACGCGGCGGCTTATTTTCCGCCCAGCAGCTCCCGCGCCCGCGCGATCACGCCGGGCGACGTCGCCGTGACTTTCGCGACGATGGCCTGAAGCGACGCGCCGTCGAGCGGGTCGGTTGGCAGGTTCGACCGCGCGGCGTCGGCGATCAGTTCGGGGTCGGCCATGGCCGCCGCGAAGCCCGCGCGCAGCATCTCCACCACGTCGGGCGGCATGTCCGGAGGCGCCACGAGATGGCGCCCGATGCCGCCGCCGCCCGTGCCCAGCAGCAGAAGCTGGCGATCTTCGGGCGTCCGCGCGAGTTCGATCGCCGTTGGCGTGTCCGGAAGCTCCCGGTCGCGTTCGAGCGTGTACTGGACGAGCAGGTTGAGCTTTCCGTCGCGAATCCAGTCGGGATGAGTCGCTTTCAGCGAGGCCCAGTCGCCATAGGCGCCCTCGGTTTCGCCGCGCTCCATGGCGAGTTGCATGGCCGCGGTGCTGGCGTAGCCCGCGACCAGCCGGAACTTCGTTCCGACGATGGCGTTGAGCAGCGCCGGCATCTGCCACGCGTTGCCGCCCGCTGGCCCGGCCGAGACGGGAACCTCGATGGACAGCGCGTCCCCGATTTCCCGAACCCGCGAGCCGCGCCAGGTCATGGTGAGATTCGCGACGGTCGTGACGAGTCCGATCCAGTTGAAGCTGGCGGACCGGTATCGGGTCCCCACCATGCCCAGCAATTCATTGAGCGGCGCGGAATCGGCGATCATTCCAATGGCGGTTCCGTCGCGGGGCGCCACGTTGAAAAGGTAATTGGCGAGAACGAGCCCCGCGCCGCCATTCATGTTCTGGACGACCACGTTTGGCTGGCCCGGCAAATGGCGCCCGAGGTGACGGCCCGCGAGGCGACCGTATTGATCGTAGCCGCTGCCGGCGGTTCCGGGGCCAATGTAGAGATGAAGGGTCTTGCCGCGGAAATATTGCGCCTTCGCTGGAGCCGTCGCGGCGATCGCGACCGCGAGGCCGGCCAGCAGGGCCCGGCGCCGGGACGCCGGTCGAGCCGTGGTCACGGCAAAATCTCGTCCATTTTCTCGACCGGACGGCACAGGCGAGCGCCTTTTTCCGTCACGAGAATGGGCCGCTGCATCAGGATCGGGTGCGCCCCGATGGCGTCGAGAATCGCTTCGTCGTCGAGCCCCGGGTCGCCAAGGCCCAGCTGGTCGAACGGCGTGCCGCTCCGGCGCAGGATGTCGCGCGGCTTCATGCCCATTTTTTTCAACAGCTTTTTCAGTTCAGGGCGCGAGGGCGGCGTTTTCAGATATTCAACGACTTCGGGTTCGTGGCCGGCCTCGCGCAGGAGGCCCAGAACCTTGCGCGACGTGGAGCAGGCGGGATTGTGATAGATGGTCACCGTCATGAAACTGTCTCCCGGTCGTAGCCATGGTTCCCCGCGCGTTTCCGGCGCGGCCGGGGGCATGTTAAACAAAATCCGGATTTGTGAAACCACGCGCGCGCGCATGATATAAATTATGTCGAATCGGCGAATTCCGGTTAACCTTCCGGCGCCATTCGTAGTTCCAGAGAGGCTGGTTGATGGCGAGGAAGTATTTCGGCACCGACGGAATTCGCGGGAAGGCCAACGGGGTCATCACGCCCGAACTGGCGCTGAAGGTCGGGCAGGCCGCCGGGCTCGCGTTCCAGCGGGGGGAGCACCGCCATCGCGTCGTGATCGGCAAGGACACCCGCCTTTCCGGCTACATGATCGAATACGCGATGGTCGCGGGATTCACCTCGGTCGGCATGGACGTTCTGCTGCTCGGTCCGATTCCAACTCCCGCCGTCGCCATGCTGACCCGCTCCATGCGCGCCGACCTCGGCGTGATGATTTCCGCCTCCCACAACACGTTCGAGGACAATGGCATCAAGCTGTTCGGTCCCGACGCCTGCAAGCTGTCCGACGAGCTCGAGCAGGAAATCGAGGTTCTGCTGGATTCCGACCTGTCGCGGCGTTTGTCGAAATCGCGCGATCTCGGGCGCGCCAAGCGCGTGGAAAGCGTGCACGCGCGTTACATCGAATTCGCCAAGCGCACCCTGCCGCGCAACCTGTCGCTCGACGGGCTGCGGATCGTGCTCGATTGCGCCAATGGCGCCGCCTATCGCGCCGCGCCGGAAGCCCTGTGGGAGCTTGGCGCCGAGGTGTTCACGATCGGCGACGAGCCGAACGGGTTCAACATCAACCACGAGGTTGGCTCCACCTCGCCGGAAAAGCTGGTGCACAAGGTGCGGGAAATGCGCGCCGACATCGGCATCGCGCTCGACGGGGACGCGGACCGCGTGCTCATCGTCGACGAGCGGGGGCAACTCATCGACGGCGACCAGCTGATGGCCGTCATCGCGGGAAGCTGGAAGGAAGACGGGCGGCTGGCGAAACCGGGCATTGTCACCACGGTCATGTCGAATCTCGGGCTCGAGCGTTACCTGGCCTCGCTTGGACTCGACATGCCGCGCACGCAGGTCGGCGACCGCTACGTGCTCGAATACATGCGGGAGCATGGATACAATGTTGGCGGCGAACAGTCCGGCCATGTCATCCTGTCCGATTATTCGACGACCGGGGACGGACTGGTTTCCGCGCTGCAATTGCTGGCGGTGGTGCAACGGCAGAACCGGCCCGTGAGCGAGGTTTGCCACGTCTTCGAGCCGCTGCCGCAGATTCTCAAGAACGTGCGGTTCGCCGGGGCGAGCCCGCTCGGCTCGAAGCCCGTCGCCGCCGCGATCGCCGAAGGCGAGGCGCGTCTTGGCAAGGGCGGGCGACTCGTGATCCGCCCGTCGGGCACCGAACCGGTGATTCGCGTCATGGCCGAGGGGGACGACCACAGGCTGGTCAATGGCGTCGTCGACGATATCTGCGAGGCCATCCGGATCGGCGTCGCGGTCGCCGCGGCTGAGTAAGCGTCGCTCGGATCACGTTTTCGAGATCGCGCCGGCCCCAAATTAACCTTAAACCTTAGGGTTAAGGGGCCATTAAGAATTTTCCGGCAACTTCCCTTCGTAGTTCACGCGTGCGCGCTGTCGCGCCCGGCTAATCGAAGGGATTTTCTCATGGGCCATCTGAAAGCCCTCACCATGGGCGCCGCCCTCGCGCTGGCGCCACAGTTCGCGCGCGCCGCCGACATGCTTCCTCCCGCCCCCGTCATGGATCCGCCCATGCTCCGCGGCACGGTGGATCCGGAATTTTCAGGCTGGTACATTCGCGGCGACGTGGGGGTCAGCTACAATGCGATGTCCGTGAGCTCCCGCTTCAACGGCGTCGGCGTCACGGTTCCCGGCGCGTCCTACGATCAGTCGACGGTCACTTCCACCGGCTTCGTCTCGCTGGGCGTCGGGTACCAGTTCAGCAACTGGTTCCGCGCCGACCTGACGGCCATGCTGCGCAGCAGTTCCGCCTATCACGCGGTGGAAAGCTACAATCAGGGCTTCTTCTTCGCCTCGACGCAGGGCGGCGTCGGCGGTTCGGGACCGACCGCGGACCGCGCCTACGACAACTACAACGCCCAGATCCGTTCGTCGGTTTTCCTGCTCAACGGATATTTCGACATCGGCACCTGGAACGGGCTGACCCCCTTCGTCGGCGCGGGCGTCGGCTTCGCGGTTCACAACGTCAGCGGCCTGCACGACATCGGCGGCGTGACGCCGTTCCAGAACTGGACTTCGGCCAATACATTCACTGTCGGTTACGGACCGGGCGGGTTCGGCTGGGCCGCGCCCAAGCAGTCGCTCGCTCCGGCCTTCGCGCTCATGACCGGTCTCAACTGGGAAGTGAACAAGCGGCTGAAGCTCGAAATCGGCTATCGTTATCTGAACATGGGCACGGCCAACGGCGGCACCATCGTTTGCCAGCCGACGACATTCTGTCCGTTCGAAACGCCGCGCTTCAAGCTGTCCTCGCACGAAGTCAACATCGGCATGCGCTGGATGCTCGACACATGGGGCGTGTCCAGCGGTTATTCGGCGTCTGGCGGTTACGCCGCGTCCGGCGGCTATGGCTCGTCGGGCCGTTACGCCGCCTCGGGCTATTCGGCTGGCGGCGGTGCGTCCGGTGCCTATGGCTCGGGCGGGGCTTCCGGCGGATATGTCACGGCTCCGGTCGTTCAGGGCCAGGCGTCGGCGGGCGGCGGATACGTCAGCGCCGGCGGCGGCGGACAATACATGGCGGCTCCCGCGCCGGCGCGAGTTTCGCGCGGATATTGAGCCGATTTGCAGTCCCGGATTTGAACGGCGCGGGCCATGGTCCGCGCCGTTTTCGTTCGTCCGGGGGGCGAAGTATTGACCGAAGGTTTCGGGAATTCATCCGCGCCGTCAAAAAATGGAATCATGGTTAAGTGCTGCTTAAACAATCCATGCGAGATTCCGTCGG
>CAISEY010000152.1 GCA_903884435.1 uncultured Hyphomicrobiales bacterium | reverse complement strand
GCCCGCGCGATATTTTAGCGTTCCAAAAATCTCGACGCGGCGGCCAACTGCGGCGACCGCATCGTCGATCAGCCGGGCCGGGAACTGACAAGTTACCTTGCGCGGGCCAACGTCCGGGTAGATATGAAAAATGTTTGCCCCGTCGTGAAGGTTGATCTGTTCAAGCATTCCTTCGATGGAACCAGAACACTCGTCATCGACTGCTAGCGCTTTCTCTACGTCCCCCAAAATTTTGGGCGTCAGGTCAAAGCTGCGATCCCGAAAAACTAGAGCGGCACTCTTGACCGTCCGGCCAACTGGACGCGTCAAGCCGCGAATGTCCTCTAGAAGATCAGCGTCCAGACCGGACATGTCGCCGCCACGCTCGATAGCATTGGTGACACGCTCCAGGCTGTCCATAAGCACTGCGCCAAAATAAGGATTTTTGGCGATTGCTTGAGGCTCCAATTCGATCCGGACAGGGCTAGCGTAGGAAAGGGCAACAATCCTGTAATAGGTCGTGGCCTTGGCGTTTGCTTCTTTGTCCAGTTTCGCGAGTGTGGCGCTTAGGTTTTGTAGTTGCGTCATGAACGCGTTGAGACGGACCTGCCCGTCATCTTCGGGAAGTCCCTCAATTATCAGCGTGATTCGGTCACTATCGGCCATCAACCGCACCACTATCTCAAGAGGTTTCCGGGATTCTACCCGACGAATGAGTCCCGGTACATAAGCCTTTTGCCAACGGCACCGGATATGGCGAAGCTCGCGCGTTGCGTGTCATCAATCCCGAGTTTCGCGCGATGATTGAAACGGAAATCGAATTCAGCGGTATAGCGCGGTAGATGCTTCTTCTCGACGTGCTGGTAGGTTCCAATCAGTCCGCGCTTGAAAACGCTGAAAAAGCCTTCAAGCGTATTGGTATGAACGTCGCCGCGCACCCACTCGAATTTGGAATGATCGACGGATTCGTGCTGGCCAACAGGCAACAGGTTTTTGAACGCCTGCGCACTGTCCGTCACAAGGCGGCTATCGCGATGCAAATGCTCATAGAGTGCGCCACGCAAACCGCGATGATCCAGCACGACCGACCGGATCGCTCCGCCACGTTCGACGAGGCTCATGATCGTAGCCTTTGGCTTCTTACGGCCAGCCTCCTTGCGGCGGGTCTTCTGGGAAGTGACCCAAACGGTGTCGTCAGCCTCAACCGTCTTTCCCGCGCCGCCAATAGGATCAGCCGAACCGGGGTCCATTGCCAATCGGATGCGATGACCGAGAAACCATGCGGTTTTCATGGAGCAGTTGATCAGTCGCTGGAGCTGGCGGGTCGAAATGCCTTTCTTGCTGGCGCACATCAAATGGATGGCTTGAAGCCAAAGATGGAGCGCCAGATGGGAGGACTCAAAAATGGTCCCCATGCGAACCGTGAAGGGCTTTCGGCAAGCATAGCATTTCCGGAGACCTGGGCGAGTCGTTTTACCCGTCAGTCGGCCAACTCGCTCAATCTCACCACAATGCGGGCAAACCGGGCCATTCGGCCACAAGCGAGCTTCGACATAAGCGAAGGCAGCATCTTCGTTATGGAAGCGGTCAGCATTGAGAACGGAATTGGCCACGGGTTTCTCCAATGACCAAAAACTAAATCATGTGGTTGGGTATGTCAAGTGTAACATCGCCCATTTAAGTTCCATAATATATATTATGCGATTCACGGATCGCGGTTTCCGGGAGGGATTTGCGCGGCCGCTGCCGCGCCGACCGGCGCCGCAGCCCGGCGCTCCGGGTTTCCTGACCGGACGGCCTTCGGCGCTTTCTTGAAAAAAAATCATACCCGCGCCACAATTTCGATAGCCAAATTCGCAAAGTTGCTGTTACATGAATCCGCGCACACACTGACGGCGGTTTCTTGTTGCGGCCCAAATGGATCGATATCAGGACTGAATGACGGACGGGGCGTTGCTCCGCCCGGCTTTTGGCGTTGCCCTGGGCATTGCTGGCGGCGGAGCAAATGGAAGTTCGGCGAGGACGAGCAGGAACATGAGCAAAGGCAAAGATTTCCGGCCCCGCAAGCGCGGGTTCGACGACGACGACGGGCCGATGTCCTATGACAGCCGCCCCTCGCGTCCGGCGCCGCGTCAGCCTTTCGGCGGCGGTTTTGGCGGCGCGGCCGAGGCGATGCCCGGCGCGGCTCCGGTCATTCCCGTCGACGCCACGGTCAAATGGTTCAAGACCGACAAGGGCTTCGGCTTTGTCGAGCTTGGCAACGGGGCCGGCGATGCATTCCTTCACATTGGAGCGCTTCAATCGGCTGGATACGAATCCGTCCCGCCCGGCGCGAAGCTCAAGGTTCAGGTGACGCAGGGCCAGAAGGGCGCGCAGGTTTCGCGCGTCCTCGAGGTCGATATGTCGAGCGCCAGCGAGGCGCCCCCGCGTCGTCAGTTCGACAGCCCGCGCCCGCCGCGCCGCGCGCCGGACCCCTCGTCCGCCATCGAGATCGGCGGCAAGGTCAAATGGTTCGACGAGACCAAGGGCTTCGGCTTCGTCGCCAGCGACGACGGCGGCAAGGATGTGTTCGTGCACATCTCCGTGCTGCGCCCGGCCAATATCGCGAGCCTCGCGGAAGGCCAGTCGGTTCGCATGAGGGTCGTGGATACGCCCAAGGGCCGTGAGGCGGTTTCCATTTCGCTCTGATCGCGGCGAGATCAGTTCAATTCCGGAAAAGCGGCGGTTCAACCGCCGCTTTTCTGTTTCCGGAGTTCCGCCATGCAGCCCTCGCGCGATCTCGACGCCCTGCTCGCCATCATGGCGGCCCTGCGCACGCCGAAAACCGGTTGCCCCTGGGACCTCGAGCAGGATTTCGCGTCGATCGCGCCCTATACGATCGAGGAAGCCTGCGAAGTCGCGGACGCGATCGGGCGCGGCGATTTCGCGGACCTCCGCGATGAGCTCGGAGACTTGCTGCTGCAGGTTGTCTTTCACGCGCAAATGGCGCGGGAGCGGCGATTGTTCGACTTCGGCGACGTCGTCCACGCCATCACGTCCAAGCTGATTCGCCGTCATCCCCATGTCTTCGGCGAGGCCCGCGACCTCGCGCCGGCGGAGATCGCGAAACTCTGGGGAGAGATCAAGGCCGGCGAGAAAGCCGAACGCAAGGCGGCGCGTGAGGCCGCCGGCCTGCCGCCCGAAGCACACGAAAAGGGCGTGCTCGCGGGCGTTCCCGCCACCCTGCCCGGCCTCGCCCGCGCCGTGAAACTTCAGGCGAAAGCCTCGACGGTCGGCTTTGACTGGAACGACGCCAGGCTGGTTCTGGCGAAAATCCGCGAGGAAACCGACGAGATCGAAGCCGCTCTGGACGCGAACGAAAGCCCGGCGCGCGTCGCCGGAGAAATCGGCGACCTGATTTTCGCGGTCGCGAACCTCGCGCGGCATTTGAAGGCCGATCCGGACTCCGCCCTGCGCGGCGCCAACGCGAAATTCGAGCGGCGGTTTCGTTTCATCGAATCCGAACTCGAAAAGCGCGGCGTCGCGCCGGCGCGAGCGACCCTCGCGGACATGGACGCGCTGTGGAACCGGGCGAAAGAGCTGGAAGACTGATCGGCGTCCTCGCCCTGCCCCGGATCACGACGCCATGTTGTCGCGGACGAGCGCGCCAAGCCCGGCCAGCAGCGACCAGAGAATGATCGCGGGAATCACGACCAGCATCCAGCCAAGCCAGCGCCTCGGATAAAGCGCCTTTTCGGGAATCGTCGGCTTCAGGAAGGCGAGGAGATAGCCGTGCTTGGTCTCGGCGTCGATCCGGGCGCTTTCGTAGGCGACCGTCGCGGACGCGTAGAGTTTTTGCGCGATGTCGAGTTCGGCCTGACGCTTGCTGAGTTGCTCCATCCGGTCCGCCAGCGTCGCCGAACCGCCCTCTTTCCCGGTGTCCGCGAGCTTGCTCTGATAGGTCGCGATGGTCGAGGCGAGGCTCTCGATCCTGCGCGTGGCCACCCGCGCCTGAGGGGAGTCGGACTTCACGTTTTGCGTCAGCGCCGCGAGGTCCTGCTGTTCGCGGGCGAGGCTGACGCGCAATTCGCCAAGCACTTTCTCGATCGCGATGGCGGTCGCCTCGCCGCTGAGAACGCCGAGCCGGTTGCGGTCGTCGCGCATGGCGACGCTCGCGGCGGTCAACCGTTCCTCGGCCCGCGTCAGGTCTTTCCGGGCGTCGCGCACCGCGTCGGCGCGGGCCTTTTCGGAAAATTTATTGACCAGTTCCTCGGAGTTTTCGATGATTTTGTTGACGAGGACATAGGCGTCTTCCGGCTTGAAGGCGCGGACGGTCAGGGTGATGATCGACGATTGCTGGTCGATCGAGGCGTCGATTTGCCGGCGCCAGTATTTTTCGAAATCCTCGGCCTTCCGCGCCGGGTTGAAGCTGGCCCACCAGTCGCTGTCCCCCCTGGAAAACATCGCGCGCAATTCGAGCTGGCTCTCCAGTTTGTCGATCATCGCGCGGCTGGAAACATAATTGGCGATGATCTGCGTGTCCTGAAACTGCTGCGACGAAGGCAGGCCGGTGATCCCGGAAAACGAATCGAGGATCGAGGATTCGCCCGTCCGCAGGGCCATCCGCGCTTCCGAAACATACTGGTCCGAGGCGATCAGGCCGTAATAGACGGAGGCCGTCACGAAGGGGATCGCGACGAGCAGGACAAAGCTGAGGATGATGCTTCCCCAGAAAATCTTGTCGCTTTTCCGGGCCCGGAACCCCCCGCCCCCGGTGATCGACATGACGGGCGCGCGCGACTGGCGCGCCGCGCGCCGCAACGCCGTGGCGATCTGCGCCGCGTTTTTCTTGGTCGCCGGAGGCAGCAGGTCCGCGGCGCCTTGCGTGACGTAGCTCATTCGGGACGGCTCCGGGCCGGCGGGGCTTGCATGATCGCTCCGCCTAGGCGTTCAGTCGGTTGTAAAGTTCGATGGCGTCCTCGACGCTGTTGAACAAATGCAATTTTCCATGGGCGAGAACCACCCCGCGATTGCAATATTCAAGCAGCGTCGGCGCGGAATGGGACACCATGATGATGTCGGCCTTGCTGCGCCGCTTGCGAAATTCCTCGTGGCAGCGCCGCTGGAACCGCGCGTCCCCCACCGCCGTCACCTCGTCGATCAGGAAAACCTCGAAATCCACGGCCATCGACAGGCCAAAGGCCAGCCGCTGCGCCATGCCCGAGGAATAGT
Source organism: uncultured Hyphomicrobiales bacterium (assembly GCA_903884435.1). Lineage (GTDB taxonomy): Bacteria > Pseudomonadota > Alphaproteobacteria > Rhizobiales > Beijerinckiaceae > Terripilifer. The sequence continues at coordinate 4,250 of CAISEY010000152.1, read as the reverse complement.
GATAAAACGGAACGTCCATGTAGGCGCCGATCTCGGCGAAATCCTCGACGAAATCGACCACCCGCTTCACGTCCTGCCCGTAGACGCGCGCCACGAACATGACGTTTTCCCGCCCCGTCATTTTTCCGTGCAGGCCGCCGGAAAAGCCGAGCGGCCAGGAAATCCGCGCGTCCCGGTGAACGCGCCCGCTATTGGGCATTTCCGTGCCGGCGAGCAATTTCATCATCGTCGACTTGCCCGCGCCGTTGATGCCGAGAATTCCGTAATTGTTGCCGCTGCGGAACTCCATCGACACGTGATCGAGGATGACCTTGGTGTGGCCATGGCTCCGGTAATATTTGAAGACTTCCTCGAGACGGATCATGCCATCAACACGCGGCCGCGAAGCAGTCGGTCCCCGACGAATCCGAGGAAGAACGAAATAGTCGCCACCCCGAGAATATAGGTCTTGCTCAGGGGTATCTCGGAATAATCGCCGAAATAGGCGGTGCGCAGCCAGATCACCGAATGCAGCATCGGATTGTACCAGAGCATCGCCCGCGCGTCCTCGGACAGGCCAAGCCGCAGCGACGACGAACCCGCCGAGAACCACATGATCGCCATGAAGCCGATGAAAATCACGAGCCAGAAGCGAAACAGCGTCATCACGATGACGTTCAGGACGCCAATCCCGACGCCGAGATAGATCGAGGCGAGAATGGCGTAGACCACCTCGACCCAGTCCTGCGGCACGATATCGACGTCCATCGCGACCAGAATGCCCGCGAACAGCAGCACGACGATGCAGGCGGACAGGAACTCGACGAGGCAGCGCGCGACGATGAGGTCCGTCGTCTTGATGATCGGAAACATCAGGGCCTGCTGGTTCTGGATGATCGCCAGCGTCAGCAGACGGCCCGGATAGAGGATGAGAATATAGGGCAAGGCGCCGGTCGCGATGAAAATGCCGGCGCTGTTCCCCATGGGGATGACCTTCGCCACGCCCACGAACGCGAAATAGATGATGAGAATATGCACCAGCGGCCAGGCGATCGAGATCACGAACGAAACGTGCGACCGGCCAAACCGCGTGCGGATGTCGCGCAGCATCACCGCCCCGATGATGCGCGCCTGAACCCTGATGGCCTCGACAAAGCGGGGCCACAGGCCGGGTTTTTCGTCAAACTGATCCATCGTCCTCAGGTCAGACGCCTTTGTGGCGAAGTCATGTCCCCGGTGGCGACGCGTTGTCCCGCCGCGAGTCCCGGGCGGACTGCGCTCCGGTCGCGGCGGGTATAGCCTGGTTCGCCCGGAAACAACAGACGCCGCCGTTCCGCGCGGGGTTTATCCGGCGCGCGCGGCGTATTATGAGCGGGGCCGCGCGGCAGGTTCGGGATCGGGCGTCGATGGAAGTGGAGCAAGCGCTGCGCCGGACCCTGGCCGTGGTGATCGGCGGCGAGGACGTCGCCCGTCTCGACCGGGCCCTCGCGATCCTGCGCCCGGGCCCCGTCGCGACCCTCGTCGCGGACCGCGGCGCCAGCGAGAACATCGCGCGCCTGTGCGTCCGCGCCGGCGTCGAACGTCTCGCGATGGACCCCGCTTCGTCTTTCGCCCGCGCCGTGAACGCCGGCGCCGCGGTCGCCAGGGCGCGCGGCGCGGAATTTCTCTTCGTGCTCGACGCGTCCCTCGTTTGCGATCCCGAAACTCCTGGCAAACTCGTTTCCGCGCTGCTTGACGACCCGGCCCTCGGAGTCGCGGGCCCCGCGCGTCGGGTTCGCGATCCCTCGACCGGCGAAGTCAGGCTGGCGCGGCGGTCCCTCTGGCGGCTCGACCGGATGGCGTGCGAGGACGACTTCGCGGAACCGGATGTGTCCGTCGAGCGGCTCGAAGCGGATTTTTGCCCGCTTGAATGCGCGGCGATTCGCCTGGCCGCGCTCGACCGGACGGGCCCCGTCGATGAAAACTACCCTTCCGGCCTCGCCAGCGTCGAATTTGGCTTCCGACTGCGGGCGGCGGGCTGGACGGCCGCGAGCTTCCCGCTGGCGCGGGCCGACGCCGACAGCCCGCCGGCGCCGGCCCCGACTTCGCGGGAATGGGGATTGTTCCGCCAGAGCCATCTCGGGTTCGGGGTCCGGCATCGGGAGAACCGCTCGGGCGACCCTTCGTCCTGGACCATCATTGAACGCAACCTGCACCCCGCCCTGCTCCGCTTTGGCCTCGTCAATCCGGCCCGGCCGGCGCTGACCCTCAACCATCCGGGCGGCCGTCCCTTCGACTATCTCTATACGGTCTGGGAAACCGGCCGCTTGCCCCAGCGCTGGCTCCGGCGCGCGCTCGACTACCGGAGCGTGATGGTTCCCTCGCGCTGGAACCAGCGGGTTTTCCGGGGGGCTGGCTATCGCCGCGTCGACTATGTGCCGCTCGGCGTCGAAACCGATGTCTTTCACCCATGGGGCGAAGCCGCGCGCCCCGGGTCCGCGCCAACCTTCCTCTGGTTCGCGCGCAACCAGCGCCGCAAGGCGCTCGACGCAATGCTCCTGGCCTGGGCGAGGGTTCACGCCCGCCATCCCGGAGCCCGGCTCGTGGTCATGGGCAATGGCGTTCTGGACGCCCTCCCCGATGGCCCGCGCCGCGCCAGGACCGCCGGCAATTTCAAAATCGCGGATTTTCCCGACGACGGCCTGTCGCTCCGCGAGGTCGTGGCGCCCATGGCGGAGCCGCAACTCGCCGCCATCTACCGGAGCGTCGATTTTGTCGTGTGCAGTTCGCGCAGCGAAGGCTTCGGCTTCGTCGTCGCCGAAGCGATGGCGTGCGGAACCCTGCCCGTTTTCCCCGATTATGGCGCGACCGGCGAATTCGCGGTCGAAGGTTCGCTGACGTTTGGCGGAACGCCTTCTCCGGCCGACTATTCAGACAGGCATTATCGCTTCGTCGGAAACTGGTGGGAGCCGGACGTCGCGTCCCTCGTCCGCGCCATGGACCGGGCGATGTCGCTCGACGCCGGCGAACGCCGCGCCCTCGTGGCGAGGGGCCTCGGGCTGATCCGGCGCCAGTTCACCTGGCGCGACACCTGCCGCCATCTGCGCGCGGCGCTCGCGGAACTGCAGGAACGCGACATTTCCAGCCCGGGCCTCGTCCGCGAGGCGGCCGCTCACGCGCGGGCGGCCGGACAGACCCTGCTCGCCGGCGCGGCCACGGCGCGGGAGTTCATCCAGGACTCCAGCGCCGCCGGAGCGAGATCTTTCGCGACGATCGAGCGAAGACTGGCCAGCCAAATTTCAGGCCGCGGGCCGAAAAAGCCTGGCGTCCTCTTCGTCGGCTACGCCGAGGCCGGCCTTGGCCTTGGCGAATCCTTCCGCAACATGATCGACAGCGTCGCCGGCGGCGACTTGCCGTTCGCGATCCATCCCTTCAACATTCACGTCGAGGACCGGCGGATCGGTCCCTTCCGCCCGGAACGTTACGATCTCGACGGCGCGTACGAGATCAACGTCTTCGAAATGGCCGCGAACGAACTGCCTTTCGCCCTTCGCGCGCTTGGCGGCCGGTGCGTCGCCACGAGCCACAACGTCCTGAGAACCTACTGGGAACTGCCGGAGGCGCCGGCGGGCTGGGCCCGCAAGCTCGGCAAAATCGACGAGATCTGGGCGCCCGACGAATTCGTCGCGGCCGCCTTCGAGCGGATTTTCCCTGGCCCCATCGAAATCGTGCCCCCGCGCATATCCGTCGAGAGGGCGGGTCATTTCGACAGGAGCCGGTTCGGCCTCGCCCCGGACCGTTTCTATTTTGTCTTCTCCTTCGATTTCTTCTCGAAACCGGCCCGGAAAAATCCCCTTGGCGTCCTGCGGGCTTTCGCGGACGCCTTTCCGCGCGGCGACGAGAATGTCGGCCTCGTCGTCAAGTCCACCGGAGGCCGGTTCCATGGCGGCGAGGCGCGCGCGGCGATGGAGGAGGCCTGCCTGCGGGATTCGCGGATTGTCGCCATCGACGAGACCCTCGACCGGGACGCGATGCTGGGGCTGCTGGCCTGCTGCGACTGCTATGTCTCGCTGCACCGGGGCGAGGGATTTGGCTTCGGCATGGCGGAGGCCATGGCGCTCGGCGTGCCGGTCGTCGGGACGGACTTTTCCGGCAACACCGGATTTCTCACGCCGGCGACCGGCTTCCCGGTCCCCTTTTCCCTGCGCCGGCTCGGCAAGGGGGACTATTTCAGCGGGGAGGGACAGGTGTGGGCGGAGACGGATCCCGCCGTCGCGGCCCGAGTCCTTCGG
>CAISEY010000151.1 GCA_903884435.1 uncultured Hyphomicrobiales bacterium | reverse complement strand
CCTCCCGCGCCGCCGCCCGTCGCGCCGCCGCCGCCTTGGGTGGCGACGCGTCCGGTCGCGCCGCGGCCGCCGGCTCCTCCGGTCCAGGGGCAGGACGCGGCCTGGCCTCCCGCGCCCAAACTCGTGCTGCCGTCCGCGCCGCCGGCCGTCACGGTCGCGCCTCCGCCGCCATCGGCTTTCAACGCGCCGTCGGACGTGTCCGGCGAGACCCGCGCCACGGCGGAGCCGCAGTCCGGCGACGCCGGCTCCCAGTCCTGGTTGCAGCGATTCAGCAAGGCGCGCGCCGCCGTCGAGGCTCCGGCGCGTCCCGTCGCGCCCGTGACGGCGGGGGAAAACTTCACCGCGCCGCCGGACGTTTCCGAGTTTGGCGCGCCGCCGGAGCCTCTGCGTCCGCTGGCGCCTGTCTCGCGAGCGGAGCCGGCGCCCGACTACCGCCGCCTCGCCATATTCGCCGCGGTCTTGCTGGCGATCGTCGCCGTCGTGGGGACGCTAGCGTGGAAATGGCGCGACAATCCGGTTGATTACGCCCGCCCCCGTCCCGCGCCCGGCGCGCAGGACGCCTCCGATCCGGCCGCGGGCAAGATCGTCGAGCGCATTGGCGGCGCTCCGCGTCCCGCCGCGCCATCGGCTCCCGCGACGAGACCGGCTCCCGTCGCCCCCGATTCCGCCATTGACGTGGCGCAGCGCGCGGCGTTGCTCGTCGAGGCGCCCGAGGAGCCGCTGCGCACCAGGACCTATTTCGGGTCGGTGGTCTGGAAGCTCGACAAGTCGGCGAACGCCCTGCCGGTGCTGCGCGCGGAGGTCGATATTCCCGAGAGCGGACTGAAGGCGACCTTCACGATTTCACGCAGTCCCGACGCGAATTCGCCCTTCACCAACATTGTCGGATTGAGGTTTGTCCCCACGCCCGACGGCGCGGTCGGCGGCGTCGCCGAGATCGAGCCGCCGGCCATGCGCGTCGAGGAACGTCCGGTGGGCGATCCGCTCGAGGGGCAGCCAGCGCTTGTCACGGCGAATTACTTTTTCGTCGGGCTCGTGCGGGGCCAGGCCACGACGCCGCGAAATCTCGACCTGTTGAAGAATCGCGGCTGGATCGACGTGCCGATGAAGCTTTCATCCGGAAAAATCGCCAAGCTGACCTTTGAAAAAGGCAGTCAGGGCGAAAAGTTCATGGCCGAGGCGCTCGCCGCCTGGCAATAATGCGACGGGCCCCGCCGCCGGAGCGAAGGGGCCCGTGAAAAATTTCTGAACGTGAGCGCTGTTCAGTGCGCGCTCATCCCCGGCGAGGGCAGGCGCGCGGGCGGCGGCGGCAGCGCCTCGATCCGCGCGACGCCCGCCTTCACGGCCTCCTGAACTTTTTCGAAGGCGCGCACCTCGATCTGGCGAACGCGCTCGCGCGAAATGCCGAACTCCTCGGACAGGGCCTCGAGAGTCGCCGGATCGTCGGACAGACGACGCGCCTCGAAAATCCGCCGTTCGCGTTCGTTCAGAACGCCAAGCGCCATTTTCAGGGCGCCCAGCCGGTTGTCGCTCTCTTCCCGATCGACGAGCATGGATTCCTGACTGGCGCTCTCGTCGACCAGCCAGTCCTGCCATTCGCCCGACTCGCTTTCGGCGCGGATGGGCGCGTTGAGCGAGGCGTCGCCGCTCATGCGGCGGTTCATGTCGACCACGTCCTTCTCGGTGACGCCGAGCTTCGTGGCGATGCTCGTGACCTGGTCCGGCCTGAGATCGCCCTCCTCGAGGGCGGAGATCTTGCTCTTGGCCTTGCGCAGGTTGAAGAACAGCTTCTTCTGGTTGGCGGTCGTGCCCATTTTCACGAGCGACCACGAACGCAGGATATACTCTTGTATCGAGGCGCGAACCCACCACATTGCATAGGTCGCGAGACGGAAGCCCTTTTCTGGCTCGAAACGTTTCACGGCCTGCATGAGCCCGATGTTGCCCTCGGAAACGACCTCGCCGACGGGGAGGCCGTAACCGCGATATCCCATGGCGATCTTCGCCACGAGGCGAAGGTGCGAGGTGACGAGTTTCTGCGCCGCGTCGCGATCGCCGTGTTCGCGCCAGCGTTTGGCGAGCATGTACTCCTCCTCGGGAGCCAGCATCGGGAAACGGCGAATTTCCGTGAGGTAGCGGGCCAGACCTGAGTCGGCCGAAATGACGGGAAGCGCGGCGGCCATGTGGTTCTCCTTCGGGGGCTCCCGAGCGGCGAGCCCGATGCGACCGCGAACACTCGCCAGCCGCCTTGAGCCTTATATAGGGGGGCTGGACCGTGGCTTAAAGAGGGCAACCGGATGGTTGAAAATGATCGAACCGGTTACATTCTCGTGACCTGGCCGTGACTGGGACGCCGTCACGGCCCGTTTTCATCCCGCCCGGAGCGCCTTGTCGAGCGCCCGGAGGTCCGCCGGCAACTTGCTCTCGAACCGCATTGCCTTGCCCGTGACGGGGTGGTCGAAGCCCAGCACCGCGGCGTGCAGGGCCTGGCGTCCCAGCGGCGCGACGACTTTTTGCGCGCGCGGCGGCAGCAGCGAGACCTTGGTGCGGAAGCCCGTCGCGTAGAGGGGATCGCCGATCACGGGGCAGCCGGAATGGGCGAGATGCACCCGGATCTGGTGTGTGCGCCCCGTTTCCAGCGCGCAGCGCATGCGGCTCGCGAGCGGCTTGCCGTCCGCGTCGACGCAAAACACGTCCTCCACCTGATAATGGGTGATGGCCTCGCGACCGCGATCGCCCCGGATGACGGCCTGTTTCTCGCGGTTCGTGCCATGCCGGGCCAGCGGGGCGTCGATCGTGCCCCGGCGGCGGGCGGGCGCGCCCCAGACATAGGCGATGTATTCGCGCGTGAAATTCATGGTCCGCCCGTGATCCGCGAAGAGGGCCGCGAGGCCCTGATGGGCGGCGTCGGTCTTGGCGACGACGAGGAGGCCGGTCGTGTCCTTGTCCAGCCGGTGGACGATGCCGGGGCGTTTCACGCCGCCGATGCCCGAGAGACTGTCGCCGCAATGGGCGATCAGCGCGTTGACGAGGGTTCCCGTCTCGTGACCGGCCGATGGATGCACGACGAGGCCGGCGGGCTTGTCGATGACGACGAGATATTCATCCTCGTAAACGATCTTGAGCGGAATATTCTCGGCGGCGGGTTCGGGCGCCGCGGCTTCCGGAATGTCGATCCCGAGCGACTGTCCGACGCGTGTCTTCGCGCCGATGTCGAGCGCGCGCGCGCCGTCAATGGTGACGTATCCCGCCTCGATGAGGTGCTGCACGCGGGTGCGGGAGACGCCGGTCGTCAGATCCGCGAGGGCCTTGTCGAGGCGCGAGCCCGCCTGGTCCTCGCCCACGACGAACACATGATGGCCGGGCGCGAGGGGCTCCGCCTCGGGGCGGATTTGCGGCGGCGGCGGCGCGGGCGGCGGCGCCTGCGCGCGCAGGCCGGCCTGATAACGATTTTTCGCGTGCTGGTTCATGCGCGCTGATAGCACGCGGACGCCGGCGCGCGAAACCGCGCATTCCCGGCGGACCGGACTTGAACCGCCGCGAACGGGTCGCTAGGCAGTTTGCCATTCTTGTAGCTTGCAGCGCAATTGGAATATCATGCAAACAAACGATGAGCACGAGCGCGCGATGCGACGCGCGGGCACTGTGATACGGAGATCGG
>CAISEY010000150.1 GCA_903884435.1 uncultured Hyphomicrobiales bacterium | reverse complement strand
GGCCTCGTGGCCGCCGGCGCCGGCGACGCGCGCGCGGCGCGGCGCGCCGCCGCCGACGCCGGCAAACATTTGGGCGAGCAACCGCTGACCCGCTTGCTCGACGCCCAGACCGCGCTGCTCGACGGAGACCGCGAGGCCACGGAAAAAACCTTCCGGCGGATGATCGAGGATCCGGAGACGCGGCTGCTCGGCCTGCGCGGCCTGCACATCGAGGCGCGCCGGCGCGGCGACGCGGAAGCGGCGCACGCCTTCGCCGAACGGGCGCACCGGATCGCGCCGCTGCCCTGGGCCGGACAGGCCGTCCTCGATCATCACGCGGGACGCCAGGACTGGGCCCGCGCGCTCGAGGCCGTCGACGCCAATCTCTCGCAAAAGGTCATCGACAAAAAAACCGCGAACCGCCATCGCGCGGTGCTGCAAACCGCCATCGCCCTCGAAGCCGTCGATCGCGATCCCGACGAGGCGCTGCGGCTCGCGAACCAGGCTCTGGCGCTCGCTCCCGATCTCGTCCCGGCGGCGGCGCTCGCGGGAGACCTGCTCGGACGCCGGTCCGACACGCGAAAGGCCTCGCGCATTCTCGAAAACGCCTGGAAACTCGGCCCGCATCCGGACCTCGCGCGGCTGTATCTCGGCCTGCGCGCCGGCGATTCCTCGGCCGACCGCCTGAAACGCGCGCAAACCCTCGCGCGACTCGCGCCGGACGATCCGGAAAGCCGCCTCGTCGTCGCCCGCGCCGCCATCGCGGCCCGTGAATTCGCGACGGCGCGCGAAAGCATGGAGCCGCTGGTTTCCGCGACGCGGGACACGCCGCCGACGGCGCGCGCCTGCCTGATGATGGCCGAGCTCGAGGAGGCCGCGAACGGCCCCTCCGGCATGGTGCGCGAATGGCTCGCCCGCGCCTCCCGGGCGCCGCGCGACAAGGCCTGGGTCGCCGACGGCGTTGTCTCCGACGCGTGGTCGCCCTTCTCGCCGGTGTCCGGAAAACTGGACGCATGGACGTGGCAAACCCCGCCCGAGCGGCTGAGCCATTCCTGGGATCCGCGCGGCGAACCGCCGCCGGCCCCCGCGCCGCCCGAGCCGGAACTCGCCGCTCCGGCGCCTCCGGCCCTCGCGCCGCCGCCACCCCCGGAACCGCCAAAAGACCCGGCGCCGCGCCCCCCCGCGGGCTTCCCCCTCGCCGGCGCGCCCGACGATCCCGGCCCCGCGCGCGCGAAAGCCGTTTGATCCGCTTGCCAAGGCGGCGGCGCATGTCTATGAAATCCGGGCGCGGGAAGAAAATCCAATGTTCCGCGCGCGACGCCGATTTAGCTCAGCTGGTAGAGCACCTCATTCGTAATGAGGGGGTCGGGGGTTCGAATCCCTCAATCGGCACCATTTCCATTGAAGAACCAGACCGCCTCCCTCGCGTCCGGCCGCGGGCGAGGCCCGGCGCGATCCTATCCGCGCGATCGCGGCTTCGCTCGCCCTTCACGCCTGTCGGGACGCCGCGTGGTCGTAAATGTCTTCCTCCTGGGCGTTGTGAATGCGCACCAGAGCCTCGATGGCTTCGATCACGCGCTGGGCGTCCCTGATCAGGTATCGATCCGCGTCCAAGGGAATGAGATCCGTCGCGAGCCGGTCGAGAAGTCGCCCGAGGTGCAGGATTTCGCGATGCGCGCGGCTCATCGCGGCGAGGCCATGGCCATCCCGGAGGAACCCCGCGAGGCCCGGATAGATGACGCTCTCGTCCGATCGCTCGTGCGAGGCGATCTCGCGCGAAACCATGTCCCTCGCCTCCACGATCAGCGCGACCGCCGCGTCCGGACTCGCGTCGTCGAGGCCATCGGCGATTTCGCGGAGCCGGTCGAGCGACGCGACGAGCTGTTCATGGCCCTCGCGCAGGGCCTTGACCGCCTCCGGCGGCATGGGCGACCGCCCGAAGGCGTGGCCCGGCGTCAGCGCCCGGAGCGCGTTCAGAATCACGAGGACGTCGATGGCTTCCTGGGTCAGCGCTCCCGCCAGCGGCGTCAGCCAGCCCGCCGCGGCGAAGCCGACCGCCAGGGCCGACATGCCAAGGCCGGCGACGATGCTTTGCAGCGCGATGGAAAGAGAGCGCCTCGCGATCGCCACGGCCTCCGCGACGCGATCGAGCCGGTCCACGAGGATGACGACGTCGGCCGCTTCCGACGACGCGCTGGCGCCTCGCGCGCCCATGGCGATCCCGACATTCGCGGCGGCGAGGGCGGGCGCGTCGTTAATGCCGTCGCCAACCATCAGCGTCGCGTTCATCCTTTGCTCGGTCGCCACGGCGTCCACCTTGTCGGAGGGCGACCGGTCCGCCAGCACGGCGTCGAGATCGAGGGCCGCGCCGATCGTCTCGGCCGCGTCGACCCGATCGCCCGTGACCATGACAATTCGCGAGACGCCGGACTTGCGCAGCATCTGGATGGCGCGCGGCGTCTCCCGCCGGAGCTCGTCGCCCAGCAGCAGGGCGCCGACGACGCGGCCGTCGATGGACACGAACACGCTCAGGGCCGAGCGCCACGACGCGCGCCTCAGGACGCGAACGGCCCAATCCTCGGGCGCGCGGTTTCCCTGGACCATTTGCAGGGATCCGACGCGGACCCTTCGGCCGCCGACGAGCCCCTCGAGGCCCGCGCCCATGGTTTCGCGAATGTCGTCGGGCGCCTCGAGCGCCAGCCCCCTCGCGACCGCGGTCGCGACGATGGCGGCGGCCACGACGTGTTGCGACGCCTGCTCGAGCGACGCGGCGACCCGCAACATTTCATCGGGGTTCTCGCCCGGACTCACTTCGAGCGCGATCAGGCGGGCTCCTCCCACCGTGAGCGTGCCGGTTTTGTCGAAGACAACCGTTCTGACGCGCGCCAGCGCCTCCAGCGGTCCGCCGCCCTTGATGAGGACGCCATGCCTCGTCGCCCGCGACACGCCGGCGATGAAGGCGACCGGCGCGGCCAGAATGAGCGGGCAGGGCGTCGCGGCCACCAGCACCGCGAGCCCGCGGATGGGATCGCCGGAAACAAACCACGCGGCCGCGGCGACAAGAAGCGTGACGGGCAGGAGGAAAAGCGCGAAACGGTCGGCCAGGCGGAAAAACGGAACCTTCGCGGTTTGCGCCGCCGTCACCAGCCGCACGATGCCCGCGTAGGTGCTCGCGCCGGCGGTCGCGGAGGCCCGCAGTTGAAAGGTCTCGCCGGCGTTGAGGGCTCCGCTCCTGGCGCTTTCTCCCCCGCGGCGGCTGACCGGGATGGGTTCGCCCGTCAGCGCCGCCTCGTCGAGCAAGGCCCCCGCGCTCAGAATGACCCCGTCCACGGGGACGATTTCGCCAGCGCGGACAAGGATCGAGTCCTCGACCGCCACGGCGTCGACCGGAACGTCCTCGATTCCGGCTCCGGTCATCCGGTGCGCGATCGCCGGCGCGCGATCGACGAGGGACTTGAGGTCCCGTTCGGCGCGGGAAACCGCGAAATCCTCGAGAACGCCGCCGCCGGCGTACATGACGGCGACCACGACCGCGGGAAGCGCCTCGCCGAGCGAGAGAGCCGCGGCCATCGAGACGAAAGCGATGGCGTCGACGCCCAGCCGTCCCGCGAGAATGTCGCGGACCATGGTGTAAAGCAGGCCCGCGGCGACGGGGACCGTGCCGGCCGCCCAGATCCATCGCGCCTCGACGGCCCGCCCCGCGGCCCACGAAAGAAGACCGATCACGAGCGCGCAGAGCGCCGTGACGATCAGGGCCCGGCGCATCAGACGTTCCATGTGCTCGACCGGCTGGAGGTTCGTTCAACGTCCTTCTACACGCAGTGGCGTTCAACCGGACCAGCAAAGGGAATATGACCGGAAGTCCGCCCGCGGCGGCTTCGGGAAGGTCCGGTTCACAATGGCGCGCGAGGCTCGCGCGTGGCCGGGCCGGGACGACGGGCGTCGCCGCGGTCGTCCCGGCCCGCGTCCGTCAGTCCAGAAAACGGCCCGGCGAACCCGGCGGCCCTACGCCAGATGCTTGTTGAAGAAAGCGATCGTGCGCTCCCACGACAATTCCGCCTGGACCTTGTCGTAACGCGGCGTCGTGTCGTTGTGGAAGCCATGGTTCGCGTTCGGATAAATGAAGGCTTCGTAAGCCTTGCCATTCGCCTTCAGCGCCGCTTCGTAGGCGGGCAAGCCCTCGACGAGACGCTTGTCGAGCTCCCCGTGGTGGATGAGAAGCGGCGCCTTGATGCGCGCCACGTCTTCCGCCTTCGGAGCGCCTCCGTAATAGGGAACCGCCGCCGCCAGATCCGGCAGCATGACAGCCATGGAATTGACGACCGTCCCGCCGAAGCAGAATCCGACGGCGCCAACCTTGCCGTTGGAACTGGAATCAGCCTTCAGCCAGTCAAAGGCGGCGATGAAATCCATCAGCAGCTTGCCCGGGTCGAGCTTCGCCTGCATTTCGAGGCCTTTTTCATCCGTGCCTGGATAACCGCCAAGGGACGACAGCCCGTCCGGCGCCAGCGCGGTGAATCCCGCGACGGCCACGCGGCGGGCGACGTCGGCGACATAGGGATTGAGCCCGCGATTCTCGTGAACCACGACGACGGCGCCCCGCTTGCCGCCGCCGGCGGGCCGCGCGAGGAGTCCCTTTGTCGGGCCATTCCCCTTCGGCGAATCGAAGGTGATCATTTCCGTCTTGATGCGCGAATCGTCCGGCTTGACCTGCTGCGCCAGCGAATAATCCGGCATCAGCATTTCAACGAGCGCGGCGCCGCTCACGCCCGCGACGGCGAACTTGCTGGCGCCCGCGACGAACTCGCGGCGATCGATCCGGCCATGACAAAACTGGTCATACAGATCGAGAAGTCCCTGATCGAAATCCCTGGCGGTCTTGCGCGGCTTGATGTCCATCTCCGGTCCCTTCGTTTTGTCTTCGTCGCGGGCAAGGCAAATCCGGCTTGCCGCCCCCTCGCCAGACTAGCGCGGCCGGACGCGGTTGGACAGCGGCGGAATCGCCCGCCACACGGATTCGTGAAAGCCGGCGGCAAGCCCCGGACGACGATGCGCGCCTATGTCCAGCGCAGCACGTCGAGAATGCTCTTGCCCATGACCCAGTCCTTGTCGTCCTCCGTCAGGAACGGCAATTCTTCGGTGAAATGCGTCACGCGCTCGCGGTAGGGGCCCTTGTCGAACGTGTTGGTGAGATCGGTTCCCCAATGGCTGCGGCGCGGTCCGAACGCGTCGAACAGCCGCTTGACGTGGGGCGTCATGTCCCGCCACGGATAGCCTTCGGCGGAGAACAGCGGCGACGACGACAGTTTGACCGACACGTTCGGATATTTCGCCAGCGCGGCGGCTTCCGCGACGCGCGCGGCGACCGAATTGTCCTTCAACGCCGCGTCGGTCAGGCCCATGTGGTCGATGACGAGCCGCAGGCCGGGATGGCGTTCGGCGATTTGCGCGAACAGCGGCGTCTGGCCGATGGTCAGGAACATCACGGGCGTCCCCGCCTTTTCGGCGACGGGCCAGAACCAGTCGGCGGTTCCGTCCGTGAGCCATTTCGCCTGCGCCGGCTGGAAGAACATGCGCACGCCAAGCACCGCCGGTTGCTGGCGCAGCGCCATCACCCGGGCGGCCTCGCCCGGATCGTTCAGATTGACGCGCGCCATGGTGGCGAAACGGCCTGGATGGCGACGCGCCGCCTCCTGCCCGTAATCATGGCGAATGCCTTCCAGAGTCGGCGGAACGATCACGACCCTGTCGACGCCGGCGGCGTCCATCAGCGGCGTGAGCCTTTCGATCGTCATCGGCTCCGGCAATTGCGCCTGCGCGCCCGGGGTCCAGGGCCGGTCGGGCGTGTTGGCCTTCCACATGTGAACCTGCGCGTCGACGATCGTCCGTCGCTTCGGCGCCGGCTGGGCGTTCGACGCGCCGTCGGCGGCGAGCGCGACGCCCGCGCCGAGCGCGCCCGTCTGGAACTGGCGGCGTGTCATCATGTTTTCCTCCCCGGGATCGAAGCCCGTTCCGGCCGGGCATGGCAACATAACGGCTTTCGCGCGGCCCGATCCACGAAAGAATCGCGCCGCGCGGGACGGGCGGCCGCTCAGCCGCGCCGCGACAGATCCGCGGGCCGGCGCAGGCCGAGATTCTCGCGCAGCGTCTTGCCCTCGTATTCGGTGCGGAAAAGGCCGCGACGCTGGAGTTCCGGCACGAGTTTGTCGACGAGCGAGTTGATCGCGCCGGGCGCGTCGCTGGGAAGAATGTTGAACCCGTCGGCGGCGCCCTCGACGAACCAGGATTCCAGCTCGTCGGCGATCTGCTTCACGGAGCCGACGAGAGTCCAGTGATGCTTGGCCGCGGCCGAGCGCATCGCCATCTGGCGCAGGGTCAGGCCCTCGCGGCGCGAGATCGCGATGTAGCTTTCGACCGAGCTCACCCGCGCGTCGTTGACGGGGATGTCGGGCAGCGGCGCGTCGAGATCGAATTTCGAAAGATCGACGCCGCCGAGATTGGCGGACAGCCGCTGCATCGCGACGCGCAGCGGGATCAGCGAATTCAGCATGTCCAGCTTTTCCCGCGCCTCGCTTTCGGTCTCGCCCATGAACAGCAGGGCGCCGGGCAGGACGAGCATGTCGTCCGGCGAGCGGCCAAAGCGATCGCAGCGGCTCTTGACGTTGTCGTAAAAAGCCTTCGCGTTCCCGAGGCTGGATTGCGAGGTGAAAACGATGTCGGCGACGCGCGCCGAAATATTCATGCCCGGCTCCGAGGAGCCGGCCTGAATCAGAACGGGATGGCCCTGCGGCGAGCGCGGCACCGCCGAAGGGCCGCGAACCTTGAAGTATTTTCCATTGTGGTTGAGGAAATGCACCTTGTCGGGGCGCATGTAGACGCCCGAGTCCTTGTCGCGCGGAAAAGCGTCGTCGTCGTAGCTGTCCCAGACGCCGCGCACGACATCGACGAATTCCTCGGCGCGCGCGTAGCGCTCGGCGTGCGGCGCGTGAAAATCGCGATTGAAGTGCAGCGCGTCGTCCTTGTTGCTCCCGGTCACGATGTTCCAGGCGGCGCGACCGCCGGAAACATGATCGAGCGAGGCGACGGTGCGCGCGAGATTGTAGGGCTCCAGATAGGTCGTCGACATGGTGGCCGCGAGGCCAAGGTTTTTCGTCATCATGGCGACGGCGGAAAGGATGGGAATGGGGTCCATGCGATCGATGCGCGCCGTCAGGCTCAGGGTCTCGAGATCGTCCGTGCCGGGAGGGCTCGCGGCGTCGGCGATGAACAGCATGTGCAGCTTGCCGCGCTCGATGGTTTGCGCCGCCTCGATCCAGCGCTCGATGTTCTGCCCGCCATCGCAGGTGGAGCCGGGAAGACGCCAGCCGGCCATGTGGTAATTGCCGTCGCCCGTGAGAAACAGGGCGAGTTTCATCTGACGTTGGGCCTTCGTGCTCACGGCGCGTTTCCTTTTCGACTTCCGGACGGCTCCGCGTCCGGCTCGCGCGGGACGATGGATGTTTCGATCAACGGCTCTCTAGCTTTATCGTCCTGGCGCGTCCACCGACCTCGTTTTCGACCGTCCGGAGCCGCGGGAAGACACCCGCCCGATCGCGTCCGTGTCGGCGGAGCGGCGCTATTGACGCAATCCGAGCCTGCCGATCACCCCGCGCCAGCGGTCGATGTCGGCCGCGAGCCGCCCGGCCATTCCGTCGGGCGTGCTGCTGGCGGCCTCCATGCCCAGTTGCCTGAATTGCTCCCGCGTTTCTGGAAGTTGCAAGACCGCGGCTATTTCGAGGTTGAGTTTGTCGATGATGTCCCGCGGCGTTCCCGCGGGGGCCGCGACGCCGTTCCAGGACGTCACGACATAACCCGGCCATCCGCTTTCAACCACGGTCGGCGTGTCCGGCGTCAGGGGAGAACGCGTTTCCCCGCCCGACGCGATGATTTTGATTTGACTCTCGGCGAGCGCGGAGGCGAAGGCGGCGAGGTAGTCGAAGCAAACATCGACATCGCCCCGCTGGAGCGCGAAGATCAGTTCCGGCGAACTCTTGAACGGCACGATCGAGGCCTGGCTGCCAGTCAGGGCCTTGAACATTTCCGCCGCGAGATTTTGCGTGCTGCCGGCGGAAATGGAGCCGAAATTGAGCTTGCGCGGATTGGCCCGATCGATTTCGACGAGGCGCGCGATCGATCCGATCTCTCCCGACGCCTTCGTCGCCAGGAGAATGTCGAACTGGGCCAGCGTCGACACCGGCGTGAAATCCCTGACGAGATCATAGGGCAGCGACGGGAACAGCGACGCGCTGACGGCGTAGCTGTTGCCGATTTGCAGCAGCGAATAACCGTCGGGCGCGGACGTTTTTCCGGCCGTCGCCGACGCGATTCCACCCGCGCCCGGGCGATTGTCGATCACGAATTGCATGCCGGTGCGCTCGGAAACCTTCTTCGTCACGAGGCGAAAGGTGATGTCGCCAATGCCTCCCGGGCCGAAGGGAAGGAAAACGCGGATCGGCTTCACGGGATATTCCGCCCGGGCCGGAAACGGCGCGAAGATCGCGCTCGCGGCGAGCGCCGTCGCGGCGCCGAAGCGCCGGCGAGACAAAAAGGGTTCAAGCATCTTGTTTCCCGCCCGTTTTTATTTTTCAACCGCGAGCCGTTTTCCGCGGCGGACGAACTCCCTCGAAAGACACTCCAGGGACAGCCGTCGATTCGCCCGAAGGTTTGCCCCGGGGGGCAGGCTTTGGCAACCTGGCCGGAATGGCGAGCCTCGCGGGCGCGACCCTGCCCCGCTGTCGAGCGATTTACCTCGGAGCGGGATAATAGCCGGCGACCGTCTGGCTGGTCGCGGTATCGGTCATGTAACACTTCCAGTCGCCGAAAGTCGTTTTGTAGCACTGGCCGGCGGCGTGGGGCCATTCGACTTTCTTGCAGCTCTGGCCCGGCGGGTGCGCTGAGTTTAAAGGATAACAACGATAGTAGGTCAAACTGCCCCGTATCGGATAAATCGGCAGTTTTACATCCACGTCTCCCTGACCGTCGCCAAACTCAAAGGGACGGCCAGCCCCTATTTCGACCGTTACATTCTCGGTCAGATAAAGCTCGGCCAGCGATCCCGACCCTTTCATCCGTTCGTAGCCGCACGCCACGTACTGGCGCACTTGCGCGGGAGACGGCGCGCCGGTCGCGGGCGGTTGCGTCGAGGCGCAAACCACTGGATCGCGCGCGCCGAACGGAGCGCCGTCTCCCGCCCGGGCGGGCGCCGGAACAATGAAGGTTGAAACGATCAGGAGCGGCAGGGCGGCGAGTATCCGGCGTCTGCTCTTCATGGCGTCCCCCGTCGCGGACAAGTCAAGCTCGACAGAAACCTTGAACCTGAGTTCCTTGACCTTGATCATCGTGCGCTTGCGGACGGATTCTGGCAAGTGGCGGCGAACGGGCCCTTTCGCGCGGCCGAGGGTCACGAAATTGACGTGAAAATCGCGCATCATTTAAAAATCGTCCCTTGATCCATGCCTCAATCGATTGTTTTCATGGCGTTTATCGCGCCGGTATCCATGTTCCCGATTTCTGTTGCGCCCGGCGGGCGAGGCGACCTAAAAAAGGACGGAAACGCGGCCCTTCGGCGGGCCGTCGAAAGATCAGTCGTGTGAGGTCCCCTCTGAAAGACCACGCATGGCTGGGCCGGGACCGCAACAGGCGGCGGTCCCGGCCGCTTTCGCCCCCGCGGGCCCTGTCGCCTCGCCCGATCCGCGCAAATCATCCCATGGCCCGGACGCCCGGCGTGCGATAGAATCGCGCCGACTGATTCTTCGGAGACGACCATGTCCGCGCCCCGAGCAACCCCGAAATGGATTTTCGCCCTGAGCGCGCTCGCTTTTGTCGCGACCGCGCCGGCGATGGCGATGAAAGGCGGCGCGGGTCTCGCGTCCGGCGGCCCGGATTGCGCCGTCACGGCCAGCGCGCCGCAATGGCGCTCGGTCTGGCTGGGGCATTTCACCGGCGGACGGCGCGCGCGCAACGAGGCGGGCGACGCGAGCGTGGCGTGGCGGGACAATTATTCGTGCTTTCCCTCCCGCGCCGCCTGCGAGGGCTGGCTCGGGACCATGCGCGCGGCCTGGCGACCCGTCGAGGGCTACCGGAGTTGTCTGCTGGTCCGCAACGGCCCCATGCAGGGCCCGCCCGCGTGGATCGCGACGCCCTACGACCGCGACATGGACCGGTCGTTCGAGTGATTTCGCCCGTCGGGCAACGGATTGTTCATCCTGTTCGCGCATGATCGAACACGGCGTGCATTCACCGCCGGGTCCCGCGTTGCGTATCCATGTCCGTTGCCATCCACGAAACCCCATCGTTGCGGCGGACCGCGAAGCAGAAGCTTCGTAATTTCTTTTTCACCTGGCCAGAACGCAATCACTGGCGACGCTATCTGCTGGGCGCCCTGGTGTCGGCGCTGGGCGTCTGGACGCTCGCGATCGTCTATTACAAGCTGACCCCGGTCTCCTACACCAGCAAATGGACTTTCATCCTGCCGGGATCGGGGTCGGGCGTTTCGGTGTCTCTGGATTCCATCGGGCAGGCGTCGTCCCAGTCCGCCTCGCCCTTTTCCTCCCCGTCCCTCAGCCCGAAAGTCATCTATCGCGAAATCGCGACGAGCGAGACCGTTCTGAAAAAGGCGGCGGACGCCCTGAAAATGACGCCGGGCCAGCTTGGCGCGCCGCGCGTCAAGCTCGTCGACGAAACCGCGCTGATGATGTTCGAGGTGTCCGGCCGCGACCCGGAACAGGCGAAGGAGAAGGCGGAGGCCATCATCAAGGCCTTCATGGACCAGCTCGACTCGCTGCGGCGGGACGAGATCGAGCGCCGCGCCAGCAGCGTCGCCGAGACCCTGCGGGCCTATCGCGAAAACCTTTCCGCGGCGCGCCAGCGAATTTACGAGAACCAGCAGGACAGCGGCATCATTTCCGTCGACCAGTTCAACGAATTTGGCACGACGCTCGAGGAAACCCGCCGCAAGTTGCGCGACGTGCGCGGCGAGGCCGAACGCCTCGACGCGGAACAGACCAGCCTCAGCGAGCGCATGGGAATCACGCCCGCGCTCGCCAGCACGGCCCTGTCGCTCGCCGCCGATCCGGTGTTCACGAAGGCCTTCGCGGACTACGCGGAAGCGAACACGGCGGTCACGACGCAGGCCGCCTGGGTCGGGCGGAAAAACCCGGTCTACGAACGCGAACTCTCGCGTCGCGACTCCTCGCTCGCGACATTGAAGACCATCGCCGCCAGGGCCGGCGTCGATTCGACCAGGGAACTCCCCTCGATCATCAACATCCTCAACGTGAAGTCCCGCGAGGACATGCTGCGGCAGATCATCGTTGGCGAGGCTCAGGTCGATGGCAAGCGTCGGGAGCTCGCGGCGCTGGAGCAAACGCTCGCCGAACAGGAACAGCGCATCAAGGATCTCAACGCCAAGGTGGCGCGGCTCGAGGATCTGAAGAAGGATCATCTCGTCGCCGAAGCCGTGTTCACCTCCGCCGTCGCGCGCCTCGACACCAACAGGGCCGACATCTACGCCTCCTATCCGCTGACGCAGGTGCTCGCGGCGCCCGACCTGCCCCAGTCGAAATCCTCGCCCCTGCTGATCTTCGCCCTCGTCGGCGGCGTCGCCGGAACGCTCCTCTCCTCGCTCGCCTGGGCCCTCGCATGGATGCGGCAACTCTTCGTCCGGAAACACCGGAAGAAAAAATGGCTCTTCGCGGATTTTAGTGGGTGGAATCGGCGCGATGCGGTCGGCTTGAGCCAATAATATCAAGTATTTGTGAT
>CAISEY010000149.1 GCA_903884435.1 uncultured Hyphomicrobiales bacterium | reverse complement strand
GGCCCAGGGCAGGCGCTCGCGCGTGTCGAGCATGGCCAGATCGGCGGGCGCGCCGGGCGGCGCGGTGACGAGTTCCGCCATCGGCGCGGGCGAGGCGCCGGGGCGCTGCCCCGCGAGCCAGCGCCGCAATTAGTCGGGATCGCGCACGGGCGCGGAAAGGCCCACCAAGGTCATCGCCGGCGCGATGGCGCGCAGCCGCGCGAGATCGAGCGCGAGAAGATCGCCGCGTTTCGACGTGACGACCGCGTGCAGTTCGTCGAGCACCACGCGCTTCAGCGTCGCGAACAGGTGAAACGAATCCGCGCTGGCGAGCAGCAGCGCGAGCTGTTCGGGCGTCGTCAGCAGAATGTCCGGCGGATCGCGCCGCTGTCGCTGGCGCTTCGACGCGGACGTGTCGCCGGTGCGCGTCTCGACGCGCAGGCCCAGGTTCATTTCGCCGACGGGCGTTTCGAGATTGCGCCGCACGTCGACCGCGAGCGCCTTCAGCGGCGAAATATAGAGCGTGTGCAGGCCGGGGTTTTTTCGCGCCGGCGCCGCCGCGAGTTCCGTCAGCGTCGGCAGGAATCCCGCCAGCGTCTTGCCCGCCCCGGTGGGCGCGACCAGCAGAACGCTTTCGCCGCGCCGCGCGTGGGAGAGCAGCGCGAGTTGATGCGGACGCGGCGTCCAGCCGCGCGCGGCGAACCAGCCGCGAAAGGGTTCGGGCAACGTGTTTCGCGGAATCTTCGCCACGCGGGCAACCTAGAGCCGCGCCAGCACGCAGACCAGCCCCGGCACGTCGGCCCCCGCGTCCCGGCGCGTCGAAGCGTCCTCGATCAGGGCGACGTCGAAACCGTGCTGTTTCGCGAGCCGGCGAACATAGCCGGGCGAATGGAAGTAGCGCAGATCCGCGCCAAGCGCCCAGTCGGCCTCCGCGCCGCGCTGCGCGCTGAAGGCGAAAAGGCCGCCAGTTTCGAGAACGCGGGCGCATTGCGCGAAAATCGCGTCGAGGTCGCCGACGTAGACGAAAACATCGGCGGCGACGACGAGGTCGAAACCCGCGGTCGTTTCGTCGGCGAGAAACGCGAGGAGATCGCCGGTCGACAGATGATTGTAGAGGCCCGTCGCGCGCGCGGCCTCGATCATCTTCGGCGAAAGATCGACGCCGTGCATCGAATCGACGCGCGGACGCAGGGCCTTCGCCATCAACCCGGTGCCGCAGCCCAGATCCGCGCCGCGATCGAAACGGAACGCCCGCCCGCGCGCTTCGCGAGTTCTTCGCAGCGCGTCGCGCAACAGGTCCGGGCCGCGATAGGCCAGCGCGCCGACGAGATGGTCGTCGAACCTCGCGGCGTATTGATCGAACAGCGCCCGCACATAGGCCGGCGCCGCCGTCGCCGGCGCGCTGGCGGCGCCAAGCGCCGCGAGCCGCAGTCGAGCGCCGAGCGCGCCGTCCGCGTCGAGCGCCGCGGCCCGCCGGAACGCGTCGATGGCGCCGGCGGGATCGCCCGTTTTTTCGAGCGCCTCCCCCAGCGCGAGCCAGCCGGGCGCCCAGGCGGGCGCGAGGTCCAGCGTTTGCCGGAACAGGTCGGCGGCGGCGGCGTGGTCCCCGTCGCGGGCGCTCGCCGCGCCCCACGCGTAACGCCGGTCGGCGATGAGGTCGCCCGAGGAAGCGTCCGCGCCGCGCGCGGCTGAATATCCGTTCATCGGGACGGCTTGCGCGTCCGCGCCGGGAAATTCAAGCGCCCTGTGCGCGTCCGCACATTTTTCGCCATGATGGCCGGATACAGACGATCAATCGCACGACAGCCCGAGTGTCGGACGAGAGTGCCGGGCAAATGGCCAGCGGCCATCAGCATGGAGCGGATCGATGAGCATTCTTTCGAAAAAGACCCTTGCGGCGGCGGTTGGCGCGCTGACCCTCGCCGCCACGATTCTCGCGACCGCCACGCCGGCGGACGCCGCCTGGCGCGGCCGCGGCGGCGGCGGCGGCTGGCGGGGCGGCGGAGGCTGGCGTGGCCCGGCGCTTGTCGGC
>CAISEY010000148.1 GCA_903884435.1 uncultured Hyphomicrobiales bacterium | reverse complement strand
GCGAAACCATCGACCGTGACTACATGTTCGAGGGCGATCTGCGCCGCGAAGTGGCGATGAACAACAAGCGATAGATGGATCTGGGCTGATATCGCGGCCTGCGCCATCGTCGCCAGCTTCCCGTTCGCGGCCAGCGCACGCACACCAACGCCCGCACCCGCAAGGGCAAGGCGAAGCCCATCGCCGGCAAGAAGAAGTAATCGTTTCTGATTTCATCGCCGGGGGAAGCGGGGCTTCCCGCCGGTCAAACACGAGCCCGAGCGCCTGGCATCACGGGCGCGCCAGAAGGACTTTAACACATGGCAAAAGAAGCTACCCGCGTTCGCCGTCGCGAACGCAAGAATATCGCGTCCGGCGTCGCTCATGTCGCCTCGACCTTCAACAACACGATGATCACGATCGCCGACGCCCAGGGCAACACGATCGCCTGGTCCTCCGCGGGCACCATGGGTTTCAAGGGCTCGCGCAAGTCGACCCCGTTCGCGGCCCAGATGGCCGCGGAAGACGCCGCCAAGAAGGCAGCCGAACACGGGATGCGCACGCTCGAGGTCGAGGTTTCCGGGCCGGGTTCGGGCCGTGAGTCCGCGTTGCGCGCGCTTCAGGCCGCGGGTTTCACGGTCACGTCGATCCGTGACGTGACGCCGATTCCGCACAATGGTTGCCGTCCGCGCAAGCGCCGTCGCGTCTGATTTTATTTTCGCCGCGCGAGCCGCCGACGGGCGGCTGGCGCGTTTTTCAATCACCGAAACCGCGAGGCCATGGTCGACGGACCGATATGCCCGCGCGCATCGGAAAGGCGCCGTCGTGATTCAGAAGAACTGGCAAGAACTCATTCGTCCCAACAAGCTTGAAGTCTCCCAGGGAGACGACCCCAAGCGTATCGCGACCGTCGTGGCCGAGCCGCTCGAGCGCGGCTTCGGCATGACGCTCGGCAATTCCATCCGCCGCGTGCTGCTCTCCTCGCTCCAGGGCGCCGCGATCACCTCGGTGCAAATCGACGGCGTTCTGCACGAGTTTTCGTCGATTCCGGGCGTGCGCGAGGACGTGACCGAGATCGTTCTCAACATCAAGGACGTCGCCATCAAGATGCATGGCGACGGGCCCAAGCGCATGGTCCTGAAGAAGCAGGGGCCGGGCGCCGTCACCGCGGGCGACATCGGCACCGTCGGCGATATCCAGATTTTGAATCCCGCCATGGTCATCTGCACCCTCGACGAGGGCGCGGAAATCCGCATGGAATTCACCGTCAACACCGGCAAGGGCTACGTCCCCGCCGACCGTAACCGGAGCGAGGATTCGCCCATCGGCCTCATTCCGGTCGATGCGCTTTATTCGCCGGTGCGCAAGGTCAGCTACCGCGTCGAGAACACCCGCGAGGGCCAGATCCTCGATTACGACAAGCTCACCATGACGATCGAGACGGACGGTTCGATCTCGCCCGAGGACGCGCTCGCCTACAGCGCGCGCATCCTGCAGGACCAGCTCAACGTGTTCGTCAACTTCGAAGAGCCGCGCAAGGAACAGGCCCAGGAAACCATCCCGGACCTCGCCTTCAACCCGGCCTTCCTCAAG
>CAISEY010000147.1 GCA_903884435.1 uncultured Hyphomicrobiales bacterium | reverse complement strand
CTCAGATGCACTCAAACGTTCTTCGGCAGCTTTCTGAAGCCGAAGAGGAAGCGCGTCATAAGCGGAACGAAATTGCGTCCGCTTTTGCTATCCAGCTATCGGAAATGGAGGCGCGGGCCATAAAGCGCGGCAAAGTGCTCGGCGGAAGAACAAGGGAAATATTGAAGCGTCGTGAGGAGGAACAGGCAACCGAACCTAAATTTAATGAATGTATAAATTTAGTGAAAAATTCAGCCGAATATCGAAGATACAAGTATGATAGATCGAATATTAAAGAGCGAATATTATCTTCAAATCGTAATTATTTGTTGAAAATAATGAATGAAATTAGATGCTCTCCGGAACTAACATTTATCGTCACACACGAACGACTTCGAAAAGTGCATCAAGATTTTATTGGCCCTTATAATTTTATGTTCGGTCACGAGCATCGATTTTCGAACAATAATTATAAGGGGCAGCGGTTCATAAATGTCGCGGCGCTCGACCTCCGCTTGCTTGTTGAAGCTCGCCGTTCTGATGTGCTCCAAATGCCGAAATGGGGGATTCCCGAATGGACAAAGGAACGGAGTTTTACAATTGCTGCTGGTTGGCGCAATATAAACGTAGGAAATTATGAAGTATTAGAATTAAGCAAGAAAGAAATAGTAATTATAAAATGTATAAAATTCGAGCCCCCAGCGGATTGGCAGTCTGACTGGTGTAAGGTGCAAGGAAATAACGCTCCGGATGCGCCATTTATCTTATGATGAGAAATGTATTATCGCAATTGTGCGTGCATCAAGATACCATGTGTATAAGTCAATATTTTCGCTGAGCCAGCCGCAAGCTCAGGCGGCGGTTCGGTAGATTGCCGCCGGAGGCACTTCATACGACCAGGCAAGATCGGCGACGAATTCCCCATCCTCGCGCCTTTGCCGCGCTTCACGTTTCTGCGCCGCCGTCATTTTCGGCGGTCGCCCCATGTGCTGACAGCGTGCTTTGGCGCGGGCGCGGATCAAATCGCGCTCCCCGTCCACCAACCCGCCAGACACGGCGATCATGAGCCGCCCGGTCCTGGTCGATGCGTCGGCCCGCGGTTCGGCGAGACCGAGACCTTGCCCACCCGCGTCGATGATGTTTTTGACGATGGCGAAAAGTTCGAACACCGATCGCGCCAGCCACTCGACGCGCGTGACTCGGAACCCGGGCAACAAAATGAAATTAAAGGGCGCGCGCCCCCGGATCCGGCTGAATTCTTCAACATGACTTGAAGCGCCACGTCCCGCCACGCCCGTGGCGTCTTCCGAATTCCGCGATTCCCGCCCTCCGAAAATTCCGCTACAAGCCCGGGATCAACAGGCGCTCCATGTCCCACAACACTTTCGGCCACCTTTTCCGCGTCACCACCTGGGGCGAAAGCCACGGTCCCGCCATCGGCTGCGTCGTCGATGGCTGTCCGCCGCGCGTGCCGCTGACCGAAGCCGCCTTGCAGGGCTTTCTCGACAAGCGCCGGCCTGGCCAGTCGCGGTTCACCACCCAGCGCCAGGAGCCGGACCAGGTGAAAATCCTCTCCGGCGTGATGACCGGCGACGACGGCGTCCAGGTCACGACGGGGACGCCCATCGGGCTTTTCATCGACAACGTCGACCAGCGTTCGAAGGATTACGGCGAAATCCGCAACCAGTATCGTCCCGGCCACGCCGATTTCACCTACGACGCCAAGTATGGAATCCGGGATTTCCGCGGCGGCGGGCGCTCGTCGGCGCGCGAAACCGCGATGCGGGTCGCGGCCGGCGGCGTCGCCCGGCTGATCCTGCCGGGCGTGCGGATTCGCGGCGCGCTCGTGCGGATCGGGCCTCACGAAATCAACCGCGAAAACTGGGACTGGAGCGAGGTCGACAACAATTCCTTCTTCTGCCCGGACGCGAAAGCCGCCGCGGTTTGGGAGGATTATCTCGACGGCGTGCGCAAGGCGGGCTCCTCCTGCGGCGCCGTGATCGAGCTCCACGCCGAGGGCGTTCCGCCGGGATGGGGAGCGCCGGTCTATGGCAAGCTCGACGCGGAACTCGCGTCCGCGCTCATGTCGATCAACGCGGTCAAGGGCGTCGAGATCGGCGACGGCATGGCTGCGGCGGCGCTCACCGGCGAGGACAACGCCGATGAAATGCGCCCGGGCAACGACGGCAGGCCGACGTTCCTGTCCAATCACGCCGGCGGAATCCTCGGCGGAATTTCGACGGGACAGGACATTGTCGCGCGTTTCGCGGTCAAGCCCACCTCGTCGATCCTCACGCCGCGCCAGTCCGTCGACAAGTTCGGCGCCGGTGTGGAAATCCGCACAAAGGGTCGCCACGATCCCTGCGTCGGAATTCGCGGCGTCCCCGTGGGCGAGGCGATGATGGCGATCGTGCTCGCGGACGCGTTCCTGCGCCACCGCGCCCAGAATGGCGAGGGGGTTGCCTGGCCTTTTCCGCGCACGTGATCCGCGCGGCAACGTCGGAGGACGGCTCTGATGTTCGATAAATATCTCTTCGCTCTCGGCCGCGGCGTGCGCGGCGCGAAAAAAGCCTATGACAACGTCAGCCGGGCGCCGGACCCGGCGGAGGCGGCGCGCGACATCACGCCGCCGGTCTCTCCCTCGCGAGACGCGCCGCCCGTCCCGCGCAAACTGGTTTACGGACCCCGCCCGCTGGTCATGGGCATCGTCAACGTGACGCCGGATTCCTTTTCCGACGGCGGTCAGTTCGTCGATTCCGCCGCCGCCATCGCGCACGGACTGCGGCTCGTGGCGGAAGGCGCCGACATTCTCGACGTTGGCGGGGAATCGACCCGCCCCGGCCACGCGCCTGTCTCCGCGGAGGAGGAAATCGCCCGCGTGGTTCCCGTGGTTCGCGGCCTCGCGGCGGCAACCGATATTCCCGTGTCCATCGACACGATGAAGGCGGAAGTCGCGCGCGCCGCGCTCGACGCCGGCGCCTCCATCGTCAACGACGTCCAGGGGCTCCGGCACGATCCGCTCATGGCGCCGCTCGTCGCCGAACGCGGCGTTCCCGTCGTCGTCATGCATTATCGCGAGACCGACGATCCCGCGCTCGACGTGATGGCGGACGTGATGGATTATCTGTCGCGCTCCATCGAAATCGCGCTGGCCGCCGGCGTGAAGCGCGAACAGATCATCGTCGATCCCGGGTTCGGCTTCGGCAAGACCCATTCGCAAAGCCTGACCCTGGTGCGCGACCTCGCGCGGCTGAAAGAGCTTGGCTGTCCGGTGTTGCTCGGCGTTTCGCGCAAGCGCGCCATCGGCCGCGTCACCGGGCGCGACGTCGCGCGCGAGCGGGTGATCGGCTCGGTCGCGGCCGCCGTCATGGGCGCCGCGGCCGGCGCCTCGATCATCCGCGTTCACGATGTCGCGGCGCATGTCGAGGCCATGAAGATTTTCGCCGCGATCAACGATCCGGCGCTCGGGGACGCGTGATGCTCAAAGCCAGAATTCTCATCGAAAAGCTCGAATTGCACGCCTATCATGGCTGGCATCGTCACGAGGGCGAGTTCGGCCAGCCCTACACGATCAATCTGGCGCTCGTCGCCGACGTGACGAACGCCGCGGTGAGCGATCATCTCGCCGACGCGCTCGACTACGGCGCCATCGTGGAGACGACGAAGCGCATCTTCACGCAAAAGCGTCACAAGCTCGTGGAGAGCGCCGCCGTCGAACTCGCGCGCGGCCTGTTGAAGGAATTTCCGCCGGTGGAGGAAGTCTTCGTCCACGTGATGAAACTCAAGCCGCCGATCCCCGAGCGGATCGCCGCGGCGGGCGTCGAATTGCGGATGACCCGGGAAGAGGCGGAGCGTGGCCTCTGATCCATCCGCGCTCGTCGCGCTGTCGCTGGGCGGCAACGTCGGCGATGTCGTGGCGTCCTTCCGTCACGCCCTCGCGCGCCTCGCGGCCACGCCGGGCGTCGAGATCGTCGCGGTCTCGTCGGTGTGGCGCACGAAGGCCTGGGGCAAGACGGACCAGCCGGATTTTCTCAACATGGCGGCGCTGCTGCGCGCGCGCCTGTCGCCGCGCGAAGCGCTGGCGCTCTGTCTGCGCATCGAGAAGGAGCGCGGCCGCGAGCGCGGCGAACGCTGGGGCCCGCGCACGCTCGACATCGACGTGCTGACACACGGCGAGACGCGCGTCGACGAAGAAGGGCTGACCCTGCCGCATCCGCGCGCGAGGGAGCGCGCGTTCGTCCTCGCCCCGCTCGCGGAAATCGCGCCGGATTTGAGCCTGGGCGCGCGCACGGCGCGCGAAAGCCTCGCGCTGGCAGACACGACGGGCGTCGTCCTCGATCCGGTCGCGACGGCGGCGCTCAGCGCCTGACCGAATTTTTCTCGACCAGCACGGCGATGGCGATGGTCACGGCCATGAAGAAGGCCGAGCCGTAAAAAATCCAGACGGGCATGGCGTGATCGATCAGCCAGCCGCCCACCGGCGGTCCGATCATGCCGCCGAGATTGAAACCCGTGGTGACAATGCCGAACACGGGGCCCACCGCGTCCGGCGGCGAGGCGAGACGCACCAGCATGTCGCGCGAGGGCATCACCAGCCCCGCGAGCAGGCCCGCGAGCCCCACGAGCGACACCATCGGGACGGCGCCGAGGTGAAACGACCCGACGGCGAGCGTGACCAGCGCCGCGCAGCCGAAACCGCCAAGGGTGACGAGACCCTTGCTTTTCGCGCGGTCCGCGACGAAGCCGCCGGCGAGAACGCCCGCGACCAGCGTGAACATGAACACGGTCAGCGCGCTCTCGCCCGCGACGCGCGGCAGCCCGTGCAGGGTTTCCAACGAGGCGACCATGTAGGTCTGCATCATGTTCGTCGACAGATTGAGCGTCGTGAACATGAGCGTCAGCGCCAGCACGGTTGGCGTGAACAGCGAAAGCGCGGACGACCGCTCTTTCGCCGGCGCGGCGCGCCGGGTCCTGACGGCGGCCCGTTCCCCGCCGATGTCGGCGAGCAGCGGAAGGCACATCGCGGCGCCAATCACGGCGCTCGCGATCAGCGCCACGCGCGGCCCCGAGGCGTAGACGAGGCCCAGCACGATCGGCGGCGTCAGCGCGAAGCCGAGATAGCCGGAGAACGTGTGCAGGGAATAGGCGCGGCCCATGCGCGCCGCGCTCATCTCGGCCGAAAGGATGGAGTAGTCGGCGGGGTGATAGACCGCGTTGCTGACGCCGACGAGCACCGCCGCGGCGAGCAGCATGGAATAGGTCGGGACAAGCCCGAGCAGGATGAATCCCGCGGACCCAAGGGCGACGCCAAAGACGAGGGACAGCCGCGGCCCGACCCTTTCCACCACGAATCCGGTCGGCGCCTGAATGACCGCCGAGACAATGTTCATCACGAACAGGGCGAAGCTGAGCTCCACGTAGCCCACGCCAAGCATTTCCTTCAACGACGGCAACAGCGGCACGAACAGCAGCCAGTAGAAGTGGCTGACAAGATGCACGGTCGCGACGATGGAAAGCGTGCGAATCTCCCGGCGCGAGTCCGTCCCGGCGTCCATGGTCGTGGTTGTCATGTGGTTCGCTCAGGCCCCCATCAGGCGGCGCGCGTGCGCCGCGACGGACTTTGAAAGTCCCTCCAGATCATATCCGCCCTCGAGGCAGGAAACGATCCGTCCCTTCGCCGTCCGGTCCGCGATCTCCATCAATTTCGCGGTCGCCCAGCCGAAATCTTCCTCGACCAGCCGAAGGTTGGCGAGGGGATCGCGGACATGAGCGTCGAACCCGGCGGAAACAATCACGAGATCGGGCGAGAAAGCCTCGATGCGCGGCAGGATTTTACCGTCCATGGCCGCGCGGAACGCCTCGCCGCCGTCGCCCGCGCGCAAGGGCGCGTTGACGATCGTGTCAAAATCGCCACGCTCGTCCGCCGCGCCCGTGCCAGGATAAAGCGGCATCTGGTGCGTCGAGGCGTACATCACGGTCGGGTCCGCCCAGAAAATATCCTGGGTGCCGTTGCCGTGGTGAACGTCGAAATCCATGATCGCGACGCGCTCGACTCCATGAATGGCCCGCGCGTGGCGCGCGGCGATGGCGACGTTGTTGAGAAAGCAGAAGCCCATCGCCGTCGCGCGCTCGGCGTGATGGCCTGGCGGACGCATCGCGACGAAGGCGTTGTCGCAGACGCCGCCCATGACCGCGTCGACCGCGCGACAGGCGGCCCCGGCGGCTCTCAGGGCGGCCTCCAGCGTCGAGGGATTCATCACCGTGTCGCCGTCCAGCCGCGCGTAGCCTTCGGAAGGAGAGGCTGTTTCGATGGCTTCGAGATAGTCCTCCTGATGCGCGCGCAGGATCGCCTCGCGCGCGGCCAGGGGCGCGCTCTCGCGCAGCAAGGCGCTGAACTCGTCCGCTTTCAAGACCTGTTCGATGGCGCGCAGGCGATCGGGTCGCTCGGGATGTCCCGGACCCATCTCGTGTCGCAATGCAACAGGATGTGTGACATAAAGTGTTTTCAAAAGAGCACTCGCCGCTCCGGAGCCTCAACTTGCCGCCTGAAGCGGCGCTTGTCCACCGCCGCGAGCGTGGCTTTTTTGCAACTGCGAAAGACCTCCTTTGGTCAAACTATTGTTACAGGGCGGCATCGCGGCTAACATCATGGTAAGGAAATTCCTAATAGTGTGGCGTGGAACAAGCGAATCAAGGCGGCGTGGGATGAATTTTCGATCTTTTTCAATTGTGTGCGCTCTCGCGACCGGCCTTGCCGGATGTTATGCGTCGGTTCCGGATCCCAAGGTTTCGGACCAGGACGCGAAATATCTGGCCATGGTGCCTAATTTCGAGGTCGAGACGAACTTCCGGCGTTATCAGCTCGACGATCCGACGGGCGAGGTGCCCGGCACCATCGTCATCGATTCGCGGGCGCATTATCTCTATTTCGTTTTGCCCGGCAAAAAGGCCATCCGTTATGGCGTCGCCACGGGCTCGGAGGCCGCCGGCTGGACCGGCGTCGCCTCCATCCAGCGCAAGGCGGAGTGGCCGCGCTGGATGCCGCCGGCGGAAATGATCGAGCGCTGGCCGCACCTCAAGCCCACCTATGACGCCGGCGGTCTGCCGGGCGGTCCCGACAATCCCCTCGGCGCGCGCGCCATGTATCTTTACCAGAACAACAAGGACACGCTCTATCGCATCCACGGCACCAACGAGCCGGAGACGATTGGCCGCGACGTGTCCTCGGGTTGCATCCGCATGGCGAACATCGACGCCATCGACCTGTTCAACCGCGTCCAGATCGGCGCGAAGGTCATCGTGAAATAGGCTTCACGGTCCTGATCGATCATGGCCGGGCTTGTCCCGGCCATTTTTTTGCCGGTCAGGCGGCGCGGTCCGCGCCGCGCAGGACGGCGGGAATATCCCGCACCGCGGGAGATCGTGGCGCGGTCTCCCGCGCGGGAAGCCGGAGTTCCGCCGCGACGGCCGCCAGGCCGATTTCGCGATAGAGGCGCGCGAGCAGATCGCGGGCGTCCTGGTTCTGCGGGCGGGAAACGGCGGGCTGGCGCGGAAATTCGACACTCATGGAAACGCTCGCGACGTTCGCGGGACGACGTCGGCCCGCACACGGTCGCAATTTCGTGCGGCAGGGTTAAATCACGATGAACGGATCCTGGAAAACCCGCCGTTCGCTGCGCCAATACGGAACAACGGCGGGGGCGGTCAGGTCTTGGCTTCGGCGCCGCGCGCACGATCGTCGGACATCGACGCGCGGCCTTTTCGCGCCGCCCTGATCACGTCGAGCCGGGCCTGGTCCTTGCGCGAGGCGCCGCCATTGTTTCGCAGCAGGTCGCGGGTTTCGATGACGAGCGCCTCGAAATCCGAGAGCTTCTGGCGGTTCATCTTGCCCAGCGTCGCGATCACGAAATCGTGCTGGGCCTCGATGGCGAGATGGGCCAGACGCCGGCCGGCGGGCGTCAGATAGATCGCGTAGGAGCGCCTGTCGCATTCTGTCGGACGCCGTTCGACGAGTTTCGCGGCCACCAGACGATCGACGAGGCCGGAAATATTTCCCTTCGTGACATAAAGTCGCGAAGCCAGTTCCTGCTGGCTCATGCCTTCCCCCTCGGTCAGGGTGGAAAGCACGTCGCATTGCGGGATGGAAAGGCCAAACTCTTTCAGGCGAGCGGCGACGGCGATGTTCATGCGCGCCTGCAGGCGAATCATTCGGTACCACAACCTGATCGCGGCCTCGTTGGCGTCCGGCATGATGATTCCCCGATCACATCATTGCAAGAATAGTGTGCGCCGCACCTGGCCACAAGGCCGGACCACGACGGCATCTTACCGCATGGCGTGAGTTCACGGGCTGGCGATTTGGCTTACCGGGTTTGCGGCCGTGCATCCTTTTTCACGCCATCCATGTATATTCACGGGCGAACAACTTCCTGCGGGCGGGCCGAAAGCGCGCCGGGCGGGGAACGAACAGGGGGAGACCATGCTGGGACTGATGCAGGACTGGCCACTGCTGATTCACCGCGTCATCGATCACGCCGCGTCGCAATTCGGCGTTCAGGAAGTCGTTTCGCGTTCCATCGAGGGGCCGACCCATCGCACGACCTATTCCGCGGTGCGCGCGCGGGCGCTGAAGGTCGCCCAGCGGCTGGCGCGCGACGGCATAAGGGAGGGCGATCGCGTCGCGACGCTCGCGTGGAACACCTGGCGCCACCTCGAGTCCTGGTATGGCATCACCGGCATTGGCGCCGTCTATCACACGGTCAATCCGCGGCTGTTTCCCGAACAGATCGCCTGGATCGTCAATCACGCCGCCGACCGCGTGGTAATGACAGATCTGACCTTCGTGCCCTTGCTCGAGGCGCTCGCCGACAAACTGCCGACGGTCGAGCGATACGTCGTCTTCACCGACGCCGCGCACATGCCGGCCACGAAGTTGAAGAACGCCGTGGCCTACGAAGACTGGCTCGACGAGACCGACGGCGATTTTCGCTGGGCGAGCATCGATGAAAGATCGGCGGCGGGCCTGTGTTACACGTCCGGCACGACCGGCCACCCCAAGGGCGTGCTCTATTCGCACCGCTCCAACGTCTTGCACTCGATGTCGCTGTGCAATCCCGACGGACTCGCCCTCGCCTCGCGCGGCGTCATCTTGCCGGTCGTGCCGCTGTTTCACGCCAATTCCTGGTCGATCGCATTTTCCGCGCCGATGATGGGCTCGAAACTCGTCATGCCCGGCATGAAGCTCGACGGGGCCTCGCTCTACCAGATGATGGAGGAGGAAAAGGTCACGATGGCCGCCGGCGTGCCGACCGTGTGGCTGATGCTGCTGCAATACATGGAGAAGGAGAAAAAGCGCCTCTCCACGGTGAAACGCATGGTTATCGGCGGCTCCGCCTGTCCGCGGGCCATGATCGTCGCCTTCGAGCGGGACCACGGCATTGAAGTCTTCCACGCCTGGGGCATGACGGAGATGAGTCCGGTCGGATCCTTCGGCGCCGTGAAGGCGCAATTCGCCGACCTGACGGGCGAGGCGCTCTACGACCTCAAGATGAAACAGGGCTTCGCCATGTTCGGCGTCGACATGAAAATCACCGACGACTCGGGCAAGCGGCTACCCTGGGACGGCAAGACCTTCGGGCGTCTCAAGGTGTCCGGCTTCGCGGTGACGCGGGGCTACTACGGTCTCGAAGACCAGAACATCCTCGACGACGAGGGCTTCTTCGACACCGGCGATGTCGCGACCATCGACGCAGCCGGCTACATGCAGATCACCGACCGTTCAAAGGACGTCATCAAGTCCGGCGGCGAATGGATTTCCTCGATCGACCTCGAGAATCTCGCCGTTGGCCATCCCGATGTCGCCGAGGCCGCGGTCATCGGCGTCGCCCATCCGCGCTGGGACGAGCGGCCCTTGCTGATCGTCGTGGCGAAGGAGGGCCGCCCCGTCGACCGCGACTCGGTGCTGAAATTCATGGAAGGCAAGATCGCGAAATGGTGGATGCCCGACGATGTCCAGGTCGTGGGGGAAATTCCTCACACGGCGACGGGCAAGATCAACAAGCTCCGGTTGCGCGAGGATTTCCGCGACTACCATTTCCCCGGGGCCTGAAAGATCCGCGCCGCGCGCGCGGTCGCGCGACGATTGTCCGGCCTCCCGGTTGTCAGACGGCTCCGACGGGTTCAATCTGGAAATCCGATGGAGCCGCCCATGCCAATTATTCTTCCCGGAGCAACGCCCGCGACCCGCGGCCCCGCGCCCGACGCGAGGCCGGCGTTCAATGGCAATGGCCGCGAATTCGTCGGCCTTTGCGCGCGGGGCGCGGCGTTCCAGCTTTTCACCTTCGGCTTCTACCGGTTCTGGCTGGCGACGGACATCCGCCGCCATCTGTGGTCCCGCACGTCCATCAATGGCGAGCCGTTCGAATACACCGGACGGCCCAGGGAATTGCTGATCGGCTTCCTGATCGCGCTGGCGATCCTCGCGCCGGTGCAGGTCGTCTATTTTCTCGCGGGCTTGCGGGCGGAGCAGGCGCAGGCTTTCGCCTCCCTGCCCCTGTCGTTGTTTTATATTCTCTTCGGGCAATTCGCGGTCTATCGCGCGCGGCGCTACAGGCTGACCCGCACGGTCTGGCGCGGCGTGCGGTTCTGGATGTCGGGCTCCGGCTGGGCCTACGCCTTTCGCTGGCTCGGCTGGAGCCTGCTGGTCCTGTTCACTCTCGGGCTCGTCTATCCGTGGATGCGGGCCTCGCTCGAACGCTACAAGATGAAACACACCTATTACGGCGATCTGAAGGGCGATTTCACGGGCCGCGGCTCCGAGTTTTTCCGGCGGGGCTTTCTGATCTGGCTCGTCTGTGTCGCGCCGCTCGCCATGCTGATCGCCGGCGGAGTCATGACGAGCCCCGTCGGGGCGGCGAAGGGATTGCGCGAAAGCGGACTCGTCCTCGCCAGCGCCGGCGGCCTGTGGATGCTCGCCATACCCTTCGTCTGGCCATATTTTCGCGCGCTCGAGTGGCGCTGGTGAGCCGCCGGCGCGCGCTTTGGCGAACTTTCACTTTCGTGCGGCCTGCGCGGCGGCAGCCTGTTGAAGAACTACCTCAAGGTGTTTTTCCTGAGCCTGCTGGTCCTTGTTTGCGGCGGCCTGCTTCTGGCCGCCGCCGGACTGATGCTG
>CAISEY010000146.1 GCA_903884435.1 uncultured Hyphomicrobiales bacterium | reverse complement strand
TCGAGGACGAGGAATTCGCCCAGGCGCAAACCGCCGGCGGCTACGCCAAGGAAATGTCGAAGGAATATCAGGCGAAACAGGCGGCGCTGACGGCGTCCCACATCGCCAAACAGGACATCGTCGTCACCACGGCGCTGATCCCGGGCCGCCCGGCGCCAAAACTCATCAGCGCCGACATGGTGAAATCCATGCGCCCCGGCTCCGTGATCGTCGATCTCGCGGTCGAGCGCGGCGGCAATTGCGAACTCGCCGAGCCTGGCAAGACCGTCACCACCGAAAATGGCGTGAAGATCGTCGGCCACCTCAACATGCCCGGTCGCCTCGCCGCGACCTCCTCGAGCCTCTACGCCCGCAACCTCTACGCCTTCGTCGAGACGCTCGTGAACAAGGAAAAGGCGCTCGCGCCGAACTGGGACGACGAACTCGTCAAGGCGACGCTGCTCACCCGCGATGGCGCGGTCGTGCATCCGAATTTCCAGCCGAAGGCGTGAACCGCCGCTGATTGTTTCATTCAAGGCCCAGCAGAGAGGGCGACTCCATGGCCAACGAGGCGACAGAAAAATTCATCGAGGCTGTCCGCAAGGCGGCGGAGAGCTATTCCGACCAGGTGGCCTCCGCGGCGGGCGGCGCCGCCCACGCGGCGTCCGGCGGCGCCATCGATCCCTTCGTGTTCCAGCTCGCCATTTTCGCGATGGCGATTTTCGTCGGTTATTACGTCGTCTGGTCGGTGACGCCCGCCCTGCACACGCCGCTGATGTCCGTGACCAACGCCATTTCCTCGGTGATCGTGGTGGGCGCGCTGCTTTCGGTCGGCGTCGAGGTGGCCGGAGACGAGGGCGCGGTCTGGGCGCGCGGCTTCGGCTTCGTCGCCCTGATCCTCGCCAGCGTGAACATTTTCGGCGGCTTCCTCGTCACCGAACGCATGCTCGCCATGTACAAGAAGAAGGGTTGAGACGATGAGCGCCAATTTCGCCGCCCTCCTCTATCTCGTTTCGGGCGTGCTCTTCATCCTCGCCCTGCGCGGCCTGTCGCATCCCTCGACCTCCCGCCAGGGCAATCTCTTCGGCATGGTCGGCATGGGCATCGCCATCGTGACCACGCTGCTGTTCAAGCTGCCGGCGGGATTTGGCGCCTGGCTGCTCGTGCTGGCGGGCGTCGCGATTGGCGGCGGCATCGGCGCCTGGCGCGCGCGCACCGTCGAAATGACCGCCATGCCGCAACTCGTGGCGCTGTTCCACGCGCTCGTCGGTCTCGCCGCGGTGCTGGTGGCGGCGGGCGCGCTCTACGCGCCGCAGGCCTTCGGCATTGGCTCCCCCGGCGCCATTCATGGCGCCAGCCTCGTGGAAATGTCGCTCGGCGCGGCGATCGGCGCGATCACCTTCACCGGCTCGATCATCGCCTTCGCCAAGCTCGACGGACGCATGTCGGGCAAGCCGATCATGCTGCCGCAGCGCCACCTCATCAATATCGGCCTCGCGGTCGCCGCGGTGGTTCTGATCGGCTCCTTCATGGGCACGGAAAGCCACGTTCTGTTCTGGCTGATCGTGCTCGCCTCCTTCGCGCTGGGCGTTCTTCTCATCATCCCGATCGGCGGCGCTGACATGCCGGTCGTCGTGTCGATGCTGAATTCCTATTCC
>CAISEY010000145.1 GCA_903884435.1 uncultured Hyphomicrobiales bacterium | reverse complement strand
CAGTGGACGGAAATGATCCAGGACCCGGGCCAGAAGATCGGCCGTCCGCGCCAGCTCTACACGGGCTCGCCGCAGCGGGACTACACCTCGATCAGCAATCGCTGAGATTGACCCGCGTGGTCGCGCGAAGGGGCCCTCACGGGCCCCTTTTTTATCCCGGTCGTCCGCGCGCGGTTTCAATCACCATCCGGGCGGCGCGAGCGCCCGGCGTGTCGCCGCCGGGCAGCATCATCAACCCGTCAAGCCGCCGGAACGCCTCTATCTGCGCCTCGCGCCGCGCTCCGCCACGCACGAGCGGCGCGAGTTCCGCGGCGAACCCGGAAGCCGTGCAATTCTCCTGAATGAGTTCGGGAATGACGTTTTCGCCGAGCACGAGGTTCGGCAAGACGATGGAAGGCGCCGTCACGAGCCGCCGCGCCAGCGCCGCCTCCGGCGCCGACACCTTGTAGGCGACCACCATGGGCGCGCCCGAAAGCGCCAGCTCGAGCGTCACGGTTCCGGACGCCGCGAGCGCCGCCCGCGCGCGCCGGAACGCCGCGAACCTGGCGGCCTCGCCGATTACGATCCGCGGCTTGACCGGCCAGTTGGCGACAAGGCCCCTGATCCTCGATTCGAGGTGCGTCACGGCCGGCAGCACGAATTCGGCGTCGGGGAACTCCCGCGCGATCTCCGCGACCGTCTCGCCGAACACAGGCATCAGCCGCGAAATTTCGGATTGGCGCGATCCCGGCAGCACCACGATCGATGGCGGACCGCTTTCGCGGGCCAGGGCTTCATCGGGGCTTGGCCGAAGCGCCGAAACGCGCTCGATCAGGGGGTGGCCGACATAGTCGCAGACGGGCCCCCCAAGCCGGCGATGGGCCTCCGGCTCGAACGGCAGCAGCGCCAGCACGCGATCAAAGCAAGCGCGCATTTTTCGCGCCCGTCCGGGCCGCCACGCCCATACGGTCGGGCTGACGTAATCGACGACTGGCAAGGCGGGCAGCCGGGCCTTCACGCGCCGCGCCACTCGATGGGTGAAATCGGGACTGTCGATGGCGACGAGAATATCCGGCCGCGCCGCGACGACGGCGTCCGCGGTCTCGCGGATTCGGCGCAAGACAAGCGGCAAGCGCGCGATCACCGGCAGGAAGCCCATCACGTCGATGTCGGAAAAGGCAAACAGGCTCGAGAGCCCCTGCCCTTCCATCGCCTCGCCGCCGACGCCGGTTATTTCGAGCGCGCCGCCCGTTTGCTGCCGCAACGCCATGATCAGCCGGGCGCCGAGTTCGTCGCCGGATTTCTCGCCCGCGATCACGAAAACCCGCAGCGGAGCGCCAGGGGTTCCCCGCCCACCGTCCGCCGCGTTCAAGCCGTCGCGTCCGTGGAATCGCGCGGCGTCATGATGGCGCGGTTGCCGCCGTCCCGGATGAAATCGAGGATTTCATGAACCTGCGGGTGGCTGGCGAATTCCGCCGCCACGTCCTCGACACGTTCGGCGAGCGTGCCTTCCGCCGCGAACAGCAGGCGATAGGCGCGCCGCAAATCGTGAATGACGTCGCGATCAAAACCGCGGCGACGCAGACCGACCAGGTTGAGGCCGGCGAGGAACGCACGGTTGCCCAGGGCCATGCCATAGGGAATTACGTCGTTGTCGATGCCCGTCAGACCGCCGACGAAAGCGTGATCGCCGACCCGGACGAATTGCTGTACGGCGGAGCCGCCGCCAAGAATGACGAAATTGCCAATTCGCGTGTGCCCCGCGAGCAGAACGTTATTGGACAGAATGACATTGTGGCCCATGTGGCAATCATGGGCGACATGGGAATTGGCGAGGAAGACGCAATTATCGCCAACAACGGTCGCCATGCCGCCGCCCTCGGTGCCGGGATTCATGGTCACGCCCTCGCGGATCATGCAATCGGCGCCGATCGTCAGGGTCGATGGCTCGCCGTGATATTTCAGATCCTGGGGCTGATGGCCGATGGACGCAAAGGGGAAAATCCGCGTGCGCGGACCGATTCTGGTCCGCCCCGCGATCACCGCGTGCGAGAGGATCTCCACGCCGTCGGCGATTTCGACATGCGGGCCGACGTGACAGAACGGGCCGATCGTCACCCCTTCGCCAAGACGCGCGCCGTCCTCAACGACGGCAGCCGGATGGATTCGTGTCGCCAACGTGGAACCTTTCGCCGCCGTGTTCAACTTCACCGGGATCAGGCGTCCGGCCTGTCCGCGAGAATGAGCATCGCGCTCACCTCGGCTTCGCAGACAACCACGCCATCGACTTTCGCGACGCCGCGATACCACCACATGTTGCGGCGGCGCGAAATCCGGGTCATGTGATACTCCAGCCGGTCGCCGGGGACGACGGGCTTGCGAAACTTCGCCTTGTCGATCGTCATGAAATAGACGAGCTTCGGCGGGCCGTCGCCAACGAAACGGGCGCACATCGCGCCCGCCGTCTGCGCCATGCCCTCGATCATGAGCACGCCGGGCATCACCGGACGGTCGGGAAAATGGCCCTGAAAATACGGCTCGTTGTAGGTGACGTTCTTGATGCCGACGCAGGACTCGTCGCCCTGGATGTCCACGATGCGATCAACGAGAAGAAATGGATATCTGTGCGGCAACGACTTCAGCAATTGCAAAATGTCGAGGGATTCCATCGGCTTTGAAACGCTTTCTTCCATCGTTGTCCCTTCCGCGCGATCGATTCCGGATTTCACGCCACGCGCTCCGCGCCGCCCGGTCGCGCTAGCTCGCCGGCTTTTGTCCCGCGTCGCGCGCGATCAGCCGGTCGAGCGCGGCGTAACGGCGGAAAAAGTCCTTTAGCAGGATCGCGGGCGAGCCGCACCAGCGCTCTCCCGCCGGCACGTCTCCCATCACGCCGGACTGCGCCGCGATCTGCGCGCCAGCTCCGACGCGCAAGTGGCCCGTCAGCCCCGCCTGTCCGCCGATAACGACAAAATCGCCGAGTTCGGTGGAGCCGGAAATCCCGACCTGAGAGACGATCACGCAATGCCGACCGATGGAGACGTTGTGCCCAATCTGCACGAGATTGTCGATCTTGGTTCCCTCGCCGACGATGGTGTCCCGATTGGCGCCCCGGTCGATGGTCGTGTTCGCCCCGATTTCAACGTCGTTCTGGATGATGACGCGGCCAATTTGCGGCACTTTCATGTGGCCTTTCGGCCCCATGGCGAAGCCGAACCCGTCCTGCCCGACGCGGGCGCCCGGATGCAGAATCACCCGATCGCCAATCAGCGCGTTGGCGACGCTCGCGTTTGCGCCAATCGACGAATTGCGTCCGATCCGCACGTCCGGGCCAATGACCGCGTGAGACGAAATCATCGTGCCCGCCCCGATCGCGGCGCGCGGTCCGATGACGGCGCCCGGATCGACGATGACGCCGGCCTCCAGCCTGGCTTCGGGATGGACGAACGCGCCAGGCGAGACACCGGCCGAGCCAAAGACGGACCCGGGCTTCAGCGCCGTCGGATAAAGCCTCGACGCCACGCCGGCGAAGGCCCGGTAGGGATCGGCGACCACGAGCGGGATGACGGACGCCGGCGCGCGCGCCGCGTAACGTTCCGAAACAAGACAGGCGCTCGCGCGCGTGGTCTCGAGCGCCGGCGCGTATTTGGGATTGTCGAGGAAGGCGAGGTCGCCGGGCATGGCGAGCTCCAGCGACGCGACGCCGGTAATCGTCGCGTTCGTGTCGAAGCCGGCGGGAGCCGCGGCGCCCGTCCACGAAACGATATCGGCGAGTGTCGGCGTTTCCGCGCGGCGGAAGAACACGGGCTCGCTCATGCCCTTCCCCCAAACTCCGGACCGCCGGCGCGGGCCCCGGGCGAAGCCCCGACAAGATTGAGAATGAAGACTTCAGCCGGCAAAAACGGAAGAGGATCCATCAACACGCCAGACCCCTCCGACGCCCGCGAACCAAATCCTGTCACGCGGGCAAACCGGGCAAAGACGACGCCGTCGCGGCAAGAAAACGCGGCGGCGTCTGTGAGGATCAGAAGCTCGACCCGCCGCTGAAGCGGAAGGCCTGAAGCACGTCGTAGCGACCCTTGGTGAGGGCAAAAGCGTAGTCGAAGCGGATCGGGCCGAGCGGCGAGGTCCACAGCAAGCTCGCGCCCACCGACGTCCGGATGGTCTTGTCGTCATTGACCGCGATGCAGCTCGCCTGCGCAACGGCGGCGGTGGTCGCGACTCCGCCGACGAGGCTCGTGACGGTCGGAACCGCCGGGCCGCCGGGGCAGCCGAAGGAATTGCCCGTCAACGAACTGAAGTTCGTGCGCCCGCGGTAGCCGTAGAGCGTGCCGGCGTCGGCGAACAGGGCGCCCTTCAGACCGAGATCCTTCGGCAGGCCGAAGATCGGGAACTGCATTTCGAGCGTTGCGCCGATATATTCGGTGCCGCCGATGCCGCTTCCCTTGTAGTAGCTGGTGAGGTCCGTGATGTCGCGAGGACCGATGCCGGCGGGCGCGAAGCCGCGCACGAGCGCCGGACCCAGATTGAAGTTGTCGTTGATCCGCAGACTGCTGTTGCCAAAAGAGCGAATGTCGCCGCCCTGAAGCTTCAGGAAGCCAACCACGTCGTCCCAGATCGGATAATAATAACGCAGTTCGCCGGTGGTGCGCAGGAACTTGGAATCGCCGCCGAGACCCGCGACGTCCTGACGGAATTCCGCGTAGATGCCATCGGTCGGATTCTTGTTGTTGTCCAGGGTGTTATAGATGAGACTGTAACCAACCATGGAGGTGTAGCGCGTGCCCGCCGCGTCCTTGATGACGAGCGACGCCTCGGTGTTCGACAGGCAGGTATAGACCGCGTCGGCCATGGTCGCGTTGGCGAGACCGTTGCCCGGCCAGTTCGGATTGACATATCCCGGCGTCCCCGGCGTGACGCCGGCAATCGG
Organism: uncultured Hyphomicrobiales bacterium; assembly: GCA_903884435.1. Taxonomy (GTDB): domain Bacteria; phylum Pseudomonadota; class Alphaproteobacteria; order Rhizobiales; family Beijerinckiaceae; genus Terripilifer. The sequence continues at coordinate 2,980 of CAISEY010000145.1, read as the reverse complement.
ATTGACGCAGTCGTTATAGGGACGGTTCGCGTCGTTCGGGATGCTGATGGTCGTCTTGTAAAGCGAATAACGCGGGGTCAGGCTGATTTCGTCGGTGATCGGCACGCCGAGACGCAGGGTCACGCCCGCCGTCGAACTGTCGTAAAGCGAGTACTGGTTATTGGAGGATTTCTTGGCGAAGAGATCGAACCCCGCCGAGACCCGGTAATCCATGAAATAGGGTTCGGTGAACGAGAATTCGACGCCGCGCGTCTTGCTGCCGCCGGTCACCGCGAGACGGGCGTACTGACCGCGTCCAAGGAAGTTCGATTCGCTGACGGAAACCTCCGCCACGAATTTGTCGGTCGTGGAATAACCGCCCGAAATCGAGAACGATCCGGTGGGCTGATCCTCGACATCTACGTTGATGACGACGCGGTCGGGCGCGGAGCCCGGCTCGTTGGTGATCCGGACCTTCTTGAAATAGCCGAGATTGTTGAGGCGTTTTTCCGCCTTGTCGACGAGAACGCGATTGTAGGCGTCGCCCTCGCCGAGCGGGAATTCACGGCGGATCACGTAGTCGCGCGTGCGGGTGTTGCCGCGAACGTTGATGCGCTCGACGTAAACGCGCGGCCCTTCCTCGACCACGAGGCTGAGATTGATCAGCCCGGTCTCGGGATCGCGGTCGCCGCGCGGACGTGCGGCGCTGAAAGCATAGCCCTTGCGCGCGACCTCGCGGGTCACGCCCTCGACGGACTTGTCGACGAGATCGCCATTGTAGATATCGCCGGACGACAGCCTCACCGCGCGGCGGAGATCCGACGGATCGACGTCGCGCAACTGCGTTTCGACGCTGACATTGCCGACGCGATACTGGCGCCCCTCGTCCACCGTCATGGTGATGACATAGCCCTTCTGGGCCGCGTCATAACGCGCCTCGGAGCCGACGATGCGGAAATCCGCGTAGCCGTTCTTCAAATAGAAACGGCGGATGATTTCCTGATCGGAGGCGATCCGGTCGGGATCGTACACGTCGGTCGACTTGAAGAACGACAGCCAGTTCATTTCCGTCGTCTGCATGAGATTGCGCAGACGATAGGTCGAAAACGCGCTGTTGCCGACGAAGACGATTTCGCGGACGCCGGTCTTGCTGCCTTCGTTGATCGTGAAGACCACGTCGACGCGGCCATTGGGAAGATCGACGGTGCGGGCCGTGACAGCGGCGTCGCCGCGGCCGCCCCGGCGATAGAGATCGTTGATGCGCTCGATATCCGCCTGAACGGTGGAAGGATTGTAGGCGCCGCGGGATTTCGACTGGACCTCGGAGGCGAGAACCTCGCTCTTCAGCTTGCTGTTGCCCTCGAAAAAGACGCGGTTGATCAGATTGTTCTCGACGACGTGAACGATGATCCTGCCGCCGGCCCGCTCGGTGCGCACCGAGGAGAAAAGCCCGGTCGCGTAGAGTTCCTTGACGGCCTGGTTCACGCGGGCGGCGTCCGTCCCGGCGAAGTAATTGCGAATCGTCTCGGCGTCGACTCTCTGGCTGCCGCGAACTTCAACATTCTGGGCTTGGGCGACAGGCGCCGACAAAAGCGCGAAACCCGCGATGGAAGCAGCGATAGCGCGGTTCCGATTCAACCTGTTAGCTCGCATTTGCAACCCGGTCCTCGTTTCTCCGCGCCCGGGGAGCAGCCCCCCTGAGTCGCGCCGCCAGATTTTGAAGCCCGGCATTACCGTTACCAAAGCTTCTACAAGGTTTGCCAGATCGTGCAAATCCCGAATTGCCGAAAGCCCCCCTTTTTGCCCGTTCGTGGCCCGGGGGACACGAATGATGGTGAATGATTGCTTACCGCTCAGCCGCCCGCCAGGTGCAGAACGTCGTTGTAGGTGGCGAAAACCATGAGCATAACGACGAAGGCGAGGCCAATGCGGAAGCCGTACTCCTGAAAACGCTCGGTCATCGGACGGCCCTTGATGGCCTCGACGATGTAATAGAGCAAATGCCCTCCATCCAGCAGCGGGATCGGGAAGAGGTTGATCAGGCCGATCGAAATCGAGAGAATCGCGGCCAGACCCAGCAGCGCGACGAATCCCTGTTTGGCGACCTCCCCGGCGACGTAGCCGGTGCCGATGGGGCCCGAAACCTGTTTGAAGGATTCGCGTCCGACGAAAAGGCCGGAGATGTAATTGACCGTCCGTTCGCTGACGTACCAGGTCTCGCCGGCGGCCTGGGAGATGGAATCGACGACGCCATAACGCTGGATGGTCCAGTCCTTCGGATCGGAGGAGGCGTTGAGGCCGATGAGGCCGATCCGGTTCTGGCCGAACGGCGTGTCAACGACGCGCAGCTTCGGCGTCACGCTGAGCGTCACGTCCTTCGAGCCGCGCTGGACGATGAACGCCAGCGGCACGTCCGCCGAGGCCTGGACGATGCGCTGCATGTCGCCCCAGTTCGAGATCGGCTTGCCATCGACCGAGACGATCATGTCTCCGGCCTGAAAACCGGCGGCTTCGGCGACTTCGCCCGCCCGCACCGATTCGACCCGGGGGAGGAGCACGGCTCGACCGCTGAAATAGAAGATGCTGGCGAAGATGGCGATGGCCAGAACGAAGTTGGCGATCGGGCCGGCCGCGACAATGGCGGCCCGCTTCCAGACTACCTGGGTGAAGAAACTGACGCGGCGCTCCTCGGCGCTCAGGCCGGAGCCCGCCTCGCCGCCAATGGCCGACGCGCTGGCGGCGTTGGCGTCGCCATGGAATTTCACGTAACCGCCAAGCGGCAGCAGGGCGAGCCGCCAGCGCGTGCCCCGGCGATCGACGAAGGCGAAGATTTCCGGGCCGAAGCCGAGAGAGAAAGCATCGACCTTCACGCCGCAAAGACGCCCGACGGCGAAATGACCGAGTTCGTGAAAGAACACGACAATGCTGAGAACGAAGACGAAGGGGACGACATAGCCGGCGAAAGCCAGAAACTGATCGAAAATGGCCATTTTCTTTTCCT
>CAISEY010000144.1 GCA_903884435.1 uncultured Hyphomicrobiales bacterium | reverse complement strand
TGCGCAGCGGGCGCGGCGGGCCGGTGCTGATCGAAATTCCCGACGAGGTCTTCGAGGCCGAGTTCAAGGGGACGCTGGATTACGCGCCGGTGCCCGCGCAGCGCTCGGCTCCCGATCCCGACGCCGTGAAAAACGCGGCGCGAATGCTGCTCGCCGCGAAACATCCGATCATCTGGGCCGGCCAGGGCGTGATCTACGCCGGCGCGAGCGAGAAGCTCGCCGCGCTCGCCGAAATGATCCCCGCGCCCGTCGCCTGCACCAATCCCGGCAAGAGCGCCATCGCGGATTCGCATCCGCTGGCGCTTGGCGGCTCGACCCGTTCGCGCTCGAAGCAATACACCGAATTCATGCGCCGCGCCGACGTGCTGTTCGCCATCGGCTCGAGCCTGACGCGCACGCCCTTCGGACCGACCGTGCCGCCGGACAAGACGATCATTCACTCGACGAACGAGGCGAGCGAAATCAACAAGGATTATCGCGCGACGGAATCGCTGATCGGCGACGCCGAACTCGTGCTCGACGCGCTGATCGCGGAAGTCGCGAAGCAAAAGGGGGGCGGCGGACACAACACGCTCGCAGACCTGAAGACCGAGATCGCGACGATCAAGAAGGAATGGCTGGCCGAATGGGCGCCGCAGCTCAATTCCGACGAGACGCCGATCAACCAGTATCGCGTCATCCGCGACATGCTCCAGACGCTCGACCGCGACAAGGTGATCATGACCCACGATTCGGGCTCGCCGCGCGAACAATTGTTTCCGTTCTGGGAGACGACGCAACCGGGCTCCTATCTCGGCTGGGGCAAGTCGACGCAGCTCGGCTACGGACTTGGCATCGCCATGGGCGCGAAAATGGCGGCGCCCGACAAGCTTTGCGTCAACATCATGGGCGACGCCTCGTTCGGCATGACCGGCATGGACATCGAGACCGCCGCGCGCAACCAGATCGGCATTCTCACCGTCGTCTTCAACAACCAGGTGATGGCGGCCGAGCGCAAGGTGCTCGACAGGGTGACGACGAAATACAACGTGCTGGACATCGGCGGAAATTATTCGAAGGTCGCCGAGGGACTGAATGTCGCGGCGACACGGGTGTCCGAACCGGCGAAGATCGTCGGCGCCCTGAAGGAAGCCGTGAAGGTGACCGACACGGGCGCGCCCTTCCTGCTCGAAATCGTCGCGAAGGAGGGCTACGACTTTTCCCGTTACGATCTTCCGGGCTTGTGAGGCGCGAGATGCGGCAAGTTCCCACCGCCACGTTTGGAAACAACAGGTTCAAGTTCGGGCTGTTCTGCGCGAACTGCAATGGCGGCATGACCTTCAGCCGCGCTCCCGAACGCTGGGCGTGCGAGTGGGACGACATCGTGGAAGTGTCGAAACTCGCGGACGACGCGGGCATTGAATTCGTGCTGCCGGTGGCGAAATGGCGGGGCTTCGGCGGCGACAGCGCCCTGTGGGACAAGTCCTTCGAGGTGATCGCCCACAGCGGCGCCATCGCGGCGGTGACGAAACGCATCGGCGTGTTCTCGACCATCCACACGCCGCTGATGACGCCCGCCTACGCGGCGAAGGCGATCGCCACCATCGATCACATTTCGCATGGCCGCGCCGGACTCAACATCGTCTGCGGCTGGAACCAGGACGAGTTCGACATTCACGGCGTCACCATCGACGGCGAGAAGCGCTACGAGCACGGGCTCGAGTGGTATCGCATTTTCTCGAAGCTGATGGAGGGCGGCGCGCCCTTCGACTGGGATGGCGAGTTTTACAAGCTGAAACACGCCTTCACCGATCCGGTGTCGATCCAGCGTCCGCGCCCCGCGGTCATGTCGGCGGGCTTTTCCAACAAGGGACGCGACTTCGCGGCCCGGGCGGCGGACATTCTCTTCACCAATTCGGCGGAGCTCGCCATGGGCGAATCCGTCGTGCGAACCGCGCGCGACTACGCCGCGCGCCACGGTCGCCACATCGACGTTTACGCGTCCTGCCTCTACGTCTGCCGTCCAACGCGCGAGGAAGCCGAGGATTTTTATTACCACGTGGCCGAGGAGATGGCCGACCGCGAGACCACCTCGCGCTTCAAGCGCAAGCGCATCGCGGCGGCGACCGACGGGGAAATCCAGTTCTCGCCGGAGACCGAAGTCCCGCCCGTTCCGCGCCACGCGCGCGCCATGGGCAAGTTTTATTCGGGCTCGATTCCCGGCGTCTATCCCGTCGTCGGCTCGCCCGACGACATCGTCGAGGAACTCGCGCGCATGAGCGCCATCGGCGTTTCCGGCTCGTCGCTGGCCTTCGTGAACTACAAGAACGAACTGCCGTTCTTCGTGCAGGAAGTCCTGCCAAGGATGGTCCGGGCGGGGTTGCGGACGCCCTGACTTCACGCCTCGCGCCGCGCCAGCCTGTCCCTGATGTCCGGAATGAGCTTCGCCACGTTCGCGCCATCGACGATCGCGCGCGCGTTGGCGTCGATGGCGCGGCAAGCCGTCACGTAGCCGGCGACCTCGTCGTGATCGCGCACGGCCTGGGGGTAATCCGTCGCGAAGACGCATTGCGACAACGGCACTTCCGACAAGCCATGACGCACCCATTGCGCGCCCCAGGTGGCGGAGGGATCGGGGCCGGCCCAGCCGGCGAAATCGTAATAGAGCCGCTCGTTGATGTAATGGTCGAGGCTCTTCCTGGGTTCGCGATTGTGGCGGGGAATGTCCTGCGTGCCCCAGACGGAGCGCTGGGCGAAGCCCTTGATGCGCGTCATGTAACGACCGATGCCGCCGGAGAAATGCGAGAACTGCACCTTGAGGTGCGGAATGTCGTCGAGCACGCCGGACATCACCAGCCGCAAGGTGGCGGTCATCAGCGAAAACTCCCAGCCGAGAATGCGCCCGAGATCGTCGGCGTACATCTGCGGCCAGGCGATGACGTTGGGCAAGGGATGCACGAACACATAGAGGCCGAGGTCCGCGACCTCCTTCCAGAAGGGGCGCAACGCCTCGTGATCGAGCGGGAGCCCCTGGATTTCCGAGGCTATCACGATGCCCGGAAAGCCGAGATCGACCGCGCACCGCTTCAACTCCGCGCGCATCTCGACGACGTTCAGCACCGGGGCGTGCGCGAGGCCGATGAAACGGCCGGGATGCGCCAGTTCGAGTTCCCGCAAGCGATCGTTGATGAGCTTGCACTTGCCAACGTCGGGCTGGTCGAAGCCAGGCCCGCTCGACAGAACGCAGGCGTCGATGCCCGTGCGCTCCATCATGCGCAGGAAGGCCGGCACGTCGGTCAGCAGGGGATTGAGCAGGTAATTGGGATTGCCATTCTCGTCGAGCTGCACGGTCATGCGGGTCGGATCGCCCTTCTGCAATTCGGGCGGGGTGTAATGGGTCTGGAAATCGACGATCATTATCGGCCTTTCTATTATTCGATGATGGGTCTGGCGCGTTCGCGCAGGTTTTCCGGCGTCGCGAGGACGTCCGCGACGATTTTTTGCATGGCCAGGCCACGCACGGGCGCCACGTCGAAATTCAGCGCGGCGGCGTCCTTGAGGAATTCAGGATCGAGCATCATCGCGTCGAAGGCGTCGCGCAGGGCGGCGACGCGCTCGGCCGGCACGTCGGGCGAGGTCGCCAGCGGGCGGCCCAGTTGCGCGCCGGCGGCGACAAGGCGCACGATGGCGCGGTCGTCCTCTGTCTTCAGCAGTTGCTGCAACGTCGGCACGCCCGGCAGATCGGCCTGCGGCGGGCCTTCGTAGGCGACGATGCGCAGGTCGCCGCTGGCGAGCCAGGCCGGTTTCGTCGCCTTCCAGCTGGACCAGGTGTTGTTGCGGCCATGCACTTCGCCGCGCTCCATGGCCAGGTTGATGTCGTTGCCGCCGGGATAGCCCGAGACGATGCTGATCTTCGCGCCGTAGAGTTCCTTGAACATCGCGGGAAAACCGTAGGAGACGTTCGACTTGCCGACCGTGCCGATGACGGTCTCCTTCGTCAGCATCTCCCCGGCTTTCGTGATGCCGGAGCTCTTCCAGAGCGCCAGCGTCTCGACGGTCGCCGAGATCGAACCGATCCAGTTGAACCGGCGCATGTCGTATTGCACGCCCCGCGCGCCGATGGCCTGCTGGGTCGGCAGACCGTTCTGGATCACGCCCAGAAACGTGCCGTCCCGCGCGCCCTGGGTGGCCATCCAGTTCGCCATGGTCATGCCGCCCGCGCCGAGCATGTTCTGCGCGATGACGGTCGGGCTTCCCGGAATGTGCCTGCCGATGTGCCGCGCCATGAGGCGCGTGAGAATGTCGTATTCGCCGCCGACGCTGACGCCGACGAGGACGGTCACGGTGCGCCCGCGGTAAAAGTCGGAGACGGCGTCGGAGCGAGCGGCGGGCGCCGCGAGGCAGAGCATCGCGGCCGCGACGCACGCGAGTCCTTTTCGACGGTCTGCAACGGTCATGCGCCCTCCCCTTTCGTCGGCTTCCCACACTAGCCCGCGCGCCTTCGTCGCGCCAGTACGGCGCTTGCGCGGCCCCGCCCCGCGCGTGCAAGATGCTGGAAACCGGAGGATGGCATGACGGCGGATCTCGATCACAGGCCCTATGGATATCGCGCGCGGATCGGCTACACGTCGCCGCCGCTGACGACCGAGGGCTTTCCCTACGAATTCTACCAGATCGTTCCGAAGGGCGTGTCGCTCGTCGTCACCTCTCTCGCCATCATCACGCGCACGAAGGGCGAGCTCGACGATTCCTGGGAGATCAGCCTGCGCGCCGCGCGCGAGATGAAGGCCGCGGGCGTCGATCTCGTCTGCCTCGGCGGCGTGCCGATCAACCAGCACAAGGGTTACGCCAACGCCGACGTTCTCGTGGAATCGCTCGAGGCGGAACTCGGCATCAAGGTGTCGTCGAGCGCCTCCGCGCAGACCGCCGCCGGCCGCAAGCTGGGCGTGAAGAAGGCCGTGCTGGCGCATCCCTACGCGGAGAGCGACACGGCCCGCATCAGCGCGAGCTACGAACACATGCTTAATTGCGAGGTGATCGGCAAGACGTGCTGGGGCTCGCCGTTCAACCGCATCGGCGCCATTCCGCAACACGGCGCGCTGGAGATGGGCCGCAAACTGCTGAAGGAACATCCTCAAGCGGACACGATCCTGTTCCCCTCGCCGCACTGGCCAACGGCCTTCGCGCTCGACATTCTGGAACAGGAATTCGGCGTCAACGCGCTCGGCGCGCATCAGGGGATCGTGTGGGACGCCTTGCGGCGCTGCGGGATCACGGAGCCGATCCAGGGGTTCGGACGGTTGCTGCGGGAATTTTGAAAGACATCGGAATGGAGGCGTTCATGTCGCGCGTTATTGTCCTGCCCATGGCGCTGTTCGCCTCCGGTTTCGCGATCTTTTTATCGGCCGCCCCGGCCCTCGCCCAGCCCGCCGGGGATTTCTACAAGGGCAAGCAGATCACCCTCCTCGTCGGCAGCGGCGCCGGCGGCGGGTACGACGCTTACGCGCGGGTGTTCGCGCGGCACGCGGGCAAACACATTCCCGGCAATCCCGCCTTCGTGGTGAAAAATCTTCCCGCGGCCGGCGGCATGGCGGCGGCGAACACGCTTTATTCCGGGTCGGGCAGCGACGGGCTCGTCATCGCCGCGCACACGAACGGCATCGCCATGGACCCGCTGTTCGGCAATCCGGCGGCGAAATTCGACGGGCGCAAGTTCGCCTGGCTCGGCTCCATCGGCAAGTTGCAGAACGTCTGCGCGGTCTGGCACCTCAACCCGGTGAAAACCATCCAGCAGGCCCGCGAAAAGGAAGTCACCGTCGCCGGCGCGGGCGCCACGTCCAACACCGTGATCGTGCCGAAGATCATCAACGCGCTGCTCGGCACGAAATTCAGGGTGATCGCCGGCTACGAGCCTGGCCAGGGCGACGCCATCGCCATGGAGGCGGGCGAGGTCGATGGCGTCTGCGGCCTCGCCTGGTCGACCATCAAGGCCTCGCGCTACACCTGGATCAAGGACAAGAAAATCACCGTGCTGGTGCAGATGGCGATGGAAAAGCTGCCGGATCTGCCGGACGTGCCGAGCGCGCTCGAACTCGTCGGCGACGAGGACAGCCGCAAGGTTCTCGAACTCATCCTGATCCGTCAGGAAATGGGCCGCCCCTTCGCCGCCCCGCCCGGCACGCCCGCCGACCGCGTCGCCGTTCTGCGCCAGGCCTTCGACGCGACGATGAAAGATCCCGACTTCGTGGCCGAGGCCGCGCGCGCGCAAATGGAAATCGAGCCCCTCACGGGTGCGCGGATCGACGCCCTGCTCGCAACCGCCTATGACGCGCCCGGGGAAGTCGTGCGGCGCGCCGCTTCGCTGATCGAGGGGGGATCGCAGGGAAAGTGAGGGACGCCACTTTGTCGCGCGCGTGAGCGTGGCTGATGTCGGCCAGGAGCAATCCCGTGAGCGTCGTCAACATGCTGGACGCCAGAACCAATCTGTCGAAACTCGTCGAACAGGTGGAAAACGGCGAGGAACGCGAAATCGTCATCGCCCGGACGACAATGCGGCGGCCAGGCTCGCGTCGCCGACCGCGGCCGAGGCGTCAAAATCAGGCGCCATCCCGCGCCACCAGGGCGCGCAGCCCTTCCCGATAGGTCGGATACGCCACCGCGACGCCGAGCTTCTGTTTCATCGCGCGGTTCGAGGCGCGTTTCGTTTCCGAGTAGAAGCTCCGCGCCATCGGCGACATGTTCGCCTCCTCGAAACGAACCAGCGGCGGCGGTTCGATCCCGAGGAGCCCGGCGGCGAAGGTCACGACGTCGTCGGCGGGCGCGGGCTCGTCGTCGCAGACGTTCCAGACGCCGCCGCCGTCGTGAACGAGGCAGGCGTCGATGGCGCGGGCGATGTCCTCGACATGGACGCGATTGAAGACCTGGCCCGGTTTGACGATGCGCCGCGCGGTTCCGTTTTTCAGATTGACGAGGGCGTTTTGTCCCGGCCCGTAGATGCCGGCGAGGCGCAGAACATGGACGGACGCGCCGCTGGAAGCGCCCGCCGCGCGCCACGCGTTCTCCGCCTCCAGCCGCCACAGGCTGCGTTCGTTCACCGGCTTGCAACGGGACGTCTCGTCGACCCAGGCGCCGAAATGGTCGCCATAGACGCCAATCGTCGAAAGATAGACGATCCGCCGAATGTTTCGCGCGCGGGCGATCTCCTCGCCAAGGGCAGCGAGCACGGGATCGCCTGACTTTCCGGGCGGGACCGACACAAGCAAGGCGTCAGCTCCGGCGACGCGTTCTTCAAGGCGCGGATCGCGCGCGTCCGGCGAGAAGACCAGGACTTCCAGCCCGTCGCGCGTCAGCCGTCCGGCCTTCTCCGGCGAGGTGACGGTCGCCGTCGTGAAGACGCCCGCCCGGCGCGTGCGCGCGAAATATTCCGCGCTGTAGCCAAGGCCGAAGATGACAAGTTTCATGGGTTTTGCTCCGGCGCGGCGGCCCATTCCCCGCGCACCGCGGGATCGGTTTCCGCCGGCGCCCGCGCCGCCCGCTGCGCGTCGAAGTCGCGCGCGGGCAACAGACGCCGCGCGGCCCAGACCGCCATGGCGCGCGCCAGCGGCGAGGGATCGTCGAGCTTTTCGAGCGCGATGTCCACCAGCGACACATCGCCGGAATTGCCGATGGCGATCAGCAGATTGCGGGTGAACCGCGCGTGACCGACGCGCTTGACGGGCGAGCCCGAAAACATCGCGCGAAAGCCAGCGTCGTCGAGACGCGCCAGCATGGCGAGATCGGGAGCGACGAGGTCGGCCCGCGCCGCGAGTTTCGCCTCGCGCGCGGTTCGCGCGTATTTGTTCCACGGGCAGGCCGCGAGGCAATCGTCGCAGCCATAGACGCGATTGCCCATGGCGGCGCGGAATTCAGCGGCGATGTGCCCGCGGTGCTCGATGGTGAGATAGGACAGGCAGCGGCGCGCGTCGATACGATATGGCGCGGGAAAGGCCTTCGTCGGACAGGCGTCGAGACAGGCGCGGCAGGAGCCGCAATGGTCCTTCTCCGGCGCGTCGGGCGGAAATTCCAGCGTCGTGAAGATCGAGCCAAGAAACAGCCACGAGCCGAAATCGCGCGAAACGAGGTTGGTGTGCTTGCCCTGCCAGCCGAGGCCGGCGGCGGCGGCGAGGGGCTTTTCCATCACGGGCGCGGTATCGACGAAGACTTTCACCTCCGCCCCGCCCGCCTGTTTGACGATCCAGGCCGCGAGCAGCTTCAGCTTGCCCTTGACGACGTCGTGATAATCGCGATGGCGGGCATAGACCGAGATGTTCGCGGAGGAAGGCCGCGACAGGGTCGCGAGCGGATCGCCCTCCGGGCCGTAGTTCACGCCGAGCATGACGATGGAGCGCGCGCCGCTCCACAACACGCGCGGATCGGCGCGGCGCTCGCGTGTTTCGGCCATCCAGTCCATGTCGCCCTGCGCGCCTTCGGCGAGCCATCGGGCGAGGCGGGCGGGCGCCTCGGGGATCGCGTCCGGCGCGGCGACGCGCAGGGAGTCGAAGCCCAGTTCGCGGGCTTTTTCGTCGAGAGCGGCCCTGAAATCCGGCCTCAGAAGTCGAGGTCCGCGTAACTCGGAGAGGGCGTCAGTCCGCCGATCCGGTCGGCGAGGATCGCGCGGAACGACGGGCGGGATTTCACCCGCGCGTACCAGTTCTTCGCCATCTCGTCCTCGCCCCATGGCACGTCGCCCAGAAAATCGACGCTCGACAGATGCGCCGCCGCCGCGAGATCGGCGTAGGTCAGGGTCTCGCCGGCGAGATAATTGCGCTGCCCCGCGAGCCAGCCGATGTAGCGCAGATGATAGCGGATATTGGCGCGCGCCGCGCGCAGCAAATCCATGTCCGGCGCCCCGCCGCCCTCGCCGGGCGACACGAAACGCTTGTAAATCTTTTCGGTGACGAGCCAGTTGGAGACTTCGGCGAAGAATTTCACGTTGAACCATTCGAGCAGCCGCCGCACCTCGATGCGCCCCAGCGGATCGAGCGGCATGAGGCGGCGGTCGCCGAGGGCGAGGCCCGCGGTTTCGTCGAGATATTCGGCGATCACGTTGGCGCCCGGCACGACGCCGGCGGTCTGGTCCACCAGAACCGGCGTCACGCCGGCGGGGTTGAGCGCCAGAAACTCGCGCCGGCGCTCGACGGGACGCTCCTCCACGAAATCCGGCTCGATGCCGTATTCAGCGAGGACAATCCGGATAAAGCGCGAATTGGGACAAATCGGGTGGTGGTGAAGGGTCGCCATCGCGCTGTTAGTGACTCGTATTGCGTCCATTTGATGGAGCCGCCCGTCCCGCGCGCCGCCTGGACGCCTGGAACGGGCTCGTCCGGACGCCCGGTATATGCGAGCGGACCAGCCGTCACAACCCGCGATTGACGGCCCGCGGCGCCGCTCAGCAACGCCCGAGGGGCGCCGCCAGCCGGATCGGACCAAAGCCGATGCCAATCGAGGGGCCGGGGGAACAGCGGCGCGGCTCGACAACGACCTGCTCCGGGGCCTCGCGGCGGCCAGACCCCGCCACGACCGGCTCGCGGGCGCGCCGGCGGGCCACCGGCTTTTCGACCGCGCGGGCGCGACGCGCGACGGGCCTGTCGACGCAATCGCCATCCGCGTCGAGCATTTCGCCACGTCCGCAGGTTTTGGCGACGCACCGTCCGCTGGCGGTCTCGACCTGGCGGACATTGCACAGGCTCGGGCACAGGCGCGCCTTGCGCTTCCCGAGTTCATCGATCTGGGCGGCGTCGAGGCTGGCAGGCGCCGGGTCGAGGCTCGCCTGTTTCGCGAAGAGCGACAGGGCGCGCTTGACCGAGGGGCCGTTCCAGTCGCGGTCGCTGGCGGCGGAATAGCAGCCCAGCCGGCGCATCTCGCCGCGGAAACGGCTGAACAGTCCCGGATCGACGGCGACGGGAGCCCGTGTCTGGACCGCGGCCGGGTCGGCGACGGCGGCGACGCGCGTTTCCGCCACGGGAGCGGGGGGCGCGACGGGAGCGGGCGCCGGAGGCGTCGCGGCGACGGGAGCGACGGCGGGCGGCGG
>CAISEY010000143.1 GCA_903884435.1 uncultured Hyphomicrobiales bacterium | reverse complement strand
GTCACGCTGGCGATGCTCGGCCGCACCAAGAAGATCATGATCGACAAGGAAAACACGACGATCGTGAACGGCGCCGGCAAGAAGTCCGAGATCGAAGCCCGCGTCTCGCAGATCAAGGCGCAGATCGAGGAAACTACCTCGGACTACGACAAGGAGAAGCTCCAGGAGCGTCTCGCCAAGCTCGCGGGCGGCGTCGCGGTGATCCGCGTCGGCGGCGCGACGGAAGTCGAAGTCAAGGAAAAGAAGGACCGCGTCGACGACGCCCTGAACGCCACCCGCGCCGCGGTGGAAGAAGGCATCGTTCCCGGCGGCGGCGTGGCCCTGCTGCGCGCCAAGGGCGCCGTCGCGAAGCTCAAGAGCGACAACGCCGACGTTCAGGCCGGCATCAACATCGTGATGAAGGCCCTCGAGGCTCCGATCCGCCAGATCGTCGAAAACGCTGGCGTCGAAGGCTCGATCGTCGTCAACAAGATCGTCGAGAACAAGTCGGAGTCGTTCGGCTTCAACGCCCAGACCGAGCAGTACGTCGACATGATCGCCACCGGCATCGTCGATCCGGCGAAGGTCGTGCGCACGGCCCTGCAGGACGCGGCTTCGGTCTCCGGCCTCCTCATCACGACGGAAGCCATGATCGCCGACGCCCCGAAGGACAAGGGCCCCGCCATGCCCCCGATGGGCGGTGGCGGCGGCATGGGCGGCATGGGCGGAATGGATTTCTGATCCATCCTTCCAGCGCCCGCGCGTTGCAAACAGGGAAAGGGCCGTCCGCGAGGGCGGCCCTTTTTCACGAGGCGGCGATCTACCGTTTCTTCACATATGCGCCGAGCGATTTCGCCGCCCGCTCCGCGAAACTCCCGTCCATGGCCGCCTCCACCGTGACGTCGCCCTCGATCCAGCCTTGCGCCCGGTAAAATTCGAGATCCTTTTTCAGGCTGGCCACGTTGAGCGTTCCATTCGGGTCCGTGCCCTGCGGGCCCATCTTGCGATAGATGTCCGCGTCCTTGAGGTCTGTCATTTCGACGAGAATGTTCACGACCTCGTCGGCGTTGGGCCCGGCGATCAGGCCATCCTTCAGGGAATCGTTGTAGTCGCGCACGCCGCGCAGCCAGGCGCGCATGAATCGCGTGGCGACCTCCGGTCGCGTCTGCGTGAATTTCGGTCCGTAAAGCAGCACGCCGGCCTCGTGATACGGGTCCATCGCGTCGTCGCCGGCGATTTTCACGGCGTCCCCGGCGATCAGCGCCATGCTTGCCTGCGGTTCCGCGGTGAGGCCCGCGTCGATGGCGCCGCCGGCGAGGCCGACGACATGGTTGGGATAGGCCATGAAAACCGGCTCGATGTCGGAATATGTCAGGCCGATTTTCACCAGCCACGAATTCAGCGTCGCCGTCGCGCTCGCCCCCGGCGCGGGCATGGCGACTTTCGTGCCCTTGATGTCCGCCGGTTTCGCGTATCGGCCGGACGCCACGTGGGCCTTGCGCACGACGAGAATCGTGTGGCCATAGCCCGGCGGCGCGCTGGAGACGCTGGCCACGACCTTGACGCCGACGCCGCGCGCCACGGCGTTGTAGAAGGGCGCGGTGGCGGCGCCCGCCGCGACATCGTATTCGCCCGCCGCCAGCGCGGCGATCGAATTGACGCCCATGCGCGTCGTGCTCTGGTCGACGTCGAGGCCTTCGTCGCGGAAATAGCCCTTTTTCATCGCGATGAAACTCGCGACATCGCTGCTCGTGCCGGTGACGCCCATCGTCACCTTGTCGAGGGCGAGGGCGGGGGAGACGCACGCGGCGGCGGCGAGGCACGCGAGCGTGAACAAAAACCCGCGCGAACGCGTCCCTGCGTCACTCATTCGCCCCTCCCGGCCCGATGTGTTTCCGCAGGGTCGATCCGGGGCGTCCGGCTGTCAACCGGCGGCATCCGGCCTTTTTTGCTTGATCGGAGCTCCGGGGCGGTGCAATCGGGACGGAGCCAACGCCCGGGAGTTTGAAATGCTCGAGAAAGTCGTCATCACCTGCGCCGTCACCGGCAATCTCACGACGCGCGAGCAACACCCCGGGCTTCCGGTCACGCCGGAGGAAATCGCCAGCGCCGCGCTCGAGGCGGCCGAGGCTGGCGCCGCCGTCGCCCATATTCACGTGCGCGATCCCGCGACGGGACTGCCGTCGATGGAGGTCGCGCTTTACGAGGAAGTCGTCAAACTCATCCGCGCCAGAAACCCCGCGTTGATCCTCAATCTCACCACCGGGCCAGGCGGGCGCTTTCAGCCGTCCGACGACAATCCGCGGATCGCCGGGCCGCGCACCAATCTGACGATCCCCGAAAAGCGGGTCGAACACATCGCGCTCATCAAGCCGGATATTTCGACGCTCGATCTCAACACCATGACCTTCGGCCGCGAGGTGGTCATCAACACGCCGGACAACGTGCGGCGCATGGCGAAAGTCATTCGCGCGGCGGGCGTGACGCCCGAGATCGAACTGTTCGACTCCGGCGACATCGCGCTGCTGCACGATCTCATTGCCGACGGCACGCTGGAGGCTAATCCGCTGTGCTCCATCGTCACCGGCGTGAAATACGGTTTCCAGCCCTCGCCCGAGACGATGCTTTACGCGCGCGGCCTGCTGCCGCGCGGCGCGAAATTCACCGGCTTCGGCATCGGTCGTTTCGCCTTTCCGATGGTCGCGCAATCGTGGCTCGCGGGCGGGCACGTGCGCGTCGGAATGGAGGACGCGGTGTTCATCGAGAAGGGCGTGCTGACGCCGGGCAACGCCGCGCTCGTCAGCAAGGCGCGGCTGATCGTCGAAAATCTCGGCGGCAAGATCGCCGGCCCCGCCGAGGCGCGCGCGCTGTTCGGGTTGCCGGCGCGCGCCTGACGCGCGTCAGCGATATTGTTCCAGCACGAACTTGCCATATTCCGCCGCCGCGCCGTCCCACACCACCGAATGGTGCGCCGCGGCTGCGTAACAGTCGCGGAACTGGCGTTGCAAAACGCCGTCTGTGTAGAGTGCCCGTCCGCCGGCGGCGTTGAACAGGCGCTGCACCGCGGTCGTGGCGAGCTGGCAGGCGAACGCCGCGTTGCGCTTGCCCTGCACGCCTGAATATTTCGACGGCGTTTCGCCGCGCTCCAGCGTTTGCATGCATTCGCGCACCGCGCCGATGTAGAGCCGCGACGCCGCCTCGATTTCCGCCGAGGCCTGACCAATTCCCATTTGCACGCCGACGCCGTCGGCGACGGGATTGCCGCGCGACTTCCGCGGCCCGGTGTATTTCAGATAGCTCTCGAGAAATCCCTCGGCGACGCCGACGCACACCGACGTGTAGCTGACCGCCGAAACGCCGCCGCGCGGCAATTTCGAGATCGGCGAGGTGTAGAACAGCGTGCCGGGCGACGTGCCCGCGTCGTAATTTTTCTTGTCGAGCACGCGATGCGTCGGCACGAACACGTCCTTGACGGCGAAACTCTTGCTGCCCGATCCGGCGAGGCCGACGGAACGCCAGTCGTCGATGATTTCGATGCTCCTGGTCGGAATGAGCGCGAAACATCCCTCCGGCGGCTTGCCGTCCTCGTGAATGTGTCCGCCGCAGATCACCCAGTCCGCGTGATCGACGCCGCTGGAAAACCCGTGCACGGCGTTCCAGACGATGCCGCCGGGAACCCGCTTCGCCTTGCCGACGGCGGCGATGGCGACGCAGATCCTCGCCGAGGAATCTGCGCCCCAGACCTCGTCCTGGGCCTCGAGCGAGAAGGCGCTGAGCTTCAGGGGATTGTCCGCGAGCACCATGTGCACCCAGGCCTGCGAGCCGCAGCCGCGCGCCAGCGTCTGCGACACCTCGCACATCACGTCGTAGCCGAGTTCGTAGCCGCCGTACCGGGCGGGCTGGCAGATGCGCAGCAATCCATTGTCGACATAGTCGCGGACGGTTTCCACCGGCGTCATCCGCGCTTTTTCGGCGGCTTCCGATCTCGCGGCGAGCAGGGGGACGAGGGCTTCCGCCCGCCGCAGGAGTTCCTCGCGGGTCATCGCGACGGTGTTCGCCTTGTCGAGCATTCTTTCGCCCCCGTGTCCGCCGCGCGCGTGGCGCGGTCTGTCTGGAATTCCGATTAGTCCAGCCCCGGGCCGCTGTCGAGTGTCGCGAAGTCGCGCCCCGCGCGCCCGGCAAATCCCCGCGGCCGCGGCGAAAAGAACGCTCCGGTGAAGGCTCCGGCGCCGCGCGGTTCGCGCTACAGCCGCATCAGCCCGCCAAGGCCGGAAACCCCGGGCATTCCCCCGAGCTTGCCGGAAAGCCGCTTGAGACTCGCCCACATGGTCGCCTGGTTGGAGTTGATCACGGGCTTGCCGAGTTCGGGCTCGAGAATCCCGATCGTGTCGATTTGCGTCGTGTTGGTGCAACTGAGGAAATAACCGTCCGCCTCGTCGCGCGAGTTGGCGCGAACGATGTCGAGCCAGCGCGCCGGCGACACCGAGAGATGGCCCTGGCTCGCCGGCACGTCGAGCGCCACGTCGTGCACGGTTTCGAAACCGAGAGCCGACAGATATTCGATCTCGTGGTCGTTGTGGGATTGCACGTAGGGCGTGACCAGAACCATTTTCCGGATGCCCGAGACGCGCAGGGCCTCGACCACCGCCTGCGCCGTCGACATGGCCTCGGCGCCGGATCCCCTGCGCACGGCCTCGAGGATTTTCTGCTCGCCCTCGGGGCCGTGCTCCATCGAGTTCGCGGTGCAATGAAAGACGATGAGATCGCATTTCGCGTCCGCGAGCGCGGCGGCGGCGCGCTCCACGTCGACGAGCAGGGGCGCGAGGCCTTTCGAATACTTGCCGGTCATTTGCAGGCGCGTCACGTGAACGCCGATGTCGCGGGGCAGGAAATGGCGAAACTGCGGCTCGGTGAGCCGGTTGCCCGAAGGGATCATCAATCCGACGCGCGCGCGGGCGTATCCGGTGGAGTTCTCCAGCGACAGGTCGGCGGCGATGTGTGTGGCGGCGATGGTCATGGACGCTCCTCCTTGTCTCCGGTTTAGCGCGTTTCCCCCGGAAGTGAAATTCATGGCGCGACGCGCCGGCGATTTGACACTTTTGGTCGCGACGATACAGTTCCGCCCAAATCCCGGCGTCGCGTTGAACGCGACGCGCCGCGCGGGGAGGGGACGATGAATTCCAGTCGCTGGCTGGCCAGCACGATGGCGGTTTTCTGCCTCGCCCGTATCGCGAGCGCCGAGGAAGCGGTCTACCCGAACAAGCCCATCAACGTCGTCATCGGTTCGTCCGCCGGCAGCGCCGTCGAGTTCGAAACGCGCGTCATTTCCGAGGCTTTCGTCAAGCGCGGCTGGCCGGCGCTTCTGGCGGATCTGCGTCCGGGCGCCATGGGCGGAATTGGCGCCACCGCCGTCTATCGCGCGAAGCCGGACGGTTACACATTGCTGTTTTCTCCGGCGTCCCCGATGGTTTTCAACCCGGTGACGCACAAGACGCTGACCTACGATCCCCTGAAAATGACGCCCGTCATTCTCGTTGGCGAACAGCCGCTGGTGCTCGTCACGCGCGGCGATTTTCCGGGCAAGACCCTCGAGGATCTCGTCGCCTACGCGAAGGCCAATCCCGGCAAGACCTATTATTCCAGTCCCGGGATCGGCGGCGGCAACCACATGTCGACGCTCCTGCTCGCGAAATACACGGGCATGGACGTGAAACACGTGCCGTTCCAGGGCGCGGGGCCCGCCGTCCAGGCGCTGCTGCGCGGCGAGGTCGATTTCGCCATTATCTCCATGTCGTCGCTGCTGACCTGGTATCGGGACGGCAAACTGAAGTTTCTCGCCATCGGTTCGAAGCAGCGGTCCGGCGACGCGCCGGAGGTGCCGACCTTCCGCGAACTTGGCTATCCAGAGGAATTCGTGCTGACGGCCTGGCGCGTTCTCGTGGGCCCGCCGGAGATGCCCGCGCCCATCGCCGGGACGCTCAACAAGATGATCAACACGATCTACGAAGACCCCGACGTGCGCGAACGCTTCCGGAAGCTGGGCGTGGAGGCTGGCGGCGGCACGCCGCAAGACGTCGGCGCCATGTTGAAACGCGAGGCGGCGACATGGGAGCGCGTGGCCCGCGAGAACAACATCGAGAAGGAATAGGATCGGCGAGGCGGAGAGAGCGGACATGAACGTCAGTCGCCGCGACGCCCTCGCCATCGCCGCCTGCGGGCTCCTGGACGTCGCGCGGGCGCAGGAATCCGGGTTCCCGAACCGGCCCATCACCGTCGTCATTCCCTCGACGGCGGGCGGCTCCGCCGAATTCATCGTGCGCATGCTGGGCGACTGGTTGCGCGAACGGGGACGGCAGGGCTTTCTCGTCGACGCACGCCCCGGCGCCGGCGGCATCGTCGGCACGCTCCATGTCGCGACCTCGAAGCCGGACGGCTACACGCTCGTCGCCTCGCCCAACTCGCCGCTGGTTTTTCACCAGATCACCCACGGGAGCATGCCCTACGATCCCCGGACCCTGACGCCGGTCACGATGCTGACGACGCAGCCGCTCGTCATGGCCGTGCGCGGCGATTTTCCCGGCGACTCCATGGCCGCTCTCGTTGCCTTCGCCAGAGCCAATCCGGGAAAAATTCATTACGCCAGCCAGGGCATTGGCGGAGGCAATCACCTCGCCGCGCTTCTGCTGTCGAAATACACGAAGACGGAAATGAACCACGTCCCCTATCCGGGCGCCGTGCCCGGCGTCCAGGCGATGCTGAAGGGCGAAGTGGATTTCTACATGGCGCCGCTTGCCTCCGTGCTTCCCTGGTACCGGCAGGGGCAACTGAAAATTTTCGGCGTCGGTTCGCCGGAGAGGCATCCCGACGCGCCGGACGCGCCAACCTTCCGGGAGCTCGGCTATCCCGAGGATTTCATCCTCACGGTGTGGACGGCCATCGTCGGTCCGCCGGACATGCCGCCCGCCGTCGCGGAGTGGATCAGCGCCGCCATCAACGGGGCCTGGGCGGATCCGGTCATGTACGCGCGCGTCAGGGCGCTGGGCAGCGATCCGGGCGGCGGCACGCCCGCGGAAACCAGGGCGTTCATCGCGCGTGAACTCGCGACCTGGGAGCGCATCGCGCGCGAAAACGACATCGGGAAACAATGATGCGACACAAAGCGACGAGGTTGACTGTATTGGCGACGCTTCTGGCGCTCCTGGCCGCGCCGGGGCCTCGCGCGCAGACATCCCCCGGATTTCCGGTCAAGCCGATCGCCATCGTCGTGCCCTCCTCCTCCGGAGGCAGCGTGGAGGCGCAGGCGCGGATCCTTGGCGAAGCCTTTCGCGAACGTCACGGCGTCGCCTGGACCTTCGAAATGCGGCCCGGGGCCATGGGGTCGATCGGGGCCACCGCCGTCGCGCGCGCCGCGCCCGATGGCTACACGCTTCTGGCCTCGCCAAATTCGCCGATTGTCTTCAATCCCCTCACCAACAAATCCCTGAGTTACGACCCCTCGAAATTCACCCCCGTGCAACTGGTCGCGTCGCAGCCCCTCGTCATGGCGACCCGCGGGGATTTCCCCGGCGAAACGATGAAGGACCTGGTCGACCACGCCAGAAATCATCCGGGCGGCGTTTACTATGGCAGCCAGGGCATCGGCGGCGGAAATCACATGTCGGCGCTGCTGCTTGAAAAGCACTCCGGCGTCGCCATGAAACACGTTCCCTTTCCCGGCGCGGGCCCGGCGACCCAGGCGCTGCTGAGGGGCGAAGTGGATTTCTTCATGGCGCCGATGGCTGAAATCCTGCCATGGTATCGCGACGGGAAGCTGAAGATATTCGCCGTGGGTTCGAGGGAGCGCCACCCTGACGCGCCGGACGCGCCAACCTTTCGCGAGCAGGGCTACCCGGAGGATTTCGTGCTGACGGTCTGGTCGGCGCTCCTCGCGCCGCCCGACACGCCGGCCTCCGTCGCCGACTGGCTCAATGAAGCGACGACCGGATTGTTGCGGTTGCCGGTCGTCCGCGACCGCTTCCGGACGCTGGGCGTCGATCCGGGCGGCGTTCCGCGCCGGGAACTCGCGCTCTTTCTGGACCGGGAGCGCGCGACCTGGGAGCGTGTCGCGCGCGCGAACAACATCGAAAAGCAATAACGCCCGCGGGCCTGTTTCGCCGCGGGAGGCGGACGCGCGCCGCCCCCGGAACCCGGACGTTTCCGGAATGAAGCGATGGCTTTGTTTACCACGCCTCGCGGCTTTCCCCGGGGTCACGTCATATTAAGAAAATTTACGAGCCTCGCTGTCACGATCCCCCATGGTTTTGAGGATCTTGCGGAGCGCATGACGATGCCACGACTTTCGCGAACCGGGACAGGGACGCGCGCGCCCGGTCCGGCTTCGCCTTCCGTCTGGCGCGGGAGGCGCCCGCGATGACTTTGACGAGACGACGGATGAACGCGAGCTTGCTGGCCATCGCGGGATGGGGCCCGGGCGCTTTTTCCGGCGCGGCCCCGGCGCGCGCCGCGAGCAGGCCGCTGTTGAGCGTCGTCGGCATGATCTCCGGGGCGGATCCGGACGAGGGCGTCACCTTCGACCGCGGCTCGCTGGAAAGTCTCGGCATGACCGCCATGTCGACGAGGTGTCCCTGGTACGTGGACTCCGTGACATTCGAGGGGCCGCTCATGCGTCGGGTGCTCGAACATGTCGGCGCGAAGGGCTCGACCTTGCTCGTCGAGGCGCTTAACGACTACACGACCGAGGTCCCGATCGAGGATTTCCGGCGCTTCGACGTCGTCCTCGCGCTGAAGCGCGACGGAGCCTACATGCCGGTTCGGGACAAGGGACCCCTGTTCCTGGTCTACCCCTACGACAGCGATCCGCGGCTTCAGGCGCCCGTCTACTACAAGCGATCGGCGTGGCAGGTCGCCCGGATGATCGTGAAATAGTCCGGGCGGGACGGAGACGCCGGCGCATTCAGACATCACGGACTGGCCAGACATGGGACGCAAGCACTTCATACAGACATCGCTGGCCGCGCTGATAAGCGTGTTCCTCGCGCTCGCCGGTTATGTCGTCGTTCTGATGTACCAGCACCAGAAGGAAATCGACCAGCTTTCCAACTACAATCTCGCGTGGATCGCGAGCCAGACGGCGGTCGAGGTCACGCGGTTCAACCAGCGCGTCACCGCTTTCGCGGCGGGCCGGCCCGACGTGGACGAAGACGAGGTGCAATTGCGCTTCGACATTCTCGTGAGCCGCGTCGACACGCTGAAGGTCGGCTCGGTGCGTGAGTTCGTCGAGGCGGCGCCGGAACGAAAGTCCTTCGTCGAGACGCTCGACGCGGCGATCCAGAAGATCGACCAGTTGATGCCGCGCGTCGCGGAGCCGGGCGTGGCGGCGCAAATCAGCAAGATCATCGAACCCTTCGACCGGCAGACGGCGCCGCTCGCGTCGTCCGCCTACGCCTATGTCAGCGAGCAGGTGCTCTCCTACCAGAAGAGCATGCGCGAATTGCAATATCTCTTCGTCCAGATCGTCGCCGGGCTGATCGCCTGCGGCGCCGGGCTCATTGTCTTCCTTCTGTACCAGAACGCGATCGCGAGACGGACATCGGCGGCGCTCGAGGTCTCCACGCGGGAACTCCGCTCCTCGAAGCTCGAGCTCGAAGACGCGAAGAACGAGGTGGATCTGCGGAACGCCGAACTCAACATCCAGAACCGGACCCTGCTGACCCGCGACATCCAGTTGCGGACGCAGAACGAACGCTTCGACGCCGCGCTCAACAACATGAGCCATGGCCTCTTCATGCTCGATGGTTCCGGACGCATGGCGGTCTGCAACGCGCGCTATCTGGAAATCGTCGGGCTGGGGACGGAGGACTTGCCGGCGGGCGTCGACGCCGATGAATTGCGCGACGACCCGTCCGGGAAACTGTCCGAATGCGTCAGGATTTTCGACGCGGTGAACCGGACGCGGAGCGAGGGAGCGCTCGCCGACGTGTCGCGGCGCTTCATGCATGGCTGCGAGGATGGACGCACCCTGAGCGTGGCCTGCCAGCGGCTCGGGCAGGGCGGCTGGATCGCGACCCTCGAGGACGTGACCGAACGCCGCAGAGCCGAGGCGCGCGTCGAATACATGGCGCACCACGACGCGCTGACGGACTTGCCCAATCGGGCGACCTTCATGGACGCCATGCACGCGGCGATCGGGGCGCACGACGCGAAGGGCGTCCGTTTCGCGCTGCTGTCGCTGGATCTCGACCGCTTCAAGATCATCAACGACACGCTGGGCCACGACGCCGGCGACAAGGTGTTGCAGATCGTCGGGCAGCGCTTGCGCGATTGCGTCCGCGACGGCGACGTGGTGGCCCGCTTCGGCGGCGATGAATTCGCCATACTCCAGGACAACATAAGCTCGCGCTCCGACATGCTCGCGCTGGCGCGCCGCGTCATCGAAACGATTTCGGCGCCATTCCCCGTCAACGGCCGGGAATTGCGGCTGGGCACGAGCGTCGGCATGACCTTCGCGCCGGAGGACGGGCGCGATCCCGAGCAACTGCTGAAGAACGCCGACATCGCGCTGTATCGCGCGAAGTCGATGGAGCGCGGGACCTGCTGCTTCTACGAAGCGGAAATGGATCGCGTGGACGAACTGCGGCTCGCCACCGAGGTGGACCTGCGACAGGCCCTGAACCGGGGCGAGCTGGAAATTTACTACCAGCCCATCGCGTCCATCGGTTCCGGCGACGTCAATGGATACGAGGCGCTGCTGCGCTGGAAACATCCTGTTCGCGGGTTCATCTCGCCGGCTGTCTTCATTCCGCTCGCCGAGGACATCGGAGTCATCACCTCGATGGGCGAATGGGTGCTGCGGCAGGCTTGCGTGGACGCCGCGAGCTGGCCCGGATCGCTCAACGTCTCGGTCAACGTCTCCTCGATCCAGTTGCGCAACAGCAACATTCTCGCGACCGTGGTCCGCGCGCTCGCCGACTCGGGATTGCAGCCGTCCCGGCTGATCCTCGAACTCACGGAATCCTCGCTGATCGAGGACACGGAGGCGACGATGGCGATCCTGAAGCACATCAGGGAGCTCGGCGTCAAAATCGCCCTCGACGATTTTGGCACGGGCTATTCCTCGCTGAGCTATCTGCGCAAGTTCGCCTTCGACAAGGTCAAGATCGACAAGTCGTTCGTGGACGAGGTGACGGTCGATGGCGACTGCCTCGCGATCATCGAATCGATCGTCCGTCTGTGTTCGATCCTCAAGACCGGGACAACGGCCGAAGGCGTCGAGACCTCCGAGCAACTCGAGAAGCTCGTGTCGATCGGCTGCACGGAGGTGCAGGGTTATCTGATCGATCGCCCCAAGCCCCTGGCGCAAATTCTCGAACGCATGCCCGGCCTGAAAATCCCGACGGCGGAAGCCGCCTGAGGGCGGCGCGGGACGAACGCGCCGGATCGCGCGGCGCGAGGGCGGCCCCTCCCGGTCGCTTCCCGGTTCCGGCCGCCTGAGGGCGGCCTGGAAGCCGTCCGCCGGAGTCCCGCGTCGAAAAGGCCGGCTCGCTGTGGACACGCGCCCCGGCCTCGAACAATATCGCGAGGCAACGACGCGCGCCGCGCCCCGGGGGGAATTGTATGAAGGCACTTCGCATCCTCGCCACGATCGCCGCCTTCGTCGCGGCTCCCGTCGCGCCGCGGGCGCAATCAGACGTCTATCCATCAAGACCCGTCAACGTGATCGTGCCCTCGACGCCGGGCAGCGGCATGGAGATTCAGGCGCGGCTCATCGGCGAGGTTTTGCGCGAACGCGGCGGCCAGCCCTTCGTCATCGAGCCGAGGCCGGGCGCCATCGGCGTGATTGGCGCGACCGCCGTCTTTCGCGCGAAGCCGGATGGCTACACCCTGCTGGCGACGCCCAATTCGCCGATCGTGTTCAACCAGTTGACGCACAAGTCGCTTGGCTACGAGCCGGAAAAATTCACGCCCGTCGCGCTCATGTCGCGGCAACCGCTCGTGATGGCGACGCGCGGGAATTTTCCCGCGAACACCCTCCAGGAGCTGATCGACTACGCGAAGGCCAATCCGGGCAAGATCAATTACGGCAGCCAGGGCATCGGCGGCGGCAATCACCTGTCGGTTCTGTTGCTCGAGAAGCACACGGGCACGCACATGGTGCACGTGCCGTTCAACGGGGCCGGTCCGGCGACACAGGCCATGTTGCAGGGCGACACCGATCTGTTCATGGCCCCCCTGGCCGAAATCCTGCCGTTCTACAGGGACGGAAAACTGAAAATCCTGGCGGTGGGCACCGAACAGCGTTCGCCATACGCTCCGGACGTTCCGACTTTTCGCGAGCTGGGCTATCCTCCCGAATTCATCCTCACCGTCTGGTACGCGCTCGTGGGGCCGCCCGACATGCCTCCGTCGATCTCGAAATGGCTCAACGTCAACATCAACGCGGCGCTGCGAAACGAACTGGTGCGCGACCGGATTGGCCTGACCGGCGCCGAGCCCGGAAATCTCGACGAGGCCGCGCTCGCCGCGTTTTTCGCGCGCGTACGCGCGGTGTGGGAAAAAGTCGCCACCGAAAACAACATTCAGAAGCAATAGCGCCCGGCGCGAACACCTGGAGAGGAACATGAACAAGCGGATTCTCAGTTGCGCCGTCACCGGCGCGGCGCCCATTGGCAAGGACACACAGGTTCCCGTCACTCCGAAGGAAATCGCCGACTCCTCCATCGGCGCCGCGAAGGCGGGAGCCGCCGTCGTCCATATCCACGTGCGCGATCCCGTCACCGGCGCGGGCAGCATGGATCTGAAATATTATCGCGAAACCGTCGAGCGCATCCGCGAGTCCGGCGTCGATGTCCTGATCAACCTGACCACCGGCAGCGGCGCGCGCTTCATGCCGACGCGCGAGGCGCCCGGCGTCGCCGGGCCCGGTTCCGTTATGAAGACGGCGATGGAGCGCACGCAACACGTCGTCGCGTTGAAACCGGACATCTGCTCGCTGGATTTCCAGACGATGTGGATGGGCAACAACGCGATGATCAATCCGCCGGAAATGATCGCGGAAATGGCGGGCTATATCCGCGAGGCTGGCGTTTTTCCCGAATACGAGGTCTTCGACTCCGGCGACATTCATCTCGCGAAGGCGCTCATCGGACAGGGCGTGCTGAAGGGGCCGGGATTCTTCCAGATCGTTCTTGGCGCCGGCTATGGCGCGAGTCCGTCCGTCGAGACGATTCTCTACATGAAGAGCCTGTTGCCGGCGGGAGCGGCCTGGGCCGCGTTTGGCATCGCGCGCATGGAATTTCCCATGCTGGCGCAGACATATTTGCTGGGAGGCCACGTCCGGGTGGGATTCGAGGACAATCGCTACCTGAAATATGGCGTTCCCGCCCCGTCGAACGCCGCGCTGGTGGAGAAGGCCAGAAGGATCGTCGAATCCCTCGACGGCGAACTCGCGACGCCCGCGGAAGCGCGGGCGTTGCTTGGCATTGGCGGATAGTCGGGAACCGCGCGCCGCCGCCGGTCTTGCGCTGGCGAGCGGCGAGGCTAGTGTGGACATTCGAACCCGGAGATTTTCGTGCCCGCGCTCAAGGCCATTCACATCGACCAGCCGGCGCCGCGCGTTCGCCGGATCGAATTCGTGGCGGCGGACGGCGGATCCCTGCCCGGCTTCACCGCCGGCGCGCACGTCGATCTCGAACTCGGCAACGGCGAGGCGAGATCCTATTCCCTGCTCAACGATCAGGGCGAAACCCGTCATTATGTGATCGCCGTCCTGCGCGAGGCCGACAGCAAGGGCGGATCGAGCTGGCTTCACGACCATCTGCGGGAAGGAGATGTCCTGCAATCCTCGCCGCCGGCCAATCATTTCGCGTTGAGCGAGGCGGGTGAAAATTCGATCCTGATCGCGGGCGGCATTGGCGTGACGCCGGTCATGTCGATGGCCGCCCGGCTGAAGGCGCTGGGCCGGAGTTACACGTTTTTTTATTGCGCGCGCTCCCGCGAGGAAGCCGCTTTTGCTTTCGAGCTCGGGGAACGTCATGGCGACCGGCTGAAGCTCGTTCTCGACGGCGGCGACCCCGCCCGCGGTCTCGATGTCGCGGCTCTCCTCGCGGCGCGTCCCCCCGGCGGGCACGTCTATGTCTGCGGTCCCTCCGGCCTCATTCGAGCGGCGCGGGAAGCGGCGCGCGACTGGCCGAAGGGGACGGTCCACCACGAACTTTTCAAGGGCTCCGAAGCGGATGTCGCCATCCGCACGAACGATGGCGCCTTCGACATCGTTCTGAAACGCGCGGGCCGGACCCTGAGGGTTCCCGCCGACAGGACGATTCTCGACGTTCTGAAGGCCGAGGGGATCAGGATCAAAACCTTGTGCCGCGACGGGGTTTGCGGCACCTGCACGGTGACGCTGGTCTCCGGAAAGGCGGATCACCGCGACGATGTCCTGAGCGAGGACGAGCGCGAAACCGCCATTCAGGTTTGCGTGTCGCGCGCCATGCCCGGCGAAACGCTTGTTCTCGATTTGTAGAAACAGGGGAGAAGATCAATGGACGTCCAGACCAGGCCGCGCGTCAACCCGGTTTCGCTCATCGCGGGAACCCTGCTAACGACGGACATGGGGCGTTGCCGCCGGATGCTCGAGGGCGCGCTGGGCATGGAATGCGTGGAGCCGGAGAAGGGCCGTCTCCTGGCCCGCGACCGGGGGCATGGCAAGGGCGGGCCGAAGCACGGTCAGCCCTACTGGCTGCTGGAAGTCCGGGAGACGCCTGAAATCGTCGTTCCCCAGGAAATGCTCAATCACTGGGGCGTCGCCTGTCCGTCGCAGGCCGCCGTGGACGAAGCTTACGAGAAACTCAACGCCCGCAAGGAGGAGTTCGGCATCGCCCGCGTGCAGAAGCCGCGCTTCAGGAACGGTTCCTACGCCGTCTATTTCGTCGACAGGGATTCGAACTGGTGGGAGGTCGAGTACAGGGCGCCGGACCTCGTCTACACGTCGCTGCGTGAAAAGGGCGACCAGTTTCACGATTGAAATTCGAAAGGACATTCCATGGCCGCCATCGCTCCGCTCGTCCAGAACGAGCTCTTCTCCCACGGCACGATTGAATGCACGGACATGGCCGCGACGCGGAAATTCCTGACGGAGTTTCTGGGGCTCGACATCATCCGTCCGCTCAGGGAGGCCCAGTACATGTGGAAGGGCGGGCCCTGGTCCGTGGTCTGCGTCTGCGTCGAGGATGGCGAGGCCAAGGATCAGGATCCCCGAAACCATTTCAAGCTGGCCGTGGGCTCCGGAGCGGAAGTGGACGCGGCCCGCGCGGCGGCGCTCGCGCTGAAGGACGATTACGGGATCCTGCGCGTTCTCGACATCGAGACCGTGGACGGCGTTCGCGGCTTCCTCCTCCAGGACCTCAACAAGCACTGGTGGCAAATCGCTCACGTCACGCAGGCGGATTTCGACGCGTTGTTCGAGGCCGGGGACCGGCCGAACTGACGGGGACGGTTCTCCGGCGCTCCCGGCGAAAGGCGGACCGCGCGCGGTTTTCAGGGCGCGCGCGGGCTCCCTCGCGCGAGTTTTGTTGACTTCACGTCGTATAGACTTCATGCTTTGTTCGGGTCCGGCCCCCTTGTCTTCGCGACTCGGGGAACGTGCGAGGCGCGTCCGGGTCTGAAGCAATGTCCAAAGGAGACGAACCATTCGCCGACCGATGAAAGCCCCGCCGACCCCGACCAGGGACGGCCCCCGGATCAATCGCGAGATTCGCGCGACGGAAGTCATGCTGATTGACCAGGAAGGTCAGAAGAAGGGCGTGACCGCCCTCGCGGACGCCGTTCAGCTCGCCGAGGAAGCCGGGCTCGATCTGGTGGAAATCGTGCCCAACGCCACGCCGCCTGTCTGCAAAATCCTCGATTATGGCAAGTTCCGTTTTCTGGAGCAGAAGAAGGCCGCCGAGGCGCGCAAGCGGCAGAAAGTCGTCGAGGTCAAGGAAATCAAGCTTCGTCCGGGCATCGACGACCATGACTACGGGGTCAAGATGCGCGCGGTCTTCCGGTTTTTCGACGAGGGCGACAAGGTCAAGATCACCTTGCGTTTCCGGGGCCGCGAACTGGCGCATCAGGATATCGGTTACGCCCTGCTCAATCGCGTCAAGGCGGAAACCGCGCCAGTGGCCAAGGTCGAGGCGGAGCCTTCCATGGAAGGCCGCCAGATGGTGATGATCCTCGCGCCGAGGTAAACAGGCGGCAATCCGCGCACCGGAGGGGGACCCGTGCAGATCGTGTTCTACGTCATCCTGGTCTGGGTGAAGATCATCGTCTGCACGTCCGTTATCTTCATCTGGCTGTGGGCGGCGCGAGATCGCGGCTCGACAGGTGCGCGGCTTTTTCTTCACACGCTGGGCGCGCTGGCGCTCTGGATCGCGCCCTGGGCGATCTTTCTCTGGTCGCAGGCTGACCTGTATCAAGGTCATTGCGGCCTGCGTCAGGGCGTCCATGACTGCGGACTCGCGGAATTCCTCTGGGCCCGCGTCCGCTGGCTGCGTTTCGGCATGGTGATCGACGTCGCCCTGCTCGCGGGCGTCGCTTTTGTCATCTGGCGCGCGAGACTGTCCGCGGGCACCAATTCCGGCGCCCTCGGTCTGCGCTGAGGCGTTTTACCCGGGAAGATTTCCGAACCGCAGCAGGTTGGCCTTCTGCTTCTCGGTGCGCGGCGGAAGCTTGAACAGGCGCGCCGCGTTGCCGCCGAGGATATTGTGTTTCGCCTTCTCGGTGAGGAACGGCAGCTCGAAAATCTTGCTCGGCACGTCGAAATCCCAGTGCGGATAGTCCGAGGCGTAGAGCAATTGCGTCTCGGCGTTCATCATCCGGAACGTGCTCTCGAGCTGGATCATGTCCGTCACCTCGATCGGTTGCGAGGAATAGAACATGTCGCGCATGTAGTCGCTGGGGAGCTTCTTCAGTCCCGGATATTCGGACGTGCGCAGCATGTATTCGTGATCGAGGCGTTGCATCAGGAACGGGATCCACGCGAGGCCCGCCTCGATCCAGATGACCGGAAGTTTCGGAAACCGCTCGCCGAGGGCGTTCGTCACCCAGTTCGACATGTGCAGCATCGCGTACCAGGGGAATCCAAGGGCGTGCACCGTGGCGAAACGGTTCAGGCTCTTGAACAGCGGCTCGCCCGAATTCGTGCCCGAGTGGAACGACAGCGCGAGGCCGCGCTCCTCGATGGCGCGATAGACCTTCATGTAGCTGTTGTGGTGCACCGGAAGCGTGCGGATCGCGGTGATGCAGAAACCGGTGACGCCCTTTCGTCCGCCGAATTTCTCGACCTGGCGCAGGCTTTCGTCGGGGTCGGAAAACGGCAGGCACAGCATCGAGAAGAAGCGCCCCTCGGTTTCCGGCAGGATCTTTTCCGTCACCCAGCGATTGTAGGCCCAGCACAGGTTGTTTTCGATTTCGGGCATTGTCGTCAGGCCGACATGCAGCATCTGCGTCGGAAACAGGCAGGCGTAATCGACGCCAAGCGCCTCCATCCAGCGGCTGCCGAGCTGGACCTCCCGGTGCTTGCTCTTGTCGGTTTTCTCGGAGGACCGCAGCGGATAACGCGTGATGCGTCCGCCCATGTCCTGAAACGACGTCTGGCTCGGCAACAACGCGCCGCGCCCCTTCGAGCGTCCCGAGAGGACGAGTTGCTTGAACACCTCGTTCTCGAAATAGGGGAGCACCTCGTCCATGTGCTCGTTTTCATAGTGATGGCTGTCGACGTCCACGACGAGCATGTCGTCGAGCCCGAGCGAAACCGCCTGTTCGCGCGCGTGTTTCAGCAGGCGGGTGGTGTTGAGTTCCTCGACGGAAACCCGGTTTCCACGATCCGAGATGAGGTCCATGTTTCTATCCCCTGAATTATCGAGCGGGCGCGAAAGCGGCGGCGCGGGCGTGCGTCACGTCACCACGTAGATCGCGCCGTCCTTCTCGATGACCGGGAAGGAGCGAAGCTTCTGCTTCGGATCGCCGGCGCAGGCGCCGGTTTCGATGTTGTATTCGTAACCATGCCACGGACAGACGAAATGCGTCTCGTCGTCGGAGAAAAACAGGCCCGCGGAGGTCTTGTCGGGCAGGATTTGCTCGGTCACTTTCGCGATGATCAGTCCCTCGCAGGCGGGACCGCCCGAATGCAGGCAATAATTGCTGTAGGCGTGGTACTTGCCGCGATGGCGGAAAACGCCAATTTCCTTTTTGCCCACGGCGACAACGAGCCGGTCGCCATCGGCCAGCGACCCGGCCTTCGCCACGAATGTTTCTGTCATCGATGTCCGTCCCCTCGCCGGCAAGTCAACGCTTCGCGTCCGGCGCGTTGTTTGACGGGCAGAATAGTTGGGGACCGTCCGGCGCGTCAACACGCCGGCGAGACCGCGCTTTATTTCGCCGGTTCGCGGGCCAGATAGGGCCGCAGGATGTCCGCCATGCGCGCCGCGGTCGTGTCGTGGGGAACCAGCGTCCGGAACTTGCCGTCCGGCCCCATGAGATAGGTCAGCGAGGAATGATCGACGCCATAGGTCTTCGGATCGTTCGCGGGCGTGTATTTGACCCGATGCACCTTGTAGGCTTTCACTGCGGTCGCGATGTCCGCCTCGCTTCCCGTCAGCCCGAGCAGTCGCGGATGGAAACTTTGCACGTAGTCCGCCAGGAGTTTCGGCGTGTCGCGTTCCGGATCGACGGTGATGAACAGCGGTTGTATCCGCCCTGCGACCGGGCCGAGGAGTTTCAGCGCCTCGCTCATGGTCAGCAAGTCCAGCGGGCAAACGTCGGGGCAACGCGTGTAGCCGAAATAGACAAGCATGAACTCGCCGCGAAAATCCGTGTCGCTGACACGCCGGCCGTCGTGGGCGGTCAGCGTGAAGGGACCGCCAAAGCGATCCGCCAGTGGATCGCCCGTCTGCGCCGCCAGCGGGAAAACCGCGCCCGCGAACAGCAGCGCGAGAACCGCGCGGCGCGCGATCATTTCTTCGGCGGGGGCGGAACGAGACCCTTGACGCCATAGACGCCGTCCTCGCCAATCACCTGTTTGACGAGTGGATCCTCGCGATACCATTCCTCCGCCTTGCCATGCGCGGCTTCCCAGTCGGCCATGAAGGCGTCGGCTCTGGCGAAGGGCTGTTCCGGGCGTTCGCGAATATTCTGGAGCATGACGATGTGAATGGCGGGATTCTCGACGAGCAGCCCGTCGATCTGCACGGTCTTGCCGCAATAACGCGCGAGATCATGCACCGGCCCGGCGAATTCAACGGGGCCCTTGACGACCGCGCGAAGTTTTCCGTCGGGCGTCAGCAAGCCAAGCTGGCGCTTGCCGGCGCCGCACGCGGGCGGGCAATCGCCCTTGAGCGAACAGGCGAGATCGACGACCGTGCCGGTGATCTCGACGACTTTCTCGTGTTCGATCCCCCAGGCTTCGGCGGCGCGGGCCGGGGAGAGGGAAATTGCCACGAGCGCGGCGGCGATTGCGAACGGGCGCGTCATGTTCAGTTCCCGAAAGGTTGAATGCCGTTTTCATCGTGCGTCAGGTTGACGACGCCCTGGTCGTCGAGCACCTGGCTGACGAAGAGATATTTCACGCCGTCGCGTTCGATCAGCTCGCCATCGACGTTGACCTCGTGGCTCTGGATTTTCACCCAGCGGGGATTGGCGGAATTCGAATCGTCTCCGGCGATGCGCAACACCATGTAATAGGCGCCGTCTTTCGTCCTGACGCTGACGGGAATGCCGCCGACCGCGCACCAGACAGCGCACTGGTGATGCGCCGTTCCCTGCGCGAACATGATGCCCGTGACGGAGCACCAGGTATCGACGAGCTCGCCCTTGATTTGCACGCGCCGGGCCTCGGCGCCGGCGGCGGGAGCCGTGATGGCCGCCGCCGCGGTGGCGATGGCCGCCAATGCAATATGTCCCAAGCGGTTCATGAAGCGCCTCGCGAATTCGATGAATCTTTCATAGCAGATTGATCGTTCGCCCGCGATGACCACCCGATGAATTTCCGCGGAGGCGCGTTCACGCCTCCGCGATGAACTTTTTAACCGCCGCGATCAATTCGTCGGGCGCGTAGAAGGGAATGTCATGCATCGAATCCGCCGTGGCCCAGACAATGCCTGGAAAATCCTTGTCGAGACGCGCCACCACGTCCGGCGTGAACCGGTCCGATTTCAGGCCGCGCACGAAATACATGGGGACCTTCACCTTCGCGAGTTCCTCCCAGACGTTGAGTTCGCGGCGTGGCCGCCCGTCGGCGGGAACGCCGACGGGGATTGAGTTGGAATAATCCGGATCGCGTTTCAGGCGGTAGCCCTCGGGAACCTTCGTCAGCGCCTGTTCCGCGCGGGCGCGATCCCTCGAAATGCGCGGGGGATTGGCGAGCTTGCCGAACCGCTCCATGGCCGCCTCGACGGTGGGAAAAATCACCGGGGGATTGTTGATGCCCTTCGGTCCCGGTTCGTCCCGCCCGAAGGCGCTGTCCACGACGATCAGTTTCGACAGTTCGTCGGGGAAATTGGAAGCAAACGACACCGCGAGCCGCCCGGAAAACGAATGGCCGAGCACGACGGGCTTCTTCCAGCCGAGATGGGCGAACAGCGCGCGGATGTCGCCCATCATCGCGTCGACGGAATAATTCTTCGACGGGCTCCAGGTCGATTCGCCAAAGCCGCGCATGTCGAAACAGGCGACTTCCCGCTCGCCGGAAATCTTTTCGCAAACGTTGATCCAGTCGAAGGAATCGAAATAATTCGCGCCGTGCATCACCACGACGGGCGTCTTGCCCGGCTTGCCGAAGCTTCGATAGAAAATCTCGACATCGCCGGATTTGAAGCGCCCGTCGGCGCGGACCGGGGTCGCGAGAGCGAGCGTCGCGAGGGTCGCGGCGGAGGTTTTCAGCAAGCTGCGGCGGTCGATCATGGCGCTCTCCCTGACGGTTCCCGGAGATTACCAGAGTTTCTCCCGCCGGCGCCATCCGCCAGGCCTCTGGCGCGTGGCGGCTTTTCGTGTATAAAGCGCGCCAGGCGCGGGGCTGGACCCCGCGCTGTTCGCGTGCGCGACCCCGCTGGACGACATCCCGGCCAGGCCTCGCGGCGAAGCAACCCCCTGACAAATAAAGGACAGTTCGATGTCGATTACCGCTGAGCGCAAGACCGCGCTTGTCAAGGAATACGCCAACAAGGCCGGCGACACCGGCTCGCCCGAGGTCCAGGTCGCGATCCTCAGTGAACGGATCGCCAATCTGACGGAACATTTCAAGACCCACGTCAAGGACAATCATTCCCGCCGCGGTCTCCTGAAACTCGTCTCGCAGCGCCGCCAGCTCCTCGACTACGTGAAGAAGAGGGACGAGCCCCGCTACAAGACCCTGATCGAGCGTCTCGGCATTCGCCGCTAGGCTTTTGTTCTGGTGCGTCAGCCGGGCGCCGCGCAATTCGTTGCGCCCGGAAATGCCATGAAACCAGCGCCGGCTGTTAACCGGTACACATACGGAACGACGGCATGGGGCTGTCGTTCGCCCCGGGAAAGACCCGCGCCATGGCAGGATCGCCGGACGCTGTTGCACGATCAGGGCCTTCGGCCCCGGGCAGCGTCTCGCCGTCTTGCGCATGGCGTTCGGCTTTGCCGTGACCCATGAAAGATGAAAGACATGTTTACCATCCATCGTGAAGAACTCGACTGGGCCGGGCGCAAGCTCGTGCTCGAAACCGGCCGCGTGGCGCGGCAGGCCGACGGCGCCGTCTGGGCGAGCTATGGCGAGACCACCGTGCTCGCGACCGTCGTCTCCGCGAAGTCGCCGAAGCTGGGCGTGGACTTTTTCCCGCTCACCGTGAATTATCAGGAAAAGGCCTTCGCGGCCGGCCGCATTCCCGGCGGCTATTTCAAGCGCGAGGGACGCCCCTCCGAAAAGGAGACGCTGGTCTCCCGCCTGATCGACCGCCCGATTCGCCCCCTGTTCCCGGACGGCTACCGCCATGACACGCAGGTCGTCGTCACCGTTCTGGCGCATGACCTCGAGAACGATCCCGACATTCTCGCGATGGTCGCGACCTCGGCGGCGCTCACCATTTCGGGCATTCCCTTCATGGGCCCGATCGGCGGCGCGCGCGTCGGCCACATCAATGGCCAGCTCAAGCTCAACCCGACCATCGACGAGATGAAGGATTCGGCGCTCGACCTCGTCGTCGCCGGCACCGCCGACGCCGTTCTGATGGTGGAATCGGAAGCGAAAGAGCTTTCGGAAGCCACCATGCTCGAGGCGGTCATGACCGGCCATCGCGGCTTCCAGCCGGTGATCGACGCGATCATTCGCCTCGCCGAGAAGGCGGCGAAGGAGCCGCGCGAACTCAAGCTGCCGAACAAGTCCGAGGTCGAGGCCGCCGTGGCGGCCATCGCCGAGGCGGAACTGCGCGAGGCCTACAAGAACACGGTCAAGCAGGTCCGCTACGCCGCCATCGACGCCGTCAAGGCGAAGGTCAACGCCGCCCTGCTGCCGCCGGAAGGCGCGAAGTTCGACAAGCAGCACGTCGGCGAGGCCTTCCACGACCTGCAGGCGAAGGTCGTGCGCAACAACATCCTCGACACGGGCATCCGCATCGACGGTCGCGACAAGACGACGGTTCGTCCGATCCTCGCGCAGGTCGGCGTTCTCCCGCGCACCCACGGTTCGGCGCTGTTCACCCGCGGCGAGACGCAGGCGCTCGTGGTGGCGACGCTCGGCACCGGCGAGGACGAGCAGTTCATTGATTCGCTGGAAGGCACCTACAAGGAGCGCTTCCTGCTTCACTACAACT
>CAISEY010000142.1 GCA_903884435.1 uncultured Hyphomicrobiales bacterium | reverse complement strand
GCCTCCGCGCGGCCGGCGCGCGCCGCCTCCGTCGGCGCGTCCGAGGCCGGCGGCGCGTCCGCGTCGGCGGGCTTGACGGTCGCCCCGTCCGTCAGTTGCGCGAAACCCGTCGTCACCACCCGCGACGGCGGCGCGAGGCCGCCTTGCAGCACCGCGTTCTTCTCGTCCTGACGTGCAACGACGACGGGCGTCACGACGGCCTTGTTCTCCGCCGTGACGACGTAGACGAACGGCCCCTTCGGCCCGCGCTGAACGGCGGCCGCGGGGACGACGATCGCGTCGCGCAACGTGTCCACGAAAAGGCGAATGTTGACGAATTGCCCGGGCCAGAGCGCCTGCGCCTCGTTGGGAAAGGTCGTCTTGATCCGCACGGTTCCGGTCGTCGGATCGACCTGGTTGTCGATCACCTCGACCGCGCCGGAATCGATCACCGTGACGTTGTCCGGCTCGAGCGCCTGCACCGCCATGCGGCCACGCGCGAGCCCGGCGCTGACGGCGCGCAATTGTTGCTGGGGCAGGCTGAACACGGCCGCGATGGGCTTCACCTGCGCGATCGTCACGACGCCGCCAGCGTCGGACGCGTGGACGACGTTGCCCGCGTCCACCGCCCGCAAACCCGTCCGTCCGTCGATCGGAGCCTTGATCGTCGTGTAATCGAGCGTCACTTTCGCGCTGTCGACCAGCGCCTGGTCGACGCGCACCTGCGCCTCGAGTTGCTCCACGAGGGCCTTTTGCGTGTCCGCCTGCTGGCGCGAGCCAAAGTTTCCGGCGGCGAGCTTGCTGTAGCGGTCGAGATCGATGCGGGCGTTGGCGAGCGTCGCCTCGTCCTGGGCCTTCTTCGCGACGGCTTGGTCGAACTGCGCCTTGTAGGTTCGCGGGTCGACACGGCCAAGCACGTCGCCCTTGCGAACGTTTTGTCCATCGGCGAACGTCAGTTCAAGCAGACTCCCGTCGACCTGGGCGCGGACGACCACGCTGTTCAGCGCCTGAACGGTGCCGACGCCGTCCAGCGTCACCGGCACGTCCTCGCGCCGCACGGGGGCGGTCAGCACCGGCACGTTGTCGGCCTTTTGCTGCTGCCGGCGCCGGCCAAACACGCGCTGCACCGTTTGCGCCGCCTGCTCGCCACTCCAGGGAATTTTGTAATAGCCAAGATAATCCCCGGACCAGACGCCAGCGGCGACGATGGCCAGAAACAACAGGAATTTCTTCATGGCGCGGGCCCGGACGGCGGATCGGCGGGAATCGACGGGTCCGGAACGATCGTGATCGCGTCCTCGCGCGTCCAGCCGCCGCCCAGCGCCTGATAGAGCGACACGATCGCCTGCAATCGCTGCTGCCGCGTCTGGATCAGTTGATCCTGCGCCTGGAACAGCGTGAGCTGCGTGTTCAGCAAAGTCACCACGTCGATCGTGCCCTCGCGCAATCTCTCTTGCGTAATCTGGTAGGCCCTGGACGCCGCGGCCACGGCGACTTGCTGCAACTTTTCGTGATTCGCCGTCTGGCGAACCGCGACCAGGGCGCTTTCAACATCCGAAAGCGCCGTAACTATGGCCTTGCGATAGATTTCGAGAAGTTCGACCTCGCGACCCTTCGCCAACTCCAGTTGTCCCTCGAGATTGTGACCGTTGAAAATCGGCTGGGTCAGACCCTGCGCCAGCGAGGCCGCGATGGCCTCCGGGCGCAGCAGATGGGCCAGCGTCAGGCTTTCCACGCCGAGATTGCCCGTCAGGGCGATCGTCGGGAAAAACGCGGCCCGCGCCGCCTTCACGCTGGCGTTCTGCGAGGCCAGACTGGCCTCCGCCGCCGCGATGTCGGGCCGCCGCAACAACAATTGCGCGGGCAGCCCCGGCCCCGGGGCGGGCAGTTTCAACCCCTTGAGACTGCCTCCGCGGATGCGTCCGCTCTCGGGCGTCCGCCCGACCAGAACGGCGATGGCGTTGCGCGTCTGCGCGACGCTTTGCTCCAGCGGCGGGACCGAAGCCCGCTGGTTGGCGAGCACGCTTTCCTGCTGCGCCGTGTCGAGTTCCGTCGCCGTGCCCACCGACAGGCGCGCCTTGATGGCGTCGAGCACGCGGCTCGCGGCGCGGATGTTTTCCCCCGCGAGGCGAATCCGGTCCTGATCCCCGAGCATCAGGAAATACAGGTTCGCGACGCTGGCGAGGGTCGCCACGGACACCGCGTCGCGATTGTAGCGCGCGGCGAGCGCGTTGATCTCCGCCGCCCCGAGCAGCGCCCGGTTTTTCCCGAACAGGTCGAGCGTGTAACTGGCGGTGAGGCCGAGGCCGAAACTGTTGCCGATGGAGCTCCGGAACGGCGGATCTTTCGAACGCGCCGCGCCGGAGGACAGGGACCGCGACGCGTTCTCGTCGCCGCCAAGTTGCGGATAGAGCGCCGAGCCCGCGACGCGCGCCTGCGCCTCGGCCTGACTCATCCGGGCGAGGGCGGCGGCGATGTCGAAATTTTGCGCCTCGGCCTGCCGGATCAGCGACACGAGCTCGGCGGAGCCGAATTGCCGGGGCCATTCGCCGACGGAACGGGCCGGACCCGAGGGGTCCGCCACGAATCTCGCGGGCGTCGCGGGAACGGCGGCGGGCGGCTCGTCGCGCCCCGGCCCGCAACCGGAGAGCGCCAGAACCAGCGCGCAAACAGCGCCGGCGCGGAACGGGGAACCCATGAACGACGCGACCACGAAACCACCTGCCTGCGCCCTCCGCACGCGCGGGGCCCTCTGTCTTCTAGCCGATCACGAGGCTCCGGCAAATCGGCGCGGGGCCGAAGCGGATGGCTCCGGTGGATAAATCGGGGACACTTGCGGCGGCCCCCCGGCGCCGTCAGGATGCGACGATGACCATCGATCCCGGAAGCGGCCTCGCGCCGCCCGTCAGCCTCGACAGCCTGCCGCCAGCCGCGATCGCCCGCGCCTGCGAGGCCGCCGGCGTCCAGAAGGCGGGCCGGGACGCCGTGACCCTGCTGGTGCTCGGCGGTCTCGCGGGCGCCTTCATCGCTTTCGGCGCCATTTCCATGACCGTCGCGCTGACCGGAACGGAAGCGCTTCCCTGGGGCATCCAGCGGTTTTTCGCGGGCGCGGTGTTTTCGCTCGGCCTGATCCTCGTCGTCGTCTGCGGCGCGGAACTCTTCACCGGCGACGCGCTGATGATCGTCGCCCGCGCCAGCGGTCGAATCTCGACGCCCGCCCTGCTGCGCGCCTGGTTTCTCGTCTATCTCGGCAATATCGCCGGCGCGCTGGGCGTGGCGGCTCTCGTCTTTCTCGCCGCCCACCACGAACTCGCGGGCGGAAGCGTCGGCGCGACGGCGCTCCGGGTCGCCGCCGCAAAGGCGGCGCTGCCGGAGACGCGGCTGTTCTTTCTCTCGGTGCTTTGCAACGTCTTCGTGTGCCTCGCCGTCTGGATGTCGCTCGCCGGGCGAAACCTCGTGGACAAGGTCGTCGTGATCGTTCCACCCGTCATGGCCTTCGTCGCGGCGGGCTTCGAACATTCCATCGCGAATATCTACATTATCTTCGAGGCGCTCGCGATCAAACACTTCGCCGCCCCGGAGTTCTGGGCGTCGATCCGATCGGGCGCCGACGCCTGGCCCGCGCTCACCGTCGAGAACGCCCTGCGCAACATCGCCATCTCCACGATCGGCAATCTCGCGGGG
Source organism: uncultured Hyphomicrobiales bacterium (assembly GCA_903884435.1). Taxonomy (GTDB): domain Bacteria; phylum Pseudomonadota; class Alphaproteobacteria; order Rhizobiales; family Beijerinckiaceae; genus Terripilifer. Next base: position 4,138 of record CAISEY010000142.1, on the reverse strand, counting down.
GGCAGCCTTCTGGTCGGGCTCGTCTACTGGTTCATTTACCTGCGGCCGCGCCCGCCGGGCGCGTGATCACGCGCCCCTGATCCTGTCCACGACGGCGGAAGGATCGGCGGGGCACGCAGCCGCGCGCCACGCGACGTGACCGTCGGGCCGCACCAGAACGAGCGGCTGTTTGTAGCGCTCCAGCACGACGGCTTCACGCACCGCGACCTCCCGGATCGGCACGCCGGCGGCGCGGGCCGCGGCGACGAGCGGCCCCGCGTCGGGCGCGGCTTCGCCGATCCGCAGCAGCGTGAAACCCTCGTCGAAGAGGTCGTGCGTCGAACGGCCGTCGTCGAGCCAGGCGTGCGGCGCGCGCGAACCCGGACGCGCCGAATGGATGAACGACGGAGGCTCCGGATCGTCGCGCGGCGTGCCGTCCAGCGCCGAAATCGGCGAATCCTCGTAAGTGTATTGCATCTTGACGTGATCGGGCACGGTGTAGCGCCCGAGATTGTCCCGCCAGGAATCGAGTTCGCCCTTGTAGGAGGCCGGATCGCTGCCGTGTTTCCACGGCGGAATCGTCTCGACCGCGAGATAGGAGCGCGTCGACAGATCGACGTTGCGCCGCGCCACGGGACGCCGCTCCGCCGCGTAGGAATCGAGCAGCCGCGGCCCGCCCCAGCCTCGCAGGACCGCGCCGAGCTTCCACGCGAGATTGACCGCGTCCTCGATGCCCGTGGCCATGCCGAGCCCGCCCGTCGGAGAGCATTGATGCGCCGCGTCGCCCGCGATGAACACGCGGCCGTCACGATAATCCTCCGCGACGAAATCGCGCCGCTCCCAGCCCGAGACATTGATGATCTCGAAGGGGAACCCGCCGCCGAAGGCGCGTTCGAGAAATTCGCCCGGACGCGACAGCCCGCGCTGGTCGTCGAAAATGCTGAGCCGCCACAATTCCTTGCCGTCGATGGGGATCAGCTCCGACCAGCAGCCGTCCTCGTCGATGAGGCGATAGATGCGCGCCCAGCCCTTGTCGTGCAGCGTCGGGAGCTCCGCCGAGCGGAAATAGATGTTGACGCTGTTGGCGACGACTCCCAGCCCCTCGAGCTTCAGCCCGAGGGCGTCGCGCACCAGCCCCGAGGCGCCGTCGCAGCCCACGAGATATTTCGCGCGAACCTCGCGCCTTTCCCCGTCGAGCCCGGCGATCGCGACGGTGACGCCGTCCGCGTCCTGCCCGAAGCGCAGCACTTCCGTGTCATAGGCGAAGCGCACGCTTTTTTGTTTTTTCACGCGCGCCGCGAGGATCGGATCGAAGAAAATCTGCGGACAATGACAGGACGTTTCCGGGCCGACGGCCTTTGGATCGCGCGCGCCATAGACCGGATTGCGGAACCGGCCGAGTTCGCGTCCGCGCAGGTTCTCTACGTAGACGAAATCGAGTTGCTTGCCCGAGGGCCAGACCGCGTGGCGAACCTCCTTCGCGATTCCCCAGCGGCGGCACAATTCCATGTTGCGCGTCGAGACCGCGCTCATCTTGGGAACGTGCAGCTTGCCGTCGCGCTTTTCGACGACGAGGCACTCGATGTCGCGCAGGCCAAGCTCCAGCGCCAGCGCGAGCCCGACCGGGCCGGCGCCCGCGATGAGAACCGGGATTGTGTCTTGCGTCATGTCGTCCGTCCGCCGTTGCGTTCAACGCGTCAGGTAAGGCTTCACGGAATCCGCGAGCCATGCCTCGATGTCGTACTTTTTTTGCAATTCGCCGCTCTCGAACATCATGTCGGCGACGGTTTGCCATTTCTTCACGTCGACCTTGCAGGTCCATTTGTTGACGGGCACTTCCTTCACCAGCGCCGCGTCGAGCCCGGTGTATTCGGCGATGTAGCGCCGCGCGCGATCCTTGTCGGCGCCGAGGAACTCCGCCACGTCGCACATGGATTTCGCGAACCTCACCGTCGCCTCGCCATTTTTCGCGACATATTCGCGCCGCGCGTACCAGCCGCCGATGGGCTGTTCGGGCAGGGATTCCGCGTAGTCGTAGGCGAGCACGGTCGCGAAGTCGGAATTGCGGAACAGGGTCGTCCACGGATCGAGCGAGGCGGCGACCTCGATCTGCTTTCCGCGCAACGCGTCGACCTGGCTGGCGTAGGGCATTTCCAGCCATTTGAATTCGTCGGCGCCGACCCCGTTGCGCTTCAGCAGCGCCTGGATCATCACGGTTTTCTGCGTGTGCGTGCCGGAGATCGCGATGGTCTTGCCCTTCAGATCCTTCAGGCTCCTGATGGCGGAATCCTTGCGCACCACGATGGAGCCCGTGTCGGGCGCCGTCGCCTGCGCCGTCTCGCTGCCGGAGATCAGCATCAGGTCGAAGCCGCGCTCGTTGGCCGCCATGGTCGTGCCGGGAATGGTGAGGATCACGTCGACGTGCCCGCCGCGTTGCGCCGCGATGGCCTCGTTGCCGTTGCGGAATTCGATCAGCTCGACGTCGAGGCCGTTCTTCTGGAAAATCTCCGCCTGTTTCGCCACGTAGACATTGGTCAGCGAACCCTGCTTCAGCGTGCCGACCTTGAGTTTCAGCGGCGCGCCCTGGGCGAGCGCGAGAGCCGGCGAAAAACAGACGAAAATCGAAACGGCGACGATTCGCCACGACAGGCGCATTCATTCCTCCATGTCGCCGCGCTCGGAGCGGCGGAACCGGCGCGACAATAACGCAGCGCGCGCCGCGCGCAAGCAAGGACCGGCTCCCGCGCGCCCGTCACGTCGGCGGGTCCGCCCTCACCGCCACGGATCGATCGCGCAATGGATCGCGTCCGGCTCCCCTTCGCCGCCCACGGTGCGCAAGGCGAGATCGACCTCGTCGAGGCCGAAGACGTGGGTCGCCATCTGGTGCAGCGGATAACGCTTGCCCGCGATGATGCCGAGACCCATTTCCACCGCTTCGAAGGAATGGCCGCGCATTCCCTTCACGGTCAGGAAGCGCTTCACCAGCGTGTCGCTCGGGAAATTCGGCACGTCCCTGAATTTCCAGCCGCCAAGGATGATCCGTCCGGATTTCCGCGCGAGGCCGATGGCGGAAATGATCGTCTCCGTGCCGCCCGCGGCGCAATCGAGCACGAGATCGGCCATCTCGCCGCCGGTGATGTCCGCGACGGTCTCCAGCACGTCGCGCCGCGACACGTCGATCGTGTGCGTCGCGCCGAGGCGCCCCGCGAGCGCGAGACGCCGCGCGTCGCTCTGCGTGCCAAGTCCCGTCACGATGATGGCGCCGGCGCCCGCTTCCTTCGCCGCGATCACGCAGGCGAGGCCCTGCTGGCCCGGCCCCTGGATAACCACGGTCTCGCCAACCTTCACCTTGCCCTGCAACACCGCCCATTCGACGCCGTTGCCGAGCGGCAGGGCCATGGCCGCGAGTTCCGCCGGCACGCTGTCGGGCACCCGGTGAAACACCGAATTGGGATGCAGATACTGGCGTTGCGCGAAACCGCCCCACAGGCCCGGCGCCACGGCGGCGGGCGTCGAACCGTAGCGGATCGTGCCTTCCCGGTTCAGCGTGTCCGTCTCGTCGCACAAGCGGAATTCCTGCTGGCGGCAGTAGCGGCAATGGCCGCAGGGCAGATATTCCTCGAGCGCGACGCGGTCGCCCTCCCTGACGCCGAATTTCCGCGCGGCGTCGCGGCCCAGCTTCTCGACCCTGCCGACGGATTCGTGGCCGAGGATCAGCGCGCCCTTCGCGCGGGGATATTTGAGATAATAGGGCCAGTCGCTGCCGCAGACGCCGGTCATCTCGATTTTCAGCAGGCCCGCGTCGGCGGGAATTTCGGGCTCGGGAAATTCACGGATTTCCGTGACGCGATTGTCGGTGGCGACGGCGGCGGCGATGGACATGGGGCGGCTCCTCGTGCCGGGCTTTTAGGGCGCGCCGGCCCCGCGGGCAAACCGGAGCGCGCCGGAAGTGATCGCGCTTCCCCTCGCGGCCGCGTGAAATCGATTGCGTCAGGGCGGAGGACCATTCACACTCCGCGCAAATCATCTCGCGGAGGAAAAATCCATGAAGAAGACAGGTTCCGGACAGCCCGGCGTTGACCGCCGCGGCTTCCTGAAGGGCGTCGCCGTCGCCGGCGGCGCGAGCGTCGCCGCGCCCGCTGGCGCGCAAACCCCGGCG
>CAISEY010000141.1 GCA_903884435.1 uncultured Hyphomicrobiales bacterium | reverse complement strand
CGCTTCGCGTTCATTCAGGAACGGGCGGAATTCGCGTCGGCGAAGGATCTCGTGGATATTTGAAGGGCGGGGTCGGTCCGGGCAAAACACGACCTGCGAAGACGCGCTGCACGCTTCCGGCCCTGGCCGACCTCGACGCGTTTCCGGAATATCGCGACGCCGCGCGGAATCCATTGTCCATGCCCGGCTCTGGCTGAGGCAATGACACGGTCGCGACGATGCATGGCGTCGACGAGCATGGCGCGAGGCGCCGAAGATGCGTCACGGTCGCTTTCGTGATACAGAGTTCGCGACGGATCGCACGCCCTCGACCCACCCCCCGCGGACAGGCCCCATGAAACCCGCCTCGCTCCTGCCTCTCGCCCTTCTCTGCTTCGCGGGCCCCTCGCTCGCGTTTGAAGCGGTCCCCTCGACGCTACCCACCCTCGCCGCCAATCCCTGGGCGGGAACGCCCATGGGCGCCTGGAGCGGCTTTTCCGGACGGACGGGTCACTTCGACACACCCTTCGCGGGCGCCTTCGCCCGGTCCGCGGGCTACAACCAGTTGCTGAACAGGAATCTTTTGCTCGGCGTCGAGACGACGACCCTGAATTCGCCAATGTCGTTCGGACGCAACGCGGCCTTCGGCATGGAGTTCTCGTCAACCACGATGCGCCTCACCTATAACCTGGGCAATCTCCGGCCTTTCGTGACGGCCGGGGCGGCTTTCGCGCGCCCGAACGACTTCGGACCGCCGAACTTCTCGTTTCCGGGCGATCCGCTCTCGAATTCGCGCGACGCGAAGACCTTCACCAGCGTAGGAGCTGGCTTCGATTACGCCGTGACGAATAATTTTTCGGTCGGCGTTGCCGTCTCCGCCGGAAGCGGGCAAGCTCTCCGTTCGCCGGGATCCTTCGGCCAGTAATTTGCCCCGGTTCGGGAGGCCCCATGTTCCGCGCGATGTCCTGCCTTGCCCTGTCGCTCGCGGCGGCGGTCGCCGCCCGCGCCCAGACGCCGGAAGTCCTCTACGAGGCCGCGAAAAAGGAGGGACTCGTCACCTGGTATTCGGTGATCCTCGCCAACGAGGCCGCCCTGCCCCTCGCCCGCGCCTTCGAGGCGCGCTACCCCGGCGTCAGGGTCGATCACCAGCGCGGCAACACGATGCTCAACGCGCAAAAGGTGATCGACGAGGCGAAGGCGGGAACGCCGAAAGGCGATGTCTTCGACGGCTCCACCACCGTCGCTCCGATCATCGAGGCGGGCCTCGCCGATCCCTGGGTTCCCCCGTCCGCCGCGGCCATTCCCGAAATTTACCGCGACCCCGCCGGCCGCTGGAACGCCGTCCTGCTGGAGTTTCTGACCGTCGGCTACAACGCCGACATGGTCGCGCCCGCGGACGTTCCCAAAACACGGGACGACCTGCTCGATCCAAAATGGCGCGGCAAGATGATCTGGAGCAGGACGCCCGGACTGACCGGCGCCGCGGGGTTCGTCGCCAACACGCTGATGGACATGGGCGAGGACCGGGGCATGGCCTTTCTCGCGAAACTGAAGGCGCAGGACATCACGTCCCATCCCGGCGACGGCCACGCGGTCATCGAATTGCTGGCGCAACGCAAATTCCCGATCGGCCTGCAAATCTTCAATCACCACACGTTCATCGAACGCGGACTCGGACACAACATCCAGTGGATCAGGATGGAGCCGGTCCTGAGTTTTTCAAACAACATGGGGATCGTGCGCGGCGCGCCGCATCCGAACGCCGCGCGGCTCTTCGTGAATTTCGTCCTGTCGCCCGAGGGCCAGACGATCATCCGCGACGGGCGCCATATTCCCGCGAGTTCCGCGGTCGAGGCGCTGGAGCCGTCGCTGAAGACCGGCTTCCGCGTGAATTACGTCAGCCCAGTCATGGCCTCGGAAAAGCTCACGGGCTGGCAGACCGCGTTCGCGAAGGCGTTTCCCTGACGCGACCGCTCGCCGTGAACCTCCTGTTTACCTTGCCCGCGCATGGTTACGGGCGAGTGAAAGGCGGTGCGTGATGCAAGTTAATGACGGGTTTGCGCGGGAGACGCGCTCCAATTCCATGCACATGGTGGCGATCACGGCGGGCGTCGTCGCGCTCGCGAGCCTCGCCGGCGCGCATTTTCTCGACAAGGCGGTCCAGACCGGCGCGTTGCAGCAAATGGCCGGCTCCAGATCGGTTCCCGCCAGCGATTTTCAGCGCGTGATGACGAGCCTGCCGCGTCCGGGAGACCCGACGCGCGAATCGCTTCGCCAGATCACCGTCGATTACACGCCGACGGGCTCGATCCCCGCCAATCTGGCCCAGCCCATCGTGCTCGATCCCTGCACGGGCATCAGGAAATAACGATTTTCAGGGGACTTCTTGACTCTGTTCGAGGAATTGCGGGCGCGCAAGCGACTTCGTCCGCAATTCGATTGACTTTGGCGAAATAGCGCCTATGTGTTCCGTGACGAAGGAGAGGCCCTCGCGTGCCCCTTCGTCAATTCCGCCGCAAACCGTGCGGCGAGGTTCTCTCCAGGAGACGCGTGAAGCGAAGGTCGGCTCAAAGCCCGCCTCGCCAGGAAACCAGCAAGCAATGACCTTTCAGGAAACGGGACTCAGCGAAAAAGTCCTCTCGGCCGTCACGGCGGCAGGCTACACCACCCCCACCCCCATCCAGGCACAGGCCAACCCCCACGCGCTCGCGGGGCGCGATGTGCTTGGCATCGCCCAGACCGGCACCGGGAAAACGGCGGCTTTCACGCTGCCGATGCTCTCGCGGCTCGAACAGGGGCGCGCCCGCGCCCGCGTTCCCCGCACGCTCATTCTCGAACCGACGCGTGAACTCGCGGCCCAGGTCGAGGAAAGCTTCGTCAAATATGGCGTCAATCACAAACTCAACGTCGCCCTTCTGATCGGCGGCGTTTCGTTCGGCGACCAGGAACAGAAGATCATGCGCGGCGCCGACGTGCTGATCGCGACGCCGGGCCGGCTGCTCGACTTTTTCGAGCGCGGCAAACTGCTTCTATCCGG
>CAISEY010000140.1 GCA_903884435.1 uncultured Hyphomicrobiales bacterium | reverse complement strand
CGCGGTAGCCCTCTCCTTCCAGCGAAATGGACACGGAGGTGAGGATGTTGCGGTCGTCGACGTAGACCTGATCGTCGTAAGCGGCGTCCATCAGCGCGTTGCGGCTCTTCACGACGCCGGGGCGGGTCGCCAGCGCCTGAAGAATCAGGAACTCGGTCACGGTGAGAACGACGTTCTCGCCCTTCCACGTGCAGGTGTGGCGGTCCGGGTCCATCCGGAGCTGGCCGCGCTCGAGAATCTTCGCTTCCGATTCCTTTTGCGCGGCGGCTTCCTTCGGATTGGAGCGGCGCAGAATCGCCTTCACGCGCTCGACCAGCAGGCGCTGCGAGAAGGGTTTGCGGATGAAATCGTCGGCGCCCATCTTGAGGCCGAAGAGTTCGTCGATTTCCTCGTCCTTCGAGGTGAGGAAGATCACGGGCAGGTCGGATTTCTGGCGCAGCCGCCGCAGCAGCTCCATTCCATCCATGCGCGGCATCTTGATGTCGAAGATCGCGAGATCGGGCGGATTGTTCTTCAGTCCGTCGAGCGCGCTCGCGCCGTCCGTGTAGGTCTGGACGCGGTAGCCCTCTCCTTCCAGCGAAATGGACACGGAGGTGAGGATGTTGCGGTCGTCGTCGACGAGAGCGATGGTTGGCATGATCTTCCAGGTCTCCAGGGGAACCGTGCGAAACACGGCGCCGATCCTTGATTATCTTCCGATTTTCGCCCTGAACGCGCCATGAACGGCGCGCCGGGATGAGCGGGCGCAAACTTGTTGGCAACATGGGCCGAAGTGTGGCCCCCGGATGACGCGACAGCGACCACCCCGAACCGGATGGAAGAACGAACGCTTCGTATATATATAGTCATCGCGGGAAAAATCACAGATCGGGAAGCGCCGCCATGAGCGAAGCCGGAAATTCCGGGTCGATTCGTCCGGAGCCCATGCTGGGCCAGTTGCCCGCGGGCTACGACGCCGTCGCGGAAGCAAAGCGTCTTTTGCGCGCCACGCGCTCGGGCGCCCTCGCCACGATCGAGCGGACGCAGGGCGTTCCCTTCGCGACCCTCGTCACGGTGGCGACCGATCACGACGGGTCGCCAATCCTGCTGATGTCGCAACTGTCCGCCCACACGCGCAATCTCGACGCGGATCCTCGCTGTTCGATCCTCCTCGCCCGGGGCGGCAAGGGCGACCCGCTCGCCCATCCGCGGCTCACGGTTTATGGCCGCGCCATCAAGCAAACCGGCGAATCCGTCCGGGCGCGGCTCAAGGCGCGCTTTCTCGCCCGCCATCCAAAAGCGGCGCTTTACGCCGATTTCGGCGACTTCGGCTTCTGGCGCATGGAGGTCGGCGGGGCCCATCTCAACGGCGGGTTCGCGAAAGCGGCGGATTATCCGGCGAGCAGCGTCCTGACCTCGCTCGAGGGCGCGGAAAGCCTGCTGGAGGCGGAGGCCGGGGCGCTGGAGCACATGAACGCCGATCACGCCGAAGCGCTCTCCCTTTACGCCACGAAACTCGCGGACGAACCCGCCGGGCGCTGGCGCGCCACCGGAATCGACCCCGAGGGCGTCGACCTTGCCGCCGGCGACCTTACGGCGCGAATCGCCTTCCCGGAGCGAATCACCGAACCGGCGGGGCTGCGGAACGCGCTCGTGGCGCTCGCGGCGCGAGCCCGCGAGACAGGCTGAACCGGGCCTGCGACATATCGCCAGCCCGCGGAAACTTGTGTCGAGCCGAAAAACTTCATTAAGAAGGGCCCTGTAATCCACCTCCACCTTGCTCTCAGGCGCCCGGACGACTAAGACCTCCGCCACCGACGCACCGCGCCGAGGGCGGGGAACAATGCGTCTGCCCAACGAGGCGAAGGACCGGAAACGCTATTCGGAGCTACCAATGAAACAGACGGGCACTTTCAACCCCTCGTTCGGGATCGACAAATTCGGCCTGAATGGCGTCAGGAGCGTCGCCTACAACCTCGACGCCGCGATGCTCTACGAAGAGTCGATTCGCCACGACGAGGCGGTGATCGTGCCCGGCGGCGCCATCGTCGCGGAAACCGGCGTCCACACGGGCCGCTCGCCCAAGGACAAGTTCACCGTCCGCGACGCCCTGACCGACAAGGCCGTCTGGTGGGGCAACAACAACGCCATGTCGCCGGAACATTTCGAGGTTCTGCTGGCCGACTTCAAGAAGGCGGTCGAGGGCAAGGATCTGTTCGTGCAGGATCTTTATGGCGGCGCCGATCCGGCTTTCCGGGTCAGGACGCGCGTCATCTGCGAATTCGCCTGGCACTCGCTCTTCATCCGCAACCTGCTGATCCGTCCGAAAACCGCGGAGCTCGCCTCCTTCGTCGCCGACATGACGATCATCGACCTGCCGTCGTTCCGCGCCGATCCGAAGCGCCACGGCTGCCGGACCGAAACCGTCATCGCCATGGACCTCACCCGCAAGATCGTTCTGATCGGCGGCACGAGCTACGCGGGCGAGATGAAGAAGTCGGTGTTCAGCTATCTCAACTGGACCCTTCCGGCGGTGGGCGTGATGCCCATGCATTGCTCGGCCAACATCGGCAAGGACGGCGACACGGCGATCTTCTTTGGTCTGTCCGGCACCGGCAAGACGACGCTCTCGCAGGATCCGAACCGCATTCTGATCGGCGACGACGAGCATGGCTGGGGCAAGGAAGGCGTGTTCAACTTCGAGGGCGGCTGCTACGCCAAGGCGATCCGCCTGTCGCGCGAGGCCGAACCGGAAATCTACGCCACCAGCGAGCGTTTCGGCACGGTGATGGAGAACGTCGTTCTCGATCCCGTCACCCGCCAGCCTGACTTCAACAGCGAGGCGAAGACCGAAAACACCCGCATCGCCTATCCGATCGACTTCATCTCGAATTCGTCGGACACCGGCCGCGGCGGCCATCCCAAAAACATCGTCATGCTGACCTGCGACGCTTTCGGCGTGCTGCCCCCCATCTCCAAGCTCGATCCGGCTCAGGCCATGTATCACTTCCTCTCCGGCTACACCGCCAAGGTGGCGGGCACGGAAAAGGGCGTGACCGGCCCCGAGGCGACCTTCTCGACCTG
>CAISEY010000139.1 GCA_903884435.1 uncultured Hyphomicrobiales bacterium | reverse complement strand
CGCCTGGTTCGCCGCGCGCGGGCGCAAGGGCGGCTGGATCGTCGATCAGCTCGCGACCCTGCCGCTGGTGTTCCCCGCCATCGTTCTTGGCGTCGCCTTCCTGCAAGCGTTCGTCAATTCGCCTGTTTCGCTCTACGGAACGCTCACGTCGCTGATCATCGCGTCGAGCGTGCAATACCTTCCCTACGGAATGCGCTTCTGCTTTTCGGGAGCGACCCAGATCGGCGCCGAACTCGAGGAGGCGGCGGCGACCGCCGGCGCGGCGCCGGGCCAGGTCTTCCGCCGCGTCGTGCTGCCGCTGATGGCGCCGGCGGTGACGACGGCCTGGCTCTTCGTGCTGCTTCTCAGCGTTCGCGCCATAGGCATGCCGGTCCTGCTGGCCGGCCCGAACGCGCGGGTCGTCGCGGTGACGATCTTCGATCTGTGGGGCAACGGCCAGACCACGCAAGTCGCGGCCATCGGGTTGACCTGGGCCGTTTTGATGATGTGCGTGGGCGTGATATTTCACCGCATGGCGCGCCGTCACGGACTTGCCGTAGGATAGAACGCACTCGGGAGGAGCCGGCACCATGTTCGAGAATCGCGACCAGACGCGCATCTACAACAAAAACAAATTCAAGCTTGGTCTTTTCGGGATGAACTGCTCCGGCGCGCTCAGCCTCACGAAGGCGCCCGAGCGCTGGGACGCGTCCTGGGAAAACAACGTCGTCGCCGCGCAAATGGCCGACAGGGCCGGCCTCGAATTCCTGCTGCCGATCGGTCGCTGGCACGGCTATCGCGGCGAGATGGACACCCAGGGCACGACCTTCGAGACCCTGACCTGGGCCTGCGGCCTGCTCGCCAAGACGGAAGGCATCACGACCTTCGGCACGCTGCACATCGCCTTCATCAATCCGGTTTTCGCCGCCAAGCAGATGGTGACGGCGGATCACATCGGCCATGGCCGCTTCGGCCTCAACATCGTCTCCGGCTGGAATCCCGGCGAGTTCGGCATGATGGGCGTGCCGCTCAACGAGCACGAGGACCGTTACGCCTATTCGCGCGAGTGGCTGGAGATCACCAAGCGCATCTGGTCCGAGGACAAGCCCTTCGATCACGAGGGCCGTTTCTTCAAGCTGAAGGACGTGCTGCTGAAGCCGAAGCCCTATTTCGGCACCCGACCGATTCTCGTCGCCGCCGGCAATTCGCCCACGGGCCGCGAATACGCGGCGAACAATTGTGATTGTCTCTTCACGACGATCCCGAAGATCGAGGAAGTGAAGCCGAAGCTCGATTCCTTCCGCTCCATGGCGCCTCCCGGCCAGTTGCGCAATATTTTCGCCAGTTCGCACATGATGTGCAGGCCCACGCGCAAGGAAGCCGAGGAATACCGCCACTATATCATTTATGAACACGGCGACTGGGAAGCGGCGGAATATTCCGCCAATTTCCGCGGCAAGCGCGTCAACACCTGGATGAAGGAACAGGACGACCTCAAGGCCCGACTGATCATGGGCGCCGGCTATCCGATGGTCGGCAGTTACGACGACGTCGTCGACACGATGCTGAAGCTCCACGAAATGGGCCTCGACGGCATCGCCATGGGCATGATCAACTATGTCAGGGACTTGCCGGCGATCATCAACGAACTCATTCCGCGCATGGAGCGCGTCGGGCTGCGCGAAAAGCACAAGCCCGTTTGAGAAAGCGCCGCGGGGGGGCCTTGCCCGCGCGACCGGATATCAGCATTCTGCCTCCGAAGCCGCGCCAGGGCACAAGTGCGGCGACGGAGGAAACAGTGACACGCACCGCCACGTTGCTCATGGGAGGCGTCGCTTTTGGCGCGATGGTTTCGCTCGCGCAGGCCGCGACGATAACCGGCAAGGTCAATGGCCCGGATGGCGCGCCCTTTCGCGGTGCCTTTGTCGCGGCGCAAAATCTCAAGACGAAGATCACCGTCAACGCGCAGAGCGGCAACGATGGCGTCTGGCGCGTGAAGAACCTTCCGGCCGGCGACTACGAGGTGCGCGTCAGGGCGGCGGGCTACGCGAACGGCGAAACCTCGAAGGTCGCGCTGGCCGCGGACGGCGCCGCCGAAAAATCCTTCTCGCTGAAGAAAGACAAGGTCCAGTGGTCCGATCTTTCCTCCTGGCAGGCGAAGGTTCTGTTGCCGGAGGGGAAGGGCAAGGGCCCGCTGTTCAATGTGTGTTTCGCCTGTCACGGCTTCGAGACCCGCATGGCCGGCAAGGGCTACGATCACGGCCAGTGGGAAGCCCTCGTCAAATACATGACGACCTCGATGGGCTTCTTCACCCGCGGCCGGGTCAGCGAGCAGGACGAGAAGGATCTCGCCGACTATCTCAATTCCGTCTTCGGCAAGGATTCGACGCTGCCGAAATCGCCCGAGGACATGCCGAAGTATCGCGAGGTCGCCCACGCTCCCTTCGCCGACGAGACGTTGAAAATGGTCTACGTCGAATATGAAATGCCGACCCGAAGCTCCTTCCCGTGGAGCGCGGTCGAGGACCGGGACGGCAAGTACTGGATTCCCTTTTACGGCGCTAACAACAAGATCGCGCGCCTCGATTCCGTGACCGGCGAGGTGGAGGAGTTCACCACGCCCAACAAGGGCACCGCCGCGATCCATTCCGCCATGCCAGCGTCCGACGGTTCGGTCTGGTTCACCCAGCAGGGCTCCAACAAGATTGGCCGATGGGATCCGGCGACGAAACAGATCGCCGAATTCCAGGACGCCTACGCGCCGGGCAAGGAAGGTTCGATGGATGGCGGCTCCAAGCACACGCTGCGCGTTCTGCCCAACGGCGAGGTCTGGTCTACGGGCGGCCCGCTGTCGAAGTTCGATCCAAAGACGGGAACCTTCACCGGCGTCGCGGCCGTGCCATCGGTTTATGGCATCGCGACCGATCCGAAGGGCATGGTCTGGTTCGCGGAATACACGCCAGCCGGCGTCATTGGCGTGATCGATCCGGCGACCATGAAGGTGGAGAAATTTTCCCCGCCGACGAAGGGCGCGCGCGCCCGCCGCATCGTCATCGACGACAAGGGCGTCGTCTGGTTCGCGGAATTCGCGTCCGGCAAGGTCGGCAAATACGACCCTGTCGCGAAGAGCTTCGAGGAATGGCAATTGCCCGGCGCCGAGCCGACGCCCTACGCCTTCGAGGTCGACGCGAAGGGCTTCGTCTGGTACTCGTCCGAGCATCAGGACGTGCTCGGCAGGCTCGACCCGAAGACCGGCAAGGTCGTCGAGTTTCCGCTGCCCTATTCGGAAAACACCATGCGCGAGTTCTTCCGGGATCGCGCCGGCCGCATGTGGTACGGCACGCCCGCCAACAACCGCGTCGGTTATTTCTATCTCGACGAATGAGCGCGCGGCGCCCTTGTCCCGTTCCCCGGGAGAAGGGCGCCCTCCGTCGTTACACCCGCTCCGCCGCGGCGTGCCGCCCGGCGATGAAGCCCTGCGTCGTGCAGCGCGGCAAGCCGTGCATCCCGAATCCGCCGGCGGATTCGCCGCCCGCGTAGAGCCCCGGAATGACTTCGCCCTTCATGTCCACCACCTGACAGCGGGCGTTGATGCGCAGGCCGGCGCGCGTGTCGTGCAGCACCGGCGTCGACCAGGCCGCGTAAAACGGCGGCTTTGCGATTTTGTAGAGCGGCCGCGGCTTGCCGAAATCGAAATCGCGTCCGAGATCGACGAATCCGTTGTAGCGGCCGACCGTCTCCTCGAGGTTTTCCGGCTGCATCGGAAGGCGCTGGTATTTCATTTTGATTTTCTTCGCGAGTTCGCCGACCGTGTCGGCGCTGAAGAAGAAGCCGCCATCGACGTCGACGTTCGGCGGCGTTGGCTCCCATTTCTCGCGCGCCGCCGCGTCCGCGTCGAAGATCGCCCAGATCGGCCCGCCGCCGTTCTGCCCGTCGCCGATGCCCTGCATCGCCGCGTTGATCCAGTTGTTGGGATCGAAACGGAGGTTCTTCGCGTTCAGATAGCTGCCGTGGTTGTAGGGATCGACGCCCTTGTAACTGTTGGCGGTGAATTGCCGCCCGGTCTCGTCGTAGAAGCGCTTGCCGAGCATGTTGACGGTGATGACGTTCTGCCAGTCGGAGACGCGCAGGCCGGTGGCGCGCGCCTTCGAAAACATCGGGCTCGTTGGCGTCCAGCGCAGGTTGACGTAGCCGTACTGGCAGCCGATCTGGCCCGGCTTGGTGATGGAGGAGCCCGTCTCCGCGGTCTGGTTGTAGAGGCCCCACAGCGCGGCGCCGACGTCCATCGCCGCGAGTTCGCCGCTGGCGTCCTGATCCGAATAGGGCATCCCCGCCGTGCCGCAATATTCCTCGGTGAGGCGCGGATCGAACATGCGGCGGAAATTGACGTTGCCAGTCGAGCCGCCCGTCGCGATGATCACCGCCTTGCGCGCGCGGATGTTGACGGCGCGCCCGTTGTTGTCGGCGGCGACGCCGGTCACGCGCCCGGATTTGCCGCCCTCCCGGAACAGCGAGGTCATCTTGTGTTCCAGCAGGAACTCGACGCCGGCCTTTTTCGCCGCGGCGTACAGGGGCTCGGTCAGTCCGTTGCCGGTCGACATGGTCATGCGCTGGGCCGGCGTCGCGGGCGCGCCCGTCTGGATCAGCGTCCAGTCGGCTGGCGCGACGTGAAACGTACGCAACACCGAATTACCAACGCTGCTGCCGCCCTGCCGGTCCGCCGGCTTCGGCACGAAGACGACGCCATGCGCCAGCAGGAATTCATGGTTGGCCGCGGCGTTGTCGGCGTGCGCGCGGATGATTTCGCGATCGTTGTATCGATAGTCGGGAAAGCCGTTGGGCTGCACCACTGACCAGTCCGTGAGATCCCTGAACAGAAGGTCGGCGGAATCCTCGACGCCGTATTTTTTCTGGGAGGAATTGCCGCCGCCCAGCGGCATGTTTCCGCCGCTGCACCGCGCGTGGCCGCCGACATGCGGTTGGGCCTCCAGCACGATGACGGAGGCGCCCGCCTCGCGCGCGACGATACAGGCGGGAAGCCCCGCCGCGCCGGAGCCGATGACGACGACATCGACCTCCCGTGTCCACTGGACGGCGGCTTGCTGCGCGCTCGCCGGGCTGGCGATGGCCGCGGCCGCCGCGGTTCCGCCGCCCACGAGCAGGTTGCGTCTGTTGAGCGTCATGGCTTCCTCCCGAAGTTTTCGCTCGCATTGTGGCGGGCGGCGCGCGCGCCGGCAAGTGGCGACGCGGCCCCCGCGCGCGAGCCGTCAGCGGAACCAGTCCTGAATGATTTGCTCGGACGACGGCGTGAATTTCACCAGCGTCTCCGGGCTGATGAAGTTTTCCTTCGATCGCGCGACGGCCTCGATGATCGGCGCGAGGCCTGGCTTCGTCGGCGTGTCCTCGCGAACGGGGAAGTATTCGGCGTCGGAGAGAATTTTCTGCCCCTCCCTCGAGAGAAAGAAATCCGCCAGCAGCATCGCCGCGTGTGGGTGGCGCAGCCCCTTCGGAAAGGCCATCGTGCCGACGGTCGAGGCCACGGGATCGAGCATGGCGGAATTCACCGAAGCGCCTTTCGCGCGGCTGATGACCGGATGATGCGCGAAAATGTTGAGCGCGAGTCCGATCTCGCCAGCCATCACGCGGTCCACCAGCAGTCGCCCGCTGCCCGCGGTCATGTTGACGACGCGTTGCGCGGCGAGGCGTTTCAGATAGTCGAGCGCCCTGTCCTCGCCCCAGGCGAGCCGCAGGTTGGTGATGAACAGGGGAGCGCCGCTCGACGTGCTGACGTGCCAGAAAATCCTGCCCTTCCAGCGCGGGTCGAGCAGGTCGTCATAGGTTTTGGGCGCGGCGTCTTCCGGCGTCAGCCTCGTGTTGTAGGCGGCGCTGTAAAAGCTGCGGCGCGTCGGAGCCCACATCCTGTTCGGGTCGAGATAGCGCGAGGGCAATTCGTCAAGCGCGGGGGAGGACCAGGCCTGGGTGAAGCCGGCCTGCACGACGGCCTCGCCGACGCCAGTGCCCTCGACCACGTCGGCGACGACGTTGCCGGCGCGGGCCTCCGCCGAGAGTTTCGTGAAGATATTGGCGGATTCCGCCCGCCAGTAGTTGAGCTTCACGAAGGGATATTTCTTCTGGAAGGCCTCCGCGAGAGGCCGCATCATCTGGTTGATGGTCAGCGACGAATAGATCGTCGCCTGGCCTTCCGCGCGCGCTCCCTCGATCAGCAGCTTCTCGCGGTCCGGGCCCTTGTAGTTGAGAATTTCCTCCGCGGTGAGCGCGCGGGCGGCGCCCGGCGCGAGCGCGCACGTCAGGGCGGTTGCGAGAAGGCGGCGGGCGCGCGTGCGCATCAAATCGATTCCCCCGGTTGCGATCCGCTCCCGCGCCGGGACTATTTGGCAAGGGATGCATTCTTTTGTATTCGTACCACCCGCGCCGGCGCGCGCCAATCGCGCGCCCCGAACGAACGAGGAAACGCTCAATGGACGAGGCAAGGCCCGCCGCCCGTTACGGAATCGATCCCTATCTCGACTGGATCGCGAAGGAGGGGATCCCCGTCGTTGATAATTGCTACGCGGTCGATCTTTTCGAGGTGAAGACCCGCCCCTGGGCCCGGCTCGGCGCGAAAGGCGCGGCGATCAACCTCGAGGGCCGCGGCGACTATTGCAACCTGTTCCTGCAGGAATTGCCGCCGGGCGGCTCGACCGCGCCGCTGCATCATCTCTACGAGGACGTGTATTACGTTCTGGAAGGGCAGGGCTCGACGCAGGTCGAGTTCGCGGACGGCTCGAAGCGCAGCTTCGAATGGGGCCCGAAGGGCATGTTCGCCATTCCCATCAACGCCCGGCATCGCCACTTCAATTCAAGTGGCCGCGAGCGCGCGCTTCTCGTCACCACGACGAACCTGCCGTTGCTGATGAACGCCTTTCACAGCGAGGACTTCATCTTCAACACGGGCTTCGACTTCATGGAGCGCAACGGCAAGGACAATCACTTTTCCGGGGAGGGCGACTTTGTTCCGATCCGCCCGGGCAACCACATCTGGGAAACCAATTTCGTGCCGGACATGGCGAACATCGAATTGCATTCCTACGCCGACCGTGGCGGCGGCTCGAGCAACATCAAGTTCGTGCTCGCCGACGGCGTGATGTCCGCGCACATGTCGGAAATGCCGCCGGGCACCTACAAGAAGGGCCATCGCCACGGCTCCGGCACGCACGTCATCTGCGTCACGGGCCACGGCTATTCGATCACCTGGTACGAGGGCGACAAGGACTTCGAGCGAGTCGACTGGAAGCACGGCGTCGTGTTTCCGCCGTGCGAGGGGCAGTTCCACCAGCATTTCAACACGAGCCGGGAGCCGGCGCGGTATCTCGCCACCGGCATGGGCAACGTGCGCTATCCCTTCACCGCGCACAATCGCGCCACCATGATCGG
>CAISEY010000138.1 GCA_903884435.1 uncultured Hyphomicrobiales bacterium | reverse complement strand
TGCATGCTCTACGACATGATCCCCAACATGCCGGAGGTCCGTTTAAGCCCGCTGATCGAACGATTCAGCGAAATGCTCGCGCAGCACCGGGCGTTCAATCAGACGTTTGCGGTGGTGTGAAAAATGAGGGGATGGTTGAGATCATGACCCAGTCTGCGGCTATATGGTTGCCATTTGATACTTCAAAAGTCGGGCCGTTTGCGGCTGGCGCGCACGAGTTATTACAGGTCTATATCACCAGTCCGATCGCGAAGCTCGGTTCCGGAACCTCCATGCTGACGCTCAACGACGGCGGCACGGCGACCCTTGTTGGCTGGGGCGGAAATTTCATGCTGTTCGACTATGTCGTCCAGCCCGGGCAAAACACTTCGAATTTATTGATCACGGGATATTCGGACAATGGCGCTGTTTTCGCCGGATTGAGCGGTACCGGCTTCAACGATCCGATCGCGATGTCCACGATCTTCGGCGTCGCTCCGGCGTCGCCGCCGTTGTCCGTCGACACGCTCGCGCCAACCGTCGCCTCGATATCGCGCGTGGGCGGGGCGACCGCCGGCGTCGGGTCCGTGGTCCAGTATTCCGTGACGTTTTCGGAATCGGTGACCGGTGTCGACGCGAGTGCGTTCAGCCTCAAAACGACGGGGGTGACGGGCGCCTCGATCGCCTCGGTGACGGGGTCGGGTTCCTCCTGGGTGGTCAGCGTGAACGCCGGGTCCGGTTCGGGTGCGATCGAACTCGACGTGACCGGCGGGAAAATCAAGGATCTCGCGGGCAACGGGCTCGCCGCCGGGGTCTTCCAGTCTCCCGTGAACTTCCCGGATTCGCAGTTTCCGTCATCGATCGCCGTCGGCGACCTGAACGGCGACGGCAAACCCGACATCGTCACCGGCGACGGCTCCTCCAACACTGTTTCGGTCTTGCTCGGCAACGGCGACGGAACCTTCGGCGTGTCGCAGGTTTTCGCCGCCGGCTCCAACACGTCCTCGGTGAGCCTCGCGGACGTCAATGGCGACGGAAAGCTCGACATCGTCGCGACAAACTACGGATCGAGCAACATTTCGGTTTTGCTCGGGAACGGCAACGGAACCTTCCAGACGCAGAAAGTTTACACGACCTCGAACGGGCCGGGGTTGAATCCGACCTTCGAAGCCGTCGTGGACGTCAATCACGACGGCAATTTCGACGTCGTCACGTCGGACTGGGGAACGAACTCCGTTTCCGTTTTGCTGGGCAACGGCGACGGTACGTTCAAGGCGCCGAATGTCTACGCGGCGGGAAGCGGGACTTTTTCCATCGCCGTCGGCGACTTCAACCTCGATGGCAACATCGACATCGTGACCGCGAACTACAACGCCAACTCCGTGTCGATTCTCCTCGGCAACGGCAATGGAACGTTCCAGGCGCAACAGACCTACGCCGTGGGCGCGAATCCCTAGTCGGTGGCTGTCGCCGATCTCAATGGCGATGGAAAGCTCGATGTCGCCACCGTCAACAACACGTCGAAGACCGTCAGCATACTCTTTGGAAATGGCAACGGAACCTTCCAGCCGCAGCAGACGTTTCCCGTGGGCTATTCGCCG
Source organism: uncultured Hyphomicrobiales bacterium (assembly GCA_903884435.1). GTDB lineage: Bacteria > Pseudomonadota > Alphaproteobacteria > Rhizobiales > Beijerinckiaceae > Terripilifer. Next base: position 4,812 of record CAISEY010000138.1, on the reverse strand, counting down.
GTCTCGCTGGCGCTCGCCGATCTCAATGGCGATGGCAAGCTCGACATCGTAACCGCGGACAACGCGGGCGACGTGTCCGTGCTCTTCGGTTTTGGCGACGGCACGTTCCAGTTGAAACAGAGCCTTCTCGTCGGTAGCGGACTCTACGCACTGGCCGTCGCCGACCTGAACGGCGACGGACGTCTCGACATCGCGACATCGAGCGGTCCGACGAACACGGTGTCGGTGATGCTGGGCGGGTCTCCGACGACGGCGGGGCCGTCGGTCGCGATCGCCAATCTCCTGACGATCGGCGGCGCCGTGGCCGCGCAGACGACGACGGACAAACTCACGATCAATCCCTTCTCCGCGGTCACCATCGCGGACGCCAATGGAACTTCTCCGGTCGAAACTCTCACGGTCACGCTGGACAGCGCCGCGAAGGGTGTCCTGTCCGGCACTGGCGGAGGATCCTATAACGCCGCGACGGGCGTTTACACCGTCACGGGATCCGCCGCCGCCGTGACGACCGCGATCCGCGGCCTCGTGTTCACGCCCGCCGCCAACCGCGTCGTTCCGGGCGCGACGGAGACCACGACCTTCACGATCTCGGTCAACGACAGTCTCGCGCCCGCCGTGGCCAATTCAACCACGACGGTCGTGACGACCTCGGTCAACGACGCGCCGACGATTTCCGGGACGAAAGTCGGCCAGCTACTCACCGATGTCCAGACCCTGCGTCCACTTTCCAGTGTCACGATCGCCGATATCGATCCAGGCCAGACTGAAACCGTGACGGTGACGCTCGATTCCGCCGGGAAGGGTGCGGTGTCGAACCTGTCCGGCGGAGTCTACAATGCCGCGACCGGCGTCTATTCCATTTCGGGAATGGCTTCGGTCGTGACAGCGGCGATCGACTCCCTTGTTTTCACGCCGACGGCGGGACGCCTCGCCGCCGGCGCGAAGGACACGACGACCTTCACGATTTCGGTTTCGGATGGCGTGGCTCCCGCGGTCGTCAACGCAACGACCACGGCGCTGGTGACGGGCGCGGGCTCCATGGCCGGTGGGCCTGGAAACGACGCGTTGTCCAGTCCATGGGCGTTTCAGCTCGGCGCCGCCGGGGGCTCCGTTTATCGGCTCTATGGCGCGACGCTTGGCCGCGAGCCGGACCTCGCGGGATTTCAGGGGTGGGTCGCGGCGCTCACGGGCGGCCAGTCGCTCGCGCAAATCACCAGCGGGTTCATCAATTCGGCGGAATTCCTGAGCGCCTATGGAACGCTCAACAACACGCAGTTCGTGACGCTCCTGTACAACAACGTTCTGCATCGCTCGCCAGACCCGGCGGGCCTTGTCGGCTGGGCTGGCATGCTCAACGCCGGCCAGTCGAAGGAAAGCGTCGTCGACGGGTTCTCCGAGAGCGCCGAATATAAGGGCAACACGAGCGCGGCCGCGAGCGCCTACGCCTCCAACGTGGTCTATGCGGCGACGTTTGGTCAAGTCTATCGCCTCTACGGGGCGACGCTCAACCGACAACCCGACGGGCCGGGGTTGCAATCCTGGGTGAACAATCTCGTGGCGGGACAGACCCTGGCCGGCATCACTTCGGGTTTTGTCAATTCGGCGGAATTTCAGAAAACTTACGGCGCCCTCGACAACACGCAGTTCGTGTTTTTGCTCTACAACAACGTCCTGCATCGCGGTCCCGATGTGGCGGGTCTGCAGGGCTGGGTTGGAATGCTCAACAACGGCCAGTCGCGCGAGAGCGTGGTCGACGGCTTCTCCGAAAGCGCCGAATATCAGGGAAATACCGCCGCGGCGTTCAAGTCGTTCATGCAAACGTCGGTCCCCGGATGGTCTGACTTCATCTTTGGCGGAGCGGGAAGCAACACGCTGCTGGGCGGTCCGGGCGACGACACGTTCCGGTTCGACCTGAACGCCGCGGGCTCGGACCAGGTCTGGGGTTTTCAGGCGTGGGACACGCTGAACATGGTGAACTTCGGTTATTCCAGCGCCGCCGACGCGACGGGCCACATGACGCAGTCCGGCGCGGACGTGACCTTTGCCGATCGCGGCGAAAATATCACGTTCCACAACACGACGCTCGCCACGCTTTCGGGAGCGTCGTTCACCTTCGCCTGACGTGGTCGCCGGCGGGGTCTCGCCCCGCCCGCATGGCGGCCTCGCGCCCGGGCGCCCTTCAGTTCCCCACGCAATCGAACATTTTCTTCAGGGCGTCGTTGCTGCCCGCCAGGGGGAATGACGCCGTTTCCGTCTTGCGGTCTACGACATAGGTGAACGTGATCTTCCCGAAGTTCGTCAGCCCGTCCTCGATCCCGGGTTCGTTGTTCTTCCGCGAGGCGCTCAACCATTCCGCCTTGTCGAGATCGACGAGACGGTTCAGGGCGAGGGTTTTCGAGGTCGATTTGTCGTCGTCGAACCAGACCATCGCCTGCGCGCTCTTCGTGATCGTTCCCGTGCCGGCGCCCATGAATCCCCAGGTCAGCGTGTGCGTCGCCCTGTCGACGCCGACCCGCAGGCCGAGTTCCGAACCCGTGAGTTTCACGGCGGCGCATTGCAGGATGGTCTTGCCCGCCGCGTCGCGCGAGAAGCGAAACAGCGTCCATCCGTTCGTCAGGGACTGTTCGCTTCGAAACACGCCGGGCGCGACTTCTTCCGCGCCATTCGCGGGCTTTGTCGCCGGTGGCGGCGCCGTGTTCGCCGCCTGGGCGGGGGCGGGGCGGGGCGCCGGGGCCGCGCCGGCGCCCGCGTTCGCGGCGACGGGGGGAACGCCGAGATTTTTCAGGCATTCCTCGACCTTGGTGATGGCGGCGGCGACTCCGTCGAGAGGCCGTTCGATCGATTGCCGGTTGAGTTCGACGATGACTTCCTTGCCGTTGCGCAGGCTGTCCAGCATCCGCAAATCGAGCCAGATGAACGTCCATTTGCCGTCGGACGCGCCCATCGCGTCCCACTTTCGCCCGTCGACCTCGATGGAGCCATCGTAGGTGGCCCTCGACTTGTAGGGCAGCGCGAACTCCCACTGCGCGTTGTCGAAGCCGATGCGCATGGGGTCGCCTTCGATGACGCGTTCCGCCGCGCAATATTTGAAACGGCCATTGACCTTGCCGCTGACGACGTTCCAGCCGCGCGCCGCCCCGTAGGCGCTCTCCGCGGAGCCCTTGAAGTTCGCGACGTCTGTGATGTCCTGCGCGCGCGGCGCGGCGAGGGAAAGGCCCGTCGCCAGGGCCGCCAGCGCGGCGATCCCGACGCCCCGCGTCGTGGCGGACAGGGCTCTGGTTTGCGACACGGGCCATTTCCGGAGGCCGCGGGTTTTGATCGTCATTTGAAAGTTTTTCCTTCATGGCGACGCCGGCGTCACGAGGGATTGCGCGAGGGGAAATCCGTCGCGTGGCGTCGGGAGAACAAAAGCCCTGTCGGGGCAGTGAATAAATGGCTTGATCGCCGGACCGCGGCCGCCCCTCCGGGACGGGCGGACTCGCGCGCCGGTCATATCGCGTGGATCGTGTGCGCTCGCGCGGCGGGGTCGCCCGGACGCGTCGCGTCCGGGCGATGGATGTTCAGCGCTTGTCGCCGAGCAGCGGAGACGTGTCGATCGCGGCGCGGTTTTTCGTCGCCTTGTAGAGATTGTAGATCTTGGACACGTCCTGATTGGGAACCTTTCCGGCGAAACTCGATCCGTCGCTCGGGTCGGCGAACCAGGCCCATTGCGACACGAAAGGCTGCCACTGTTCGGGCGTGAGATCCGTCTTCGTCAGCACCACCGCGAGAATGCGGAACTTCTTCACCTGACCCGCCGTGTAGGCTGGCGGCGCCACGTAGCCTGGAAGCGCCTTGATCTGCGCCAGCGTGTACGTCTTCGCGATCGCGTCGAACTTCAACCTGTTCTCGGTGAGAATTTGGCCGGGCGGTGAAATATTGGCGGCTGTCGTGCCGACGCTCGACAACTCGGTGTAGACGGTGGTCGTCGGCACCTCGCTTTCCGGCGCGAGGCCCATCAGGAACAACTCCAGCGGGGCGTAGGGCATGCTGTTGCCGCCGTTGGCCCATGCGCCGAAGGATTTCGACATTTCATAATAATGCTTGGTGGCGGCGCGCGGCGAAACGCCCTTGTCCAGGATCGTGGTCTTGTCGAAGCCGCCAAGCTGGCCATTGACGTCCGAGACGCCCCAGTGACTGCCGTTCGGCGATCCGGACGGACCGGTGTCGATCACCGGGCAATCCTTTTGGGACTTGATGTTCAGATCGAAGGTCGTCTTCACGCCCGCCGCGTCCGTCCTTGTCACGTTCTTGAACGTGACCGTCGTCGCCGTCGGGCTGTCGTCGTCGGCGCAGTAATCCTTCACGTTGCCCGCGGCGTCGCGGTATTTGCCCTGGTTCCATCCCCAGGTCGGCAACACCTTGTTCGCCCAGCGATGCAGGAATTCGTGCAGCGTGGCGCCGCCCGCGATATGGCTGCCGCTCGGCAGCGACATCGCGCCCTGCAACTTGCCCGCCGAGCCCCAGTCGGCGGGGCTCAGGCTGAGAAAATACTGGGTGGCCGAGACCTCCTGGTTGCGGACGAAATAGATGAAGTCGAAATTGTCCTTGAAGCACTTGTAAATATTGTTTTTCGCAAGTCCGCTGAGCGTCGCGCGGTCCTGCGACGAACTGGACCACGTATTGAACTGCGCCTCCGTGACCTTGAGCGAGACGATCATGTTCGCGACGCCGGCGCCGTTGGTTGGCGCTGGGTTGAAGGCGATGCCGGTGCAATTGGGGGCGGCTGCCGCGGCGACCGCGCCCGCGGCGACTCCGGCGGCTCCGGCGGCG
>CAISEY010000137.1 GCA_903884435.1 uncultured Hyphomicrobiales bacterium | reverse complement strand
CGCCGGGATTCGGCCTGTCCGACACACCGGCCGATCATTCCGGCGGGTATCGCCGCGACGTCATCCTGAAGTTCATGGACGCCCTCGGAATCGAGAAGGCCGCCCTCGTCGGGCATTCCCAGGCCGGCGGGCCCGCCGTGCAGATCGCCCTGCAAAAACCCGAGCGCGTCAGCCATGTCGTCGTGCTGGGCACCGGCAGCCTCCTGCCGCCGGCGGAGGACGGGAAAGGCAAGGCGGAAGCCGCCGTCCAGCAGCGCCTCGAGCGCCGCATGGCCGCTCAGGAGCCCTCCATCGACGACACGCGCAAACTGCTCGAGGCGAACCTGTTCCACACGGAGCTGATTACGCCGGAGGAACTCGCCCTGCGCCATTCGCACAGCGTCGGCAGGGCTTTCGAGGCCTTCTGCGCGCGCAACGACCTCGCTGAAAGCCAGCCGGCGAAGGAGCCGGCGACGCCGCTCTGGAAGCGCCTGACCGAGGTGAAACAGCCGATGCTGATGCTGTTCGGACGCCAGGACCGGGCGAAGGCCTTCGAGCGCGCCACCGCGCTCAAGGCGCAATTCCCGCAACTCGACCTTCACATCGTCGAGGGCTGCAAACATCTCGTCCCGTGGGACGCCGCCGACCTCTGGGTGAAAATGGCCGTGGCGAAAATGAAGGCCTGAGAGCGGCCGCGGAAATTTTTGTCGCGCGCATGAAGACCTCGCCGCCGCCTTCGGCTAAACCGGCGCGAGACAGTCGAGCCGGAAAGACACTGGAACATGGCGAGCACCTACGACATCATCATCATCGGCGGCGGCCCGGGCGGCTACGTCACGGCCATCCGCGCGGCGCAGCTCGGGTTCAGGACCGCGCTGGTGGAGCGCGAACACCTCGGCGGCATCTGTCTCAACTGGGGCTGCATCCCCACCAAGGCGCTGCTGAGGTCCGCCGAAGTCTTCCACCTAGCCTCCCATCCCGAGGCCTACGGCCTCAAGCTCGAGGGCAAGCTGACCGCCGATCCGGCGGCCATCGTCAAACGCTCGCGCGGCGTCTCGGCCCAGCTCAACGGCGGCGTCGGGTTCCTGCTGAAAAAGAACAAGGTCGACGTGATCTGGGGCGAGGCCACGCTCGCGAAGGCCGGGGAAGTCGTCGTCGCCGCGTCGAAAAAGCCAGCCATGCAGCCGCAGGCGCCGGCGCCGAAGGGCGTGCTGGGGGAGGGCGTCTATCAGGCGAAACACGTGATTGTCGCCACGGGCGCACGCCCGCGCGTGCTGCCGGGCATCGAGCCCGACGGCAAGCTGATCTGGACCTATTTCGAGGCCATGGTGCCGCCGGCCTTCCCGAAATCCCTGATCGTAATGGGTTCCGGCGCCATCGGCATCGAATTCGCCAGTTTCTATCGCGCCATGGGCAGCGAGGTCACGGTGATCGAGGTGCTGCCGCAGATTCTCCCGGTGGAAGACGCTGAAATCGCCGGCCTCGCCCGCAAGCGCTTCGAAAAGGCGGGCATCAAGATCATGACCTCGACGAAAGTCGTCAAGGTCGAAAAGGGCGCGGAGTCCGTCACTTGCACCGTCGAGGACGACAAGGGCGGCAAGCAGACTCTCGTGGCGGAGCGGCTCATCTCGGCCGTGGGCGTGGTTTGCAACACCGAAAATCTCGGCCTCGAGAAGCTCGGCGTGAAAATGGATCGCGGCGCGATCGTGACCGACGGTCTCGGGCGGACGAACGTGCCCGGCGTTTACGCCATCGGCGATGTCGCGGGCCCGCCCATGCTCGCCCACAAGGCCGAGCACGAGGGCGTGATCTGCGTCGAGACCATCAAGGGCTTGCACACCCACGCGATGGACAAGCTGAAAATCCCCGGCTGCACCTATTGCAACCCGCAGATCGCCAGCGTCGGCCTCACCGAGGCGAAGGCGAAGGAGGCGGGCTACACGCTCAAGGTCGGGCGTTTCCCCTTCGTCGGCAATGGCAAGGCCATCGCGCTCGGCGAGCCTGAAGGCCTCGTGAAAACCATTTTCGACGCGAAGACCGGCAAGCTGCTCGGCGCCCACATGATCGGCGCGGAAGTCACCGAACTCATCCAGGGCTACGTCATCGCCATGAACCTCGAGACGACCGAGGAAGAGTTGATGCACACGGTCTTCCCGCATCCGACCCTGTCGGAAATGATGCACGAGAGCGTGCTGGATGCTTATGGACGCGTGATCCATACGTGAGGCGTCGGGGGCGCGCCTCCTCGACCTCCGGGGTGCGCCGCGTCGGTCCGGTTCGCGAATGGCCCGGCCACGCGCATTCAGCCTTCCCGCCGCCGCAAAGATTTGCGAGAGTGTGAACGCGCCACGCGCATTGTTTCAGGAGGTCGATAATGAATACGCCATTGGGCATCATGGGCACCCCGGGAGTGGGATTTTTCAGCCTGATTATCATCGGCGGCTTCGCCGGCTGGATCGCGGGGATGCTGGTGGGCTCCCGCCACTGGATTTTCACCAACATTCTCATCGGCATCGCCGGCTCGTGGCTGGGTTCGCAACTGGCCGATGTCGCGGGCGTCGCCGTGCGCGGCTCGATTTCGCATTTCGTGGCCGCGTTGCTGGGGTCGTGCATCATTCTCTACCTCTGGCAGATGACGCATCCCAACCACGCCATTCCCCCGCGCGGCGGCGACGACATTTTCCCGCAAGGCCGCCAGTAGAACTCGCGGGCGGGCGAGGCCTGGCGGGGCCGGGCCTTCACGCGCCGCATTGGGTTGTTCAGACATGACCGTCGTCTTCGACATCGAGAACGATCCGCGCCGGGCAAATCCCGGCGCGGGAGACAAGCCGCGTCATCCCGAAAAGGCGAGGCGCCCGGACTCGCCGGTCCAGCGCAAGCCGGACTGGATCAGGGTCAAGGCGCCGGGCTCGCCGCGCTGGGCGGAGACGAACCGCATCGTCAAACAGCACGGCCTCGTCACCGTCTGCGAGGAAGCCGGCTGCCCCAACATCGGCGAATGCTGGGAGAAGAAACACGCCACCTTCATGATCATGGGCGACACCTGCACGCGCGCCTGCGGCTTTTGCAACGTGCGCACGGGAATGCCCGAATCGCTCGACGCCGGCGAACCCGCGAAGGTCGCCGACGCCGTGGCGAAACTCGGCCTCAGCCATGTCGTGATCACCTCCGTCGACCGCGACGACCTCGCCGATGGCGGCGCGGGGCATTTCGTCGAGACGATTCTGGCGATTCGCGCGGCGGCGCCCGCGACGACCATCGAAATTCTCACGCCGGATTTCCTGCGCAAGGAAGGCGCGCTCGAACGCGTCGTCGCCGCGCGGCCGGACGTGTTCAACCACAATCTCGAAACCGTGCCGTCCAAATATCTTCGCGTGCGGCCGGGCGCGCGCTACTTCCATTCCATCCGGCTCTTGCAGCGCGTGAAGGAACTCGATTCCTCGATCTTCACCAAGTCCGGCATCATGGTCGGCCTCGGCGAGGAGCGGAACGAGATTCTTCAGGTGATGGACGACCTGCGCTCCGCCGACGTGGACTTCCTCACCATCGGG
>CAISEY010000136.1 GCA_903884435.1 uncultured Hyphomicrobiales bacterium | reverse complement strand
GTCGCCGAGCTTGTCGAAGAAATGCGTCTCGGTCGGCCAGGGTTCGAGGCCCGGAATCGCCGCGCGGAAATGCATCCGGGGCATGGCCGCGAGGCGGCTTTCCGAATCCGTGCCCAGCAGCGCGGGCACGCCGGCGGCCTCGCACAGGGCGGCGATCTTGAGGGATTCGGTGAATCCGGTGCGGCGCATCTTGATACTGACGGCGCCGACGCTTCGCAGGCGCAAGTGCGTGTTCACCGCGGCGAGGCTTTCGCAACACTGGTCGCCAAGCAGCGCCACCGGCAAGGCGGCGGCCATCGCGGCCTGGCGCGCGGGATCGACGAAATCGCAGGGCTCCTCGATGAAGCAGACGTTGTAGTCGACGACGTGGGGAAACACCGCGCGCGCCTCCGATTCCGTGTAGGTGCCGTTGGCGTCGATGTAGATCGTGACGTCGTCGCCCACCGCCTTCCGAACGCCCTCGATCATGCGCAAGTCCTCGCGCGAGCGCCGCCAGGTTTTCAGCTTCATGCCGCGGTAGCCGCGCGTCTCGCGCATTTTCCGCGCCTCGCCGATCTGTCCCTCGACGCTGTTGCCGTGGGCGATCCAGGTCAGAGGCACGGGCTTCGCCGTTCCGCCGAGCAGACGCCACACGGGCTGGCCAAGAATTTTGCCACGCAGATCCCAGAGCGCGATGTCGACGAGCGCCTTCGAGGCCGGACAGGCGCGGATTTTCTTCAGTTTGTCGAGCGTCGCCAGATGCGCGAGCGGATCGGCTCCCTTCAGCAAGGGCGCGAGAAAGGTGGTGATTTCATAGGCGATGGAGGTCGCGTCCTCGCCCGATTGCTCTGGCCGGCAGATCGTCTCGGCGAAGCCCTGCAATCCGTTGTCGAGCGTGAGACGCAGCAGCGCGTATTCGCCCGTGGATTGCTTGAGGCTCTTGAAGGAGACCTCGCCCTTGTAGGGCAGCCGCAACCGGAACGCCTCGATGGCGGCGATCTTCAAATCGCTGGCGGCGGCCTGTTTCGAAATCGCGTCCGGGAGCGCCATGGTCGTCCTTCACGTCGGTCGGGCCCGTGCAAGGCCGGGAAGATTGCGCTATCCTACACCATCGGGGACAACGATCCAGGCGCCCGCATGACCAGCCTCGTCCGCATCATCATCGCGCTCCTCGCGCTCGCGGCCTCCGCCGCCGGCGCGCGCGCCGACCCGGTGGCTGATTTTTTCCATGGCCAGACGATCAGCCTCGTCGTCGGCTCGGACCCCGGCGGCGGATACGACGCCTACGCGCGGCCGGTGTCGCGCCATCTCGGGCGGCTCATTCCCGGCAATCCCGCCATCGCCGTGAAATACATGCCGGGCGCCGCGAGCCTCGTCGCGGCGAACTGGCTTTACAATTCCGCGTCGCGCGACGGCCTGACCATCGGCGCGCCGCAACGGCAGATTCCCTTCGAGCCGCTGCGCGGCAACGACGCGGTGCGTTACGATCCGTTCAAATTCCTCTGGCTCGGCAGCGTCACCGCGGAAACGGCCGTCTTCATCGTCACGGCTTCGGCGCCGCATCGCGACGCCGCCGACCTTCTGAAACTGCCGCTGATTTCCGCGAGCCTCGGGGCCGGCACCGACAGCGAGGTCGAATCCATCGCCATGACGCGGCTGCATGGCGCGCCGATCAAGCTCATCAGCGGGTATCGCGGCACGCCCGAGGCGCTGCTGGCGCTGGAACGCGGCGAGGTGCAGGGCGTGCACGGAATTTCCTGGTCCTACATCAAGACGAAGAAGGCCGACTGGCTGAAGGAGGGCAAGATCCGCGTGCTGCTGCAAAGCGGCCTCGAGCCGCATCCAGATCTCGCGGGAACGCCGCGGCTGCAATCGCTCGCGACGACCGACGAGGATCGCCAGGTCTGGGATCTCATCCTCGCCCCCAAGGTCATGTCGCGTCCCTTCGTGCTGCCGCCCGACACGCTCGCGGAGCGCGTCGCGGCGCTGCGCAAGGCCTTCGAGGCGCTGGCGCGCGACCCCGACTTCCTCGTGGACATGGAGAAGTCACAGCTCGAGGTCAGCCTGACGACCGGCCCGCAGATCGAGGCGCTGATGAAGCGCCTCTACGCATTCCCGGCGCCGACCATCGCGAAAATGCGCGCGGCGATCGCGACGGGCGGGCGGTAGAGGCGGCGAGCGGTCCACGCGTCGCGAGCCGCGATATCCACCCGCCTTCCGGCCAGCGCCAGCTAGGCGCCGCGAGCCTCGACGTGCTTTTTGAAGTTGTTCAGGATGGCCTGCCATCCGTGGCGCTGCATTTCGACGGGATTTTCCGTCTCGGGTTCGAACGTGACGCGCACCGTCACGTCGCCGGGCCCCGCCAGGAATTCCACGGCGCAGGAGCGCTCGCCGAAGCTGAATTCAATCAGTTTTTCAGGCACGATCCTCGTGTAGGTTCCGGCGAAGTCGAACCCGAAGCTGCCGTCCTTGGCCTCCATGCGCGACGTGAACTCGCCGCCGACGCGCAAATCGACCGTGGATTTGGTCGTGTGCCAGTCGTCGGACGCCGCGTTCCACCGCATGATGTCCGATGGCGTGGTGTAGGCGCTCCAGACGCGCCCGACGGGCGCGGCGATATTCGTTTCGACGGCGATTGTCTCGCTCATTGCATGGACTCCTTTCGCGAGGCGCGGGAAAGCGCCGGCCTGACTCCAGGAGGACGAACGGAGACCCGCGGCCCCGACTCCCCGGGTGAAATTATTCCCGCCGCCTCACGCCTCCAGACCTTCCGCGCCCGCCTTGGCCACGGGCTCGTCGAACTCGCCGATGCCGGAGACGCCAAAGCCGCCGACGCATTCGCCCTTGTAGAAGATCGGCACGCCGCCGCGCACGCCGATCTGGTTCGGCGTCATCAGGAAGCCTGGACGGTCCTTGACGCGCTCCTCGAGCGCCGAACTCGGGCGTTCGCGATAGGCGGCGGTGCGGGCCTTGCCGGTCGCCATTTCCACCGAGTTGGAACTGTGGTCGTCGGGCCGCTCCAGATAGAGAAGCGCGCCGCCGCGATCGACGATGGCGATGGTCGCCTCGAGGCCGTGCTGGTTCGCCTTGAGGCGCGCCGCGTCAGCCATGAGTTTCGCGTCGGCGAGAGTCAGAACGTGTTTGAGGCGCATGCGATCATCCTTCCAGACGGGAGCCGCTCACAGGCGGCTGGTGAAGTCCTTGTAGTCCAGTTTGGCGCGCGGATAGGTCAGCGCGCTTTGCGTCCATTTCTGGCTCACGCACAATTCCGCGAAACGGATGCCGATGGCCTTGGTGTTCAGCACCTGCACTCCGGTCGCCGCCGCGAGATCGTTCGGATCGACGATATAGGGAATCAGCGCGCCGCCCAGCGGCAGGATGATTTCCGCGCCGTCCTCGTCCACGAGTTCGCGAATGAGCTTCACCATGATGCCGAAAATCTCGTCCTTGCGCTCGCCGGCGTTGACGTAGACGCCGATGGGCTTCATGCCCGCGATGAACTGCTCGAGCCCGTTGGCGCGCATGATGCGGCGCGTGTAGGGCACGTGCGGCGGCAGCGGCACGGTAATGCCGACGCGGTCGGCGAGCACCAGGGCCGCGTGCATGGAGCAACGGTTGAGGCCGATGACGGGAATATCCACGGCGAGGCGGCCGCCATCGACGCCGGGATCGAAGGTGTTGGAGGAAATGCAGGCGTCGTAGCCATTTTCCTGCGCCCAGAAGATCTTGCGCACGATCGAGGGCGTCTCCATCATGTGATGGAGGCCGTTGAGCTTGCTCTGCCCGCCGATGGAATCCAGCAACTGCGAGCCCTCGAAATTGTCGGGAAAGCCGATCTCGATGGTGGTGCCGGGCGAGGCGTAGGAATTCAGCAATTTCGTGATCGCCGCGACGTCGTAGGGCGGGTTTTTTTCCTTGCTGAGCGGGGCCTGGTCGATGAACAGAATGCGCATGTGTCTCTCCCTCGCGGCGGCGCCGCGCGTTACTTGCCGATGCTTGCGTCCAGAATTTGCAACAGACGCGCGACGACCGGCTCCGGCGTCGCGCCAATGCGTTCGATGATCGCGTTGACCTCGCGGCTCGTCAGCGAATTGCGCGGCAGCGAGAGCCGCGCCGCCATGTCAAGCCAGGCGGGATCGCGCATCGTCTCGTCGAAGGCCTTTTGCAGCGCCGCGACGCGATCCTTCGGCACGCCCGGCGGCAGGATGAGCGCGTAGGCGAGTTCGTACTTCAGCGCGAAGAAACGCAGCATTTCCTTGTCGAGTTCGTTGGCGACGAGTTCGTCGCCGGTCGGCACTTCGGGGATTTCGGGCTGGCGTTCGAGGCCGAATTGCGCGAGCACGCGCAACTTGCCCTCGCGAATCCAGTCGGGTTTCGCGGAGACGATGTTGGCGAGCCCGGCGCTGTGGCCGTGCAATTCGCCGCGCTCCATGGCGAGCAGCGTTTCGCCGATGCCGGCGTATCCGGGCACGATTTTCATCCGCGCGGGCAAAACGGCGTTGAGGATGACCGGCCAGGTGTAGCTGTCCGCGCCGACGCTGATCGCGCCCATGATGGAGGGAATAGCCTTCAGATCGGCGATGCTCTTCACAGGCGCGTCCCGCCAGGTGAAAAGCACCTGCGGCTGGCGCGCGGCGTTGCCGATCCAGATGAATTTGGAAATGTCGAAATTCGCCGCGCCGCCGGCGCGGGTCAGCAGCTTGAGGCGCGGCTCCAGCGGAAAGGCGTTGGTGGGCAGGCCCATGACCGTCCCGTCGCGCGGCGCGCTGTTGTAGAGCGCGTTGCCCATGACGAGGCCGCTCGCCGCGCCATTGTTCTCGACGACGACCCGCGGATTGCCGGGAATGTGTTTGCCGATATGTTCGCCAATCGCGCGCCCGACGAGATCGTAGCCGCCGCCGACGCTCGCGCCGACGACGATCTTGACGGTCTTGCCACGATAAAAATCCTCCACCGCGTCCGCCAGCGCGCAAGGCGCGTGCAAGGCGGCCGCGAGGATCGTCGCCACGAGTGATTTCGCGCCGCGCATCGCCGGTCTCCGCGCCTAGAGGCGGCTGGTGAAATCCGCGGCGTTCAGCCGGGCGCAAGGATATGTGAGGGCGCTCTGCGTCCATTTCTGGCTCACGCAGAGTTCGGCGAAGCGGATGCCGATGGCCTTGGTGTTGAGCACCTGCACGCCCGTCGCCGCCGCGAGATCGTCCGGGTTGACCTGATAGGGGATCAGCGCGCCGCCCAGCGGCAGGATGATTTCCGCGCCTTCCGCGACGAGTTCGCGGATGAGCTTGCAGGCGATCTCGAATATCTCCGTCTTGCGCTTCTGCACGTCGACGTAGACATCGACGGGCTTCATGCCCGCGACGAATTGCTCGAGCCCGTAGGAGCGCAGGATGCGTCGGGTGTAGGGCACGTGCGAGGCGAGCGGCACGGTCACGCCGACGCGATCGGCCAGCGTCAGGGCCGCGTGCATGGAGGCGCGCAACACGCCGATGACGGGGATTTCCACCGCGAGCCTTCCGCCATCGACGCCGGGATCGAACGTGTTGGAGCAGATCACCGCGTCGTAGCCATTCTCCTGCGCCCAGAAGATTTTACGCACGATGGCCGGCGTTTCCATCATGTGGTGCAGGCCGTTGAGCTTGCTCTGCCCGCCGATGGCCTCCATGATTTTGGCGCCGTCGGAATTGTCGGGAAAGCCGATCTCGATTTTCGTGCCCGCCGAGGCGTAGGAGTTCAGTTGCGCCTCGATTTTCGCGACATCGTAGGGCGGGTTCTTGTTCTCGACGCGCGGCGCCTGGTTGAGGAAGAGAATGCGCATTCGCGATGTTTCTCCGGTTACATCGTCGCGCCCAGGCGGCGCGCGACCCATGGCAGAACCACGGTTTTGAAAATGGCCTCGTCTCCCAGCTCCGCCGAGCGGCCCATGTGACCGCCGCGCGGATTGACCCAGGCCTCCTTCGGATCGCCGCTGGATTGCAGCAAATACAAATCCCCGATCGGCACCTGCGTGTCGTTGCGTCCGTTGACGAGCAACATCGGCGCGGAGGGCTTTTCGAGGAAGCCGCGGTCCTTCAGCGACATTTTCGGCCCGTAGGCGAGGAACTCATCGAGCGTTTTCACGCCATAGACGGCGGCGCGCGCCTCGAACAGGCCGAACAGATATTCGCGCGTGCCCAGAGCCTTTTTCTGCCACTCCGGCTGGAAATAATCGTGCACCGGCCCGCCCTGCACGACGGCGCCGAGAATACGGTCCTTCTCGCTATACGCGAGATGCGCCGACCAGTGGCCGCCCCAGCTTCCGCCGGTGACGACGACGCGCTTCGCGTCGAGATCGTCGCGCTTCGCGATGGCGTCGAGCACGGCGGAATAGACCTTGTCGGCGCCGGGCTCGATTTTAATTCGCGTTTGCCCCGTGCCCGGCATGTCGAAGGCGAAGAAGGCGATGCCTTTTTCAAGATAGGCCGCGTTGCGGATGGAGCCGTCTTCCTTGCGCCCGTCGAGGCCGCCGATGGTGATGACCACGGGCGGTTTCGCCACGCCTTTCGGCTTGCGCAGATAGCCGACGATTTCCGTTCCATTGTAGTTGATCTTAACCGCCTCGATCGGCGGATCGACGAGTCGGCTGTAGCCCGTGAAAGCGTCCAGCGCCTTCTGGTAGGCGGCCGCCGTGCCGGGCGAATCCTCCAGCGGGAAGCGCGCGAACATGTACCATTGCATCGCCCTGTCGAAGGCATGCGCCGCCTCGGTCTTGTTCGTGATTTCGAGCGATTTCGCCGTCGCCAGATGGCGGTCGCCGATGGCGCCCCAGACGCTCGCCCAGTGGTCGCGGTCCTGACTTTTCAGGTTGGCCAGGGCCTCGCGCACCTCCGCCGCGTCGAGTTGCGCGACCGGATAGGCCTTGCGGTCGGCCCGCAACTGGATCTCGGCCTTGAGCTCGTCGAGGGTGCGCGGCGTCGCGAGCTGGGCCGACGCGCGGGACATCAGGGCGAAGGTCGCGACTCCCGCGAAGGCGGCGGCGCGGCGGGTCATTTCCATGGCTTCCTCCTGCTTTGCTGTTTCAGTCCTTGCGGCCGGCGGTGTGTTCTCCGCGCGCGTAATCGCCCTTCACGTTGACGCCAGCGTCGATCACGTAAGCCCTGCCCTTGTTGAAAGCGGCCTCCGCGCGCAGCAGCGCCGCGGCGAAGTCCCTCGACGTTTCGACGCGTTCGCCGTCGAGCCCCTGCGCCTTCGCGATGGCGACGAGATCGATGGGCGGATTGTCCATTTCCTGGCCGATGAACTTGTTCTCCACGGGCCGGTCGCGCACCACCGCCATCCGCTCCTGATGGGCGACGTCGTTGTAATAGGAGCGGTTGTTGGCGACGACGACGATCATGGGAATCTCCATGTGCGCCGCGGTCCAGTAGGCGTTGCAGGCCATCATGAAATCGCCGTCGCCGACGACCGAAATCGTCATGCGCCCGGAATCCTTCAGCGCCAGCGCCGCGCCGATGCCGTTGCCCGGCCCCGAGCCGACGCCGCCGCCGGAATCGAAGCCGACGTAGTCGAGCGGATGCTTGAAGTTCACCGTGTCCGCCGGCCAGCCCAGGGAATAATTGGCGATGGTCACGTCGCGCGGCTCGATGAACTCACGCAGCACGAGGGCGAGATCGCGCAGCACCATCATGCCGCTGTCGCCCGGCTCGCCGGGCGGTTTGCCCTTGCGCGGCGGCCATTTCGCCGGAGCCGGCGCGTCGCCGCGCAGGCGGCGCACCGCCGGCAGAAGCTCCTTCACGAGAGCGTCGGGCGCGCTGACGATGGGCAGGTCGGCCGCGGGCAGGCCGTAATAATCCATGCTCCAGCCGTTGTGCAGATAGCGATCCATGGAGACATTGATGATCTTCGCCGTGATCGGATCGTCCTTGCCGAGCGTTTGAAGATACTGGCCCTTGAGGTCGATCCAGTCGAGGGACAGCACGACGTCCGCCTGTTTCAGGATCGCCGTCACCTCGCCCGAGGGCCGGAAACGCGGCTCCACCGGATGCAGCGGATGATACGTCGGGAAGGCGGCCGCGGTCTTCATGTCGGTGAGCACGACGGCGCCGAGCGCCTCGGCGAGCGCGACGCGCGCGTCCCAGTCATCGAGGTTCCGGGACACCCGGCCCATGAGAATGACCGGCTTTTTCGCGTCGACCAGCCATTTCGCGGCCTGTTCGACGGCTTCCGGCGCCGGCGAAGGCGGCAGGCCGGGCGTGAAGCGGGCGACGTCCTGGAAACGGATTTCGGCTTTGATCTCCTCTTCCTGCAGGGCCACGTCGAGACAAACGTAGGTCGGCCCGTAAGGATAGGTGCTGGCGATCTGGTGGGCGCGCAGCATGGATTCCACGGCGGCGGGAACCGAGCGCGGCTCGTCGTCCCATTTGGAATAGTTGCGGATGAGGGCACCCTGGTCCTTCGCCGTGTGAATCCAGTCGATCCACGGACGGCGGATTTCCGCGTCGCCGGGGCCCGTCGCGCCGAGGATGACGACCGGCAGCCGCGCGCACCACATATTATAGATCGCCATGGTCGCGTGCATCAGGCCGACGCCGGAATGGACGGCGACCGCCATCGGCTTTTCCGTCACCTTGGCGTAGCCGTGAGCGATGGAGACCGTGTGCTCCTCGTGCAGGCACACGAGCATTTTCGGATCGCGGTTGCCGAGGTAGTTGACCAGCGAATCGTGCAACCCGCGATAGCTCGACCCCGGGACGAGGGCGATGTAGCGCAAATCGAGCCTGCGCAGCATTTCCGCCACCGCGTCGGACCCCCATCCGAGCCGGGCGTTCGACGGACGAACCAGCAAATCCTTGTCCTCGAAGGCCGCCGAGGCGAGCTTGATCTCGCCCTTGCCCTTCGCGGGCTTTTTCGGGCGCTGGGACTTGGTTGCTGCCTTGGCCATTCGAGCGTTTCCGTGATTTGTTCGTTGCACGGACAGACTAGAACAGTCTCGCGCGCGCGTCGATTCCCGCGCGTCTTTCATGCGTCTCCATGAAGCGGAGCCGGAGGCTCGCGCGAAAGCGCGCGGCGGGCCGGCGCCCACCGCGTCGTCAGGAGGGGATTTGAAGTCAGGCCGCCGCGCGCGCCGCGGGGCGTGCCGTCCGCCAGCAGGGGCCCGGAGCGGGCCGCCACGCCGGCGACAGGATCACCACATGCGCTCGGGCTGCTTCTTGCGTTCGGCCTTGCGGGCCTTGCGGGCGGCGTAGCGCGCGTCGCGCTCGGCCTTCTTGGCGGCCTCTTCCTCGGCCTTGAGGGCGATGGCCTCGGCCTTGGCGATGGCCGCGAGTTCGGCCTCGACGCGCTCGGCCTCGATCCTGGCGAGTTCGGCCTGACGCTCGGCCTCGGCGCGGGCGGCTTCCTCGGCGGCGTGGCGGGCGGCGTCCTCGGCCTCTTTCGCCTTGCGGTCGGCCTCGCGCTCGGCGGCGCGCTTTTCGCGAGCCTCGGCGATGGCGCGGCGCTCGGCCTCGCGGGCCTTCACCTGGGGATCGTCCGGGCCGGGACGCGACTTGAACTTCTCCAGAAGGGCTTTTCTGGCCTCTACCACCGCCGACTGGCGGTCCTGAAAGCTTTCACCTTTGAAAACGGGCATTGCATTCCTTCGTGCGTGGCTGGACGCGCCGTCCGTGCCATAGTGGAGCAAAAAATTCAACCCGCGCGGGGCGGCACGAAGCCGCGAGCGCGGGCGCTTTGCGAAGCCCGCCCAAGTTGATATGCAGCGGCGCGGGACTCGACCGGCGCTCCGCGCCTCGCACGACGTCCGGAGAATGGCATCATGGCAGACGTTGAAACGGCGCGGGAACCGGGCCGGGATTTCATTCGCGACATCGTGGCGGAGGACCTCGCGCAGGGCCGTTGCGCGGGCGTCGTCACGCGGTTTCCGCCGGAACCCAACGGCTACCTGCATATCGGCCACGCGAAATCCATATGCCTGAACTTCGGCGTCGCCGGGGAATTCGGCGGGCGTTGCCACCTGCGCTTCGACGACACCAATCCCGCGAAGGAAGCGCAGGAATACATCGACTCCATCGAGGCCGACGTGCGCTGGCTCGGCTTCGACTGGGGCGTTCACCTGCACCACGCCTCCGATTATTTCGGCCAGCTCTACGCCTGGGCCGAGCATCTGGTGCTTTCCGGCAAGGCCTACGTGGACGATCAGTCCGCCGAGGAAATGAGGATCAACCGCGGCACGCTGACCGAGCCGGGCCGAAACAGCGCGTTCCGCGACCGCTCCGTCGAGGAAAACCTCGACCTGTTCCGCAAGATGCGCGCGGGCGACTTCGCGCCGGGCTCCCGCGTGCTGCGCGCCAAAATCGACATGGCCGCCGGCAACATCAACCTGCGCGATCCCGCGCTTTACCGCATCATCGACGCGCCGCATCCGCGCACCGGCGACACCTGGAAGATTTATCCGAGCTACGACTTCGCCCATGGCCAGTCGGACGCGATCGAGGGAATCACCCATTCCATCTGCACGCTGGAGTTCGAGGACCATCGCCCGCTCTATGAATGGTTCCTCGACAATCTCCCGGTTCCGGCGCGTCCGCGCCAGTACGAATTCGCGCGCCTCAACCTCACGTACACGCTGCTGTCGAAGCGCATTCTCACCGAACTCGTGCGCAAGGGCCTCGTCACCGGCTGGGACGATCCCCGGATGCCGACTCTCGCGGGCCTGCGCCGGCGCGGCGTGCCGCCGGAAGCCCTGCGTGAATTCTGCAAGCGCATCGGCGTCGCGAAGGCCAACAGCACCGTCGATTACGCGATGCTGGACTTCGCCATCCGCGAACATCTCAACACGGTCGCGCAACGACGCATGGCGGTGCTGCGTCCGCTCAGGGTCGTGCTGGAAAACTGGCCTGAAGGGCATTTCGAGGAGATCGAGGCGGTCAATCACCCGGACGATCCCGCCAGCGGAACGCGCAAGCTCGTGTTCGGGCGCGAACTCTGGGTGGAGCGCGACGATTTCATGGAACATCCGGCGAAGAAGTTCTACCGCCTGTCGCCGGGCAAGGAAGTGCGCTTGCGCTACGCCTATTTCGTGACCTGCAAGAGCGTCGTGAAGGACGCCTCGGGCGAGGTGGTGGAGCTGCGCTGCACCTACGATCCCGCCTCGCGCGGCGGCAATTCTCCGGACGGGCGCAAGGTGCAGGCGACACTGCACTGGGTCGGCGCGAGCGACGCGCTCGACGCGGAAGTCCGGCTCTACGATCATCTCTTCGCCAATCCCGCGCCAGGCTCGGGCGGCGACTACGCGAAGGACCTCAACCCCAATTCGCTGGTCGCGCTGAAAGGCTGCAAGCTCGAGCCGTCGCTCGCGGCGCTGCCGACCGGCGAGGTCGTGCAGTTCGAGCGCCAGGGCTATTTCTGCCTCGACCGGGACTCGACGCCGGCGACGCCCGTGTTCAACCGGACGGTAGGGCTGCGGGACATGTGGGCGAAGGCGCAGGCGAAGGCCTGAGCCCCTCCCCTACCCGCCCGTGTATTCCCGGCGATAGCGCCGGCCGAGGCTGGTCAGCACCTCGTATCCAATGGTTCCCGCGCGGGCGCCCATGTCGTCGACGGTGATCTCCGCGCCGAGCAACTCCACGTCCACGCCGGGTTTCAGCAGGTCGCGCGGCGCGTCGGTCACGTCGATCATGGTGATGTCCATGGAGACGCGGCCCGCGAAAGGACAGCGCGCGCCAAGGACCATGGCCTCGCCGCCCGGGCGTGCGTCCGTCGCCATGAGGCTGCGCGGCAATCCGTCGGCGTAGCCGACGCCGATGGCCGCGAGCCGTGTTTTGCGCTTCGCGGTCCATTGCGCGTTGTAGCCGACGGTCTCGCCCGCCTCGATGTCCCGCAGTTGCAGGATCGGCGCGCGCAGCGTGACGACGGGGCGCATCGGATTCTTTTTCCCTGGCGCCGGATTGCCCCCATACAGCGCGTAGCCGGGCCGCGCGAGATCGTAAAAGGGCTTTTGCGGCAGGAAGAGACCGCTGGAATTGGAAAGACTCGCGGCGACGCCGGGGAAGCGGTCGCGCAGGGCGCGGAACGCCGCGATCTGCCGCCCGTTGAAGGCGTCGCCGCGCGCTTCCGACGCGACGAAATGGCTCATCAGAAGATCCACGGCGCCGCCGGGAACGCCAGGCCGGAGTTCCCCCGCGAGGGCGATGAACTCCGCCGCGCGGTCGGGCGCGAGGCCCAGCCGGTTCATGCCGGTGTCGACATGAAGCGCGACGGGAATTTCCGCGCCCGCTCCGGTCGCGTGCGCGGCCCATTCGCGCAGTTCCTCGAACGAGCCGAGCACGGGACGCAGCACGTGCTCGACATAGTCGCGCGCGGCGCCCGGCGGCAGGCCATTGAGCACATAGACGCGAAAACCCGCGCGCGCGCCGAGCACGGCGCGGACCCGCGCGCCCTCGCTGGCGTGGGCGACGAAAAACACGCGGCATCCCGCCCGCGCGAGCGCGCCGACGGCCTGTTCGGTTCCGGTTCCGTAGGCGTCGGCCTTCACCACGGCGGCGCACCGGGCGGGCGCGACACGGTCGGCGAGAAACCGCCAGTTCGCGGCGAGCGCCGCGAGATCGATGGCGAGAACCGCCTGCGCGCCCGCGAGCGGAATATGCGGCGCGCCCGCCACTCAATATTGATCCGGCAAACGCTCGCTTTGCGCGAGGTTGCCAAAGCGGGTCAATTCCGCCTCGAAGGCGAGATCGACGGTGCCGGTGGGGCCGTGACGCTGCTTGCCGATGATGACCTCGGCGCGGCCGTGGGCGCGCTCCATGTCGGCCATCCATTTCACGTGATCCTCGGTGCCCGGCGGCGGCTCGCGGTTCTTCACGTAATATTCCTCGCGGAACACGAACATGACCACGTCCGCGTCCTGCTCGATGGAGCCCGATTCACGCAAATCCGACAATTGCGGGCGCTTGTCGTCGCGCGATTCGACCTGACGCGACAACTGGGACAGAGCGACGACGGGAACGTTGAGCTCCTTGGCAAGAGCCTTGAGGCCCGTGGTGATTTCCGTGAGTTCCTGCACGCGGTTGGAGTTGCTCGACTTCGATCCGGACAGCAATTGCAAATAGTCGATAATCAGCACGTCGAGGCCGCGCTGGCGCTTCAGGCGGCGCGCGCGCGCGGTGAGCTGGGCGATGGAAATACCGCCGGTCTGGTCGATGTAAAAGGGAATCGACTGCATTTCGCGGGCCGCTTCCGAGATTTTGCGGAATTCCTGATCGTCGATGGCGCCGCGGCGTATCTTGCTGGAGGACACTTCCGCCTGTTCGGAAATAATACGCGTGGCGAGCTGTTCCGCCGACATTTCCAGCGAGAAGAAACCGACGATGCCTCCGTTGGTCGTCGCGTGCGAACCGTCCGGCTTCACCTCGAATTGATAGGCCTTGGCGATGTTGAAGGCGATGTTCGTCGCCAGCGCCGTCTTGCCCATGCCGGGACGGCCCGCGACGATGACGAGATCGGACGCCTGCAAGCCGCCAAGACGGTAGTCGAGATCCTTCAGGCCGGTCGAAATGCCCGAGAGCTTGCCGTCGCGCTCCCAGGCCTTGGCGGCCATGTCGATCGCGGTCGTCAGCGCGTTGCCGAAACTCTGGAAGCCGCCGTCGTAGCGGCCCTGTTCGGCGATCTCGTAGAGGCGGCGCTCGGCCTCCTCGATCAGCGTGCGCGGCGCGAGATCGACGGGCGCGTCGTAGGCCGTGTTGACCACGTCCTCGCCGATGAGAATGAGGCTGCGGCGCAGGGCGAGATCGTAGATCGTGCGGCCATAGTCCGCCGCGTTGATGATCGTCGTGGCTTCCGCGGCCAGACGCGCGAGGTATTTCGGCACGGTGAGGCCGCCGCCGAGATCGTGTTCGCCGAGAAAGGTCTTCAGCGTGACGACGGTGGCGACCTTGCCGGCGCGGATGAGTTGCGCGGCGACCTCGAAGACGCGCCTGTGCAATTCTTCCGAAAAGTGCTCGGCGCGAAGAAAATCGGAGACGCGGTCGAAGGCGTCGTTGTTGACGATGATGGCGCCCAGCAACGCCTGCTCGGCCTCCACGTTGTGGGGCGCGACGCGATAGGCGGGATC
>CAISEY010000135.1 GCA_903884435.1 uncultured Hyphomicrobiales bacterium | reverse complement strand
GTCGCCGAGGCGCGCGACCACGCCGACGTCATGGCGCGCCTCGTGGCCGAACGCGTCGAACACGCCATCGACACCCAGGCGATGGTGCTGGACTGGGTGCTCGACAGAACCCGCGGCATGAGCTGGGAGGACATCGAGGCCTCGCCCGCGGTGCATGTTTTGTTGCAGGATCTCGATCATCGCTACGACGCCTCCGCCGAGATTTTCATGATCGACGGCGAGGGGCGGCTGCGCGGCGACAGCGTCGCCTTTCCGCTGACCGGCGAACGCGCGATTGATCCCGGTCCGCTCGAAACCGTGTCGTTGCAGGACGCCGCGGTCCTGATCGGGCGGCCGGCAGGCGGTCCCGTTTCCGGCGTCTTCTCGTTTCCGCTGCTGCGCGCGCGCGCGGAGACGGATTCGGCCGGATTCGCCGGCATTTCCATCAGGATCAAATATCTCGGCGAATTTTTCCGGACGGCGACCGAAGGCGCGGGCGGGATAGCGGGGCTGCACGCCAGGGCGGGCGGTCTGCTCGTCCAGTATCCGGCGGCCGGTCCGCTGCTCGCCGTTCCCGCGAATCTCTGGTCTCCGGCGGGCAATGGGCAGCCGCTGCGCCTCGCCAGCGACAATACCCGCTATTCCCTCGGTTCGGCGGTGGCCGTCGGGCGTTATCCGCTCGCCGTGAGCTTCTGGATTGACACGACGGCCCTGTTCGAGGCCTGGCTCGAGGAGTTTTTCACCTATGGGGCGGTCGCGCTCGCGTCGATTCTCGCCCTTGGCGTCGCCGCGCTCATCGCCCGGCGAGGCGCGCGGCGGGAGGCGCTCGCGCTGGCGGGGTGGCAAAACGAAACGCAGCAGAGGTTGCTCGCGGAACTGGCGACAGCGAGGCTGAGGAAATTCGAGGCGCTCGGCGTCATGTCCGGGGGCATCGCGCATTATTTCAACAATCTGCTGCCCGCCTTGCGCGGCCATCTGGAAATCGCCAGCGGCGAGGCGCGCGCCGGACGGCCGGACGAAGGACGACTGCGAAGAATGTCCGGCGCCATCGACGAGGCCCGCGAATTCCTGCGCGGCATTCTCACCTACTCGGGTCGCAACGTCGCCGCGTTCGACGCGGTGAACCTGTCGGCGGTCGTGTCCGGGGCCGTCGAGACGCTGGCGCCCCTCGCCGGGGAGGCGACGCGGATCGTCCTGTCCGCGGAGCCGGATCTGAAAGTATACGGACAGGCGAGCCAGCTTGGCGATCTCGTTCGCAATATTCTGAAGAACGCGATGGAGGCGATGGAGCCGGAGGGCGGGGTCATCGAATTGAGCCTCGTCCGGCGGACGGCCGCAGATGGCGGCGAACAGGCGGTTCTGGAATGTCGCGACAACGGACGCGGCATGACGGCCGAGACGGTGGAGCGCGCTTTCGACCCTTTCTTCACGACGCGGCCGGAGGCCGGCAATGGTCTCGGCCTCGCCATTTGCGACGGGGTCGTCCGCGGCCATGGCGGCGAGATCGTCCTCGAATCCCGTCCCGGAGCGGGAACGCTCGTCCGGATCGCGCTGCCCCTGATGAGTGGAGACTGATCCATGCGCATCCTCTTCGTCGACGATCACCACCTCGTGCGCGACGCGCTCACCTGGTTTCTGTGCAAGTCAGACGAGTCGATCGACGTGGTGGGAGCCGGCAACGTCGCCGAGGCGCTCGGGCGCGCCGACGCGGAATTCGACCTCGTGCTTCTCGATTACAAGATGCCCGGCCTTTCGGGCCTGCCCGCCATCCAGGCGATCCAGGAGGGATTTCCCGAGGCGCCGATCATCGTCCTCTCCGGAGCCGTCACCCACGCGGAAGCGTGTCAGGCGCTCGACGCCGGCGTGGCGGGCGTGATCTCCAAGGATGTCGCGGGCGACCAGTTGTGGGACGCGATACGCTCGCACATGAACGGCGTGTCCTCGATTTCTCCATCCATCGGGGAGGCCGCCGCGCCCGGTTCGCCGGCGTTGCCGGTCGCCTTGTCGAAGCGCGAACTTCAGGTGGCGAACCTGCTTGTCGCGGGCCACCCCAACAAGACGATCGCGAACATGCTGGGGATCGCCGAGATCACCGTGCGCCTCAATTTGCGGCAGATCTATCGCAAGCTTGGCGCGCGCAGCAGGACCGACGCGGTGCGCATGATGATGCAAAGATCGACGTAGGGGCGCGGCGCCGGAGAACGGGAGGACGAAGGACGCGAGGCGCCCTTCGTCCGTTGGCGGTTATTTCGAGACGATGACCATTTCGAAGGTTCCATCCTTCGGCGTCGGGCGTCCCCCGCCGCCTTTCGGCTTGGTCGGGTCGGGTTGCGCCGCCATCATGTAAAGGCGCCCGTCCGGATCGACCGCGCCCGTGCGCGCGAGCGGCGGCGTCTTGATGCTTTGCAGTTTTCTGACATGCGCGGGATCGGCGACGGAAATGATCTCCAGCACGCCGCTTTCGCCGCAGGGAATGAAGGCGACTTCGTTCTTGGGATCGTAGATCACCGCGTCCGGCCCCTTGCCGATCGGAATCGAGGCGATTTCCTTGCCCGTGGCGGCTTCGAGCACGCGCGCGGTGCCGTTGCCGCAGGAGGCGATCAGCAGTTTCGATTTCGTGGCGAAGGCGAGACCGGAGGCGTCCTCGCACCCTGCCATTTTGTATTTCCCCGTCATTTTCGAGGTCTTGGCGTCGATCACGGCCACTTCGCCCGCCGCCTGCACGTTGACGAACACATGGCCGGCGCCGTCGGACGCCGGAAACTCGAGCTTGCCGCCGCCCACGGCGATGGTCGCGACCACGGTTTTCGCGACGGGGTCGATCTGGGTCACGTCGCTGCTGTTGTGATTGACGA
Organism: uncultured Hyphomicrobiales bacterium; assembly: GCA_903884435.1. Lineage (GTDB taxonomy): Bacteria > Pseudomonadota > Alphaproteobacteria > Rhizobiales > Beijerinckiaceae > Terripilifer. Next base: position 562 of record CAISEY010000135.1, on the reverse strand, counting down.
CGAAGACATGTTTCGTGAAGGGATCGTAGGCGGCGCCGTCGGGCGCCTCGCCGCCCGGCAGGTCGGCGACGACCGTGTCGGTCGAGGTATCGACGATCCGGCTGGTTTTGGCGGGGACGCGCATCGGAACCACGATCAGCGGCGATCCGTCCACGACGACCGCCATGTGGCCGTTGCCCGTGCTTTTCAGGATCGACAGCTTGCCGGTTTTCGCCTCGATGACGTCGGTGTGGTCGTTGCGCACCCAGTAGACGAGGCCTTTTCCGGCGTCGGAGGTGGCGTAGTCCCAGCCGCCGTCGGGCATCTTGTATCTGGCGCTGATCTTGTATTTCGCGTCGGCGGCGAAGGCTGGCGCGGCCATGGCCGTCGTCAGCAGCAGGGCCAGCAGGGTCGTGCGTTTCATCGTGGCGTCCTCCAGTATTGTTTTCGGGTTCGAGGCGCGTCCGTTCGCCCGGCGACGAACGCGCGCGGAAGCTAGGCCTTTATTCCCTTCGTTGCAAACACGCTCCGGGCGAGGCTTTTCGCCGCCTTTTTCGGGCGCGCGGGTCTTGCGCGCGGGATT
>CAISEY010000134.1 GCA_903884435.1 uncultured Hyphomicrobiales bacterium | reverse complement strand
GCTGTTGACGAGCTCGAACTTGTATTTCGGCTCGCAGCGCGCGGGCAGGGTGCGGGGAACGACGAGGTCCTGATAGCGCGCCTCGAGATTGCAGGGATCGTCCATCATCGGGCGCCCCGATTCGCCATAGCCCGTCATGTCCATGGCGAAGACGTCGTAGCCCGCGCGCGCCAGATATTCCATCCAGCTGTAGTCCCGGTAATCCACGTCGAAGGCGAGCTTCGCCGGCGAATAGCCGCCGTGGACGAACAGCGCGACCTTGCCCGCCGGCGCCTTGCCGCCGCGCGCGTTCTGGACCGCGGCGGGAACCTTCTCGCGCACGAAGAGGTCGATGTGCTTGCCCGCGATCGCCGGCACGTTCGAGACGTGATCGACGAGGCGGTCGATGGTGACGATGCCCGACGGCGCGCGTTGCGCGAGGGCGGACGCGCAGGAGAGCGCGGCGAGGCCGGCGGCGAGCGCCAGTGTTTTCATGTTCAGCATTCGTGTCTCCGGAAATCGGGAAGGCGAGTGTAAGGAAGGAGCGCGCGGACGTCAGCCGCCGGCGACGCCCTGCGTCTGCACGTAGAGCGAATAGACCGAATGGCTCGAGGCCATGAACAGGCGATTGCGGCGCAAGCCGCCGAAACAGAGATTGGCGCAACGCTCCGGCAACAGGATTTGCCCGATGGGCTTGCCCGCCGGGTTGAACACCATCACGCCGTCGTATTTTTCGCCGTAGCCCCACCCGCACCACAGATTGCCATCGACGTCGCAGCGGAAGCCGTCGCTGTTCACGCCCTCCTCGCAATAGGCGAACACGCGTCCGTTCGCGAGCTTCGTTCCGTCTTCCGTCACGTCGTAGACGAAAATCGATCTTTTGCCCGGCGTGTTGTCGGACGTGTAGAATTTTCTTTCGTCGGGCGAGAACGCGAGGCCGTTGGGCCGCACCTCGGAACTGACGACCGTCGCGCGCCCGGTTTTCGGATCGAGCCGGTAGATTCGCACCGGCAATTCCGGCTCGGCGACATGGCCCATGTAATTGCCGGAAATGCCCGACGTGAGATCCGAGAACCAGATGGAATCGTCTGATTTCACGATCACGTCGTTGGGCGAACACAGGCGCTTGCCCTCGAAGGAATCGATGAGCGTCGTGATGGTCCCGTCGTGCTCCGTGCGCGTGAGGCGGCGCGTGTCGTGCTCGCAACTGACGAGCCGGCCCTGCCGGTCGCGCGTGTTGCCGTTGGTGAAGTTCGACGGCGCGCGGAAGACCGTGGTTTGTCCCGTCGCCTCGTCCCAGCGCAGGATGCGGTTGTTGGGAATGTCGCTCCATAAAAGGCTGCGCCAGTCGCCCATCCACACCGGCCCCTCGCACCAGCGCGCTCCCGTGAAGATTCGTTCCACGCCGGCTTCCCTGATCTGGTATTTCGCGAAAGTCGGATCGAGGATGACGAAACGCGGGTCGGGGTAGCGGGCGTTTTCCTCCCAAGCCGCGAAGGCGGGCGCCGCCGCGAGGGCGCCCGCGCCGGCGATCATGTCTCTGCGTGAAATTCGCATGGCGTTCCTCCCTGTGTTCGACGCCGGCTCCCGCGGCGATTGTTCGCGCGATTATCGCGCAATCGACGGGTCGCGCAAGCGAAAGCGCGAAGGCTCCCCTTTCCCCCGGGTCGGGGCGCCGTGAAACTGGCGGACAACCCGGAGGCGCGCATGGCAAGCCGGGCGGATTGTCGGCGCGGCGTGAAAATTTGCCCGTCTCGCGCGCCCGCGCTACCGTCCGCCGAAACGGGAGACGATCTTGATCACACGTCGCGGTATTGTTGGCGGCCTCGCGCTCGCGCCTCTCGCGGGTCCGGCGGCGCGCGCGCAGGCGGATTATCCGGAAGGCGTCATCCGCTCGATCTGCCCGTTTTCCTCGGGCTCGGGCGCCGACCTGAAGGTGCGATGGTATTGCAACAAGCTCTCCGACGCCCTGAAACGGACCGTGGTCGTGGAAAATCGCCCCGGCGCCTTCGGCAACATCGCGACTGACGCCGTGGCCCGCGCCAGGCCCGATGGCCTGACCATCTATGTCGCGCCCGGCGCCTCGGTGCTCGCGGCGGCGCCGAGCCTCTACAAAAGCCTGCCCTTCGATCCGATGAAGGATTTCGAACACCTGACGACGCTCAACGTCTCGGCCTTCGTTCTCGCCGTGGCCGGAACCAGCCCGGCGAAATCCGTCGCGGAACTCACCGAACTCCTGCGCGGCAAGGGCGACCGCGGCTCCTACGGCTCGATCGCCAATCCCGGCCTTGTCTCGAGTGAAATCTACAAGGGCGCCTTTGGCCTCAAGACCGTCGAGGTCAAGTACAAGGATACATGGCCGATGATCAACGATCTGATCTCCGGCCAGATCGACTTCATTCACATCGACACGACCATTCTCGCGAGCTACTTGCAAAACGGACAGTTGCGCGCGCTGGCCACCGGTTCGGCGAAACGGTTGCAGGCCATGCCCGACATTCCCGGCGCCGCGGAAGCGGGCATCCCCGGCCTCGACGTGCGCACCTGGTGGTCGGTGCACGCGCCCGCCAGGACGCCGAAGGCGATCTGCGACCGGCTCGAGACCGTCTTCAATGAAATCGCCGTGGCCCCCGACACGGTGAAGTTTCTGGCCTCGACCGGGTCCGATCCGCTGCCTGGAAATTCCAGGCTTCTGAAGGAAATGCTGATCTCCGAGACCGAAGCCTGGAAGCGTTACGTGAAGCTCGCGAAGATCGAGCCGCAGTAACGCGTCCCTCATTATTTTCCGATTTTGTCGCGTCCTCGGGAAGTGCTTCGAGCGCGGCGCGCGACATGCGTTACCAACGCGGACACGTCCATCGCGTGCTTGCCCTGACGCAAGTCTCCGGCGTCGCTGGCCCCGGAAACACAACCCGCGGTCGTGGCCTGGCTCGCGGGAATATCCCGCGCCGTGTTGCGGGAAGGCGACATTGCAGGCTTGCTTTCGGACGGCTTCAAGGGCAGAAGATAAAGACTTTATGAACCGGCGGGGGGCTCCTTCCAGGGGGCGGCGCCGATTTGGTTTCCGGGCTCAGTCCACCCGGAAATTCGGAGCGTATCGAATTGAAGGGGAGGACCGAACCTTGAAGATGAGTGAAAAAACGCGCGATCTCTTTGCCGGGGGGCTGGTGATCGTGCTCGGTCTTGGAACGGCCGGGATCGGGCAGAGATACAAGGTCGGGACACTGACCTCGATGGGGCCGGGATATTTTCCCTCGGCGCTCGGATTGCTGCTCGCGTTCCTCGGAATTCTCATCGCCGTGTCCGCGCTCAGCGGCAAGTCCGCGATCGGACAGACGATCACCGCGGAGCAGCATGGCTTCGCGGACAAGTTCGACTGGCGTGGCTGGGCGTGCATCGTTGGCAGCGTCCTCGCCTTCATGCTCCTCGCCGAATACGTCGGGCTGCTCGCTGCGACCTTCTTCTGCGTTTTCATCGCCTGCTGGGGTGACAAGACCGCGACCCTGAAGAGTTCCGCGCTTCTCGCGGCGGGGATCACGATCTTCGGCGTTCTGCTGTTCTCCAAGGTTCTCCACGTTCAGATACCAATCATCCGGGGCATGTGACATGGGCGGTTTTGAAGGGTTGATGCACGGTTTTTCGGTTGCCCTGCAGCCGGAAAACCTCCTGTGGTGTTTCGTCGGAGTCACCATCGGCAACATGGTCGGCGTCTTGCCGGGCATGGGCGTTCTGTCGGCCGTGTCGATCTTGCTGCCGCTGACGTTCGGCATGAAGCCGGTCGCGGCGATCCTGATGCTCTCGGGCATCTTCTATGGCGCCCAGTATGGCGGCGCCATTTGCTCGATCTTGCTGAATTTGCCCTGCCATCCGCCGCACGCGGTGACCTGTCTCGACGGGTTCCCGATGACGAAACAGGGCAGGGGCGGCATCGCGCTTGGCATCACGATGATGGGCTCGGCCTTTGGCGCCGCGTTCGGCATCATCCAGATGATCTTCTTCGCGCCCTATGTCGCGCAGGTCGCGTTCCAGTTCGGCGCGCAGGAGATTTGTTCGCTGATGCTGCTCGGCCTGCTGGCGGGCTCCACGCTCGCCAAGGGGTCGCCGCTGAAGGGCGTCGCGATGACGATTCTGGGCCTTCTGCTCGGCATCGTCGGCACCGACATCAACACCGGCGTCGAACGCTTCACCTTCGGCATGATCGATCTCGCCGACGGCGTGGCGCTCGTGGCGCTCTCCCTGGGCATTTTCGGCATCGCCGAGTTCCTCAAGAGCGTCAACAACACGGCGCCGATCAACACCGCCTACACCAACCTCAAGGTGCGAGACCTGCGGCCCAGCATGGCCGACATCAAGCTCGCGGCCTTCCCGGTGTTGCGCGGCACGATCATCGGCAGCCTGTGCTCCTGTATCCCAGGCACCGGTCCGACGATCGCGTCCTTCGTCGCCTACGCCGCGGAGAAGAAGGTGTCGCGCACGCCGGAGCGCTTCGGGCACGGCGCCCTCGAGGGCGTCGCCGCGCCGGAAGCCTCGACCCACTCCTCGGTGCAGGGCGACTTCATTCCGACGATGAGCCTTGGCATTCCCGGCGACGCGGTCATGGCGCTGCTTCTCGGAGCGCTGATCATTCACGGCATCACGCCGGGACCGCGACTGATCATCGAGCATCCGGATATTTTCTGGGGCCTGATCGCCAGCTTCTGGATTGGCAACCTCATCCTCATCATTCTCAACGTGCCGCTCATCGGCCTTTGGGTGAAGATGCTGATGGTGCCCTACAAGTTCCTGTTCCCGAGCGCGTTGTTCTTCATCTGCATCGGCGTCTACGCCGACCGCAATTCGTTGTACGACGTGGGCGTGACCCTGTTCTTCGGGGTGTTCGGCTATCTGTTGATGCTGCTGAAGTTCGAGCCGGCGCCGATCCTGCTCGGCTTCGTGCTGGGCCCGCGGTTCGAGGAAACCTTCCGCCGCGCGATGATCATATCTCGTGGCGACATGATGACGTTCATCGAGCGCCCCATCAGCGGCTTCTTCCTCGGCCTGTGCTTCCTGCTTCTCGCCGCGCAGATTTACGTGCGTCTGCGTCCGAAAAAGCCGGGCGTGGCGAAGGCGGAAGCCGTTGGCCACGCGACGGTCGGCCAGGCCGAATAGGCGGGTCTCCCGCGGCGGCCCGACCGATTGTGCGGGCCTTGCCGTTCGTGGCATGATCTTCCTGAAACAGGGAGATCATGCCATGAAGTCAGTCGCCGCGTTCGCGTTTGTCCTCGCCGCGTGTTGCACGCAGGGCGTGGCGAGGGCCCAGGATCCGGTCGCGGACTTCTACCGTGGAAAACAGGTGCAGGTGCGGATCGGCTCCGCGCCTGGCTCCGGCTACGACATCGCCGCGCGTCTCGTCGCGAGCCATATCGGCAAATATATTCCGGGCAATCCCGCCGTCATCGTGCAAAACGTGCCGGGCGCGGGCAGTCTCACGCTGACCAACCAGCTCTACAACACGGCGCCGCGCGACGGCACGGTCATTGGCGCCATCACCAACGGAATGCCGACGGCGCCGATGCTGAGCCCGGACACGGCGCGTTTCGAGATTTCCCGGTTCGGCTGGATTGGCAGCACGGCGCCCGAGACCATCATGGTGATGATGTGGCACACGTCCGGAATTAACTCGATCCGCGACCTTTACGAGAAGGAAGTCGTGGTGGGCGCCGTCGCCCACGGCACGGCGACGGTTGACAATCCGCTCGCGGCCAACGCGTTTCTCGGAACGAAATTCAAGATCGTGGCTGGCTACGAGGGCACGACGCATATTGACCTCGCCATGGAGCGCGGCGAGGTCATGGGCCACGCCGGCATCGGCCTCGTGACCGCGAAGGCCCGCAACCAGCAATGGTTCGCGGAGAAAAAGGTGAAGATCATCGCGCAATACGGTTTCAGGCCGCATCCTGAACTGGCGGACGTTCCGTTGTTCGAATTGCCGAAGGACGAAGGCGACCGGCAGGCCTACAGCGTGATCGTCGCGCGCCAGGAATATGGCCGGCCGCTGCTGACGCCGCCCGGCGTTCCCCCGGAGCGCCTCGCCGCCCTGCGCCGCGCCTTCGACGCCGCCATGAAAGATCCCGATTTGCTGAACGAGGCCGGGCGCCAGACGCTGGAAATCAATCCCGTGAAGGGCGAGGAACTGGACCGGCTCAGCGCCCAGATCATGGCCACGCCGGCCGCCGTTGGCGAACGCTTGCGGCGTGTGCTCGATCCCGCGAACTCGGGAAAGTAGCGTTACTGTTCCGCCAGCCCGCGCGCGATATCGACGATCGCCGATGGCGTCGCGCGGATGGCGTTGACGATCCGCGTCAGTTCCGCGGCGTTCATGGGCTGCACTTCCATGTGCGCCCGTCGTGAAGCCGCCTGGAACTCCGGATCGGCGAGCGTCCTGTCGAAGGCTTCGCGCAGCGCCGCCACGCGGTCGGCGGGCACGCCGGGAGGCGCCGCGACGGGCCGCGCGATCCTGTCCGCGCCGATGTAGAACCGCGCCGCCTGTTTCATCTCCTCGCCCAGCGGCAGGTCGTACACCGTTGGAACCTGTTCGAGGCCGGGTTCGCTGACCTCGCCGTATTGCACGAGAAAGGCGATGCTGTCGTTCCGGAACCATTCGGGCCGCAATTGCCTGACGATGTCGTAACCCGTGCAAATGCCCATGACCTCGCCGCGCTCCATCGCGAGATAGGCGTCGACGTTGGAGGGATATCCAAGTACGATCTTCACGCGCGACTCGCCATAGGCGTGCCGCAACAGCGAGCCATACACATAAGCCGAGCCGCGCGACGTGCCGCCAATGACGAAGGTCCGCGCGCGCAACTGATCGACGCTGGCGATCCCGCTGGCGCGCCAGGAAAAGCAGGTCTTGGTGTCGCTGACCATGTTGCCGAGCCAGGTCAGCGCGCCCATGTCGACGCCAATGGCTTGCGGATCGGTCATGCCGGTGGTGATGAGATTGGAATTGAAAATTCCGAAGGCGGTTCCGTCCCGGGGCGCGCCCGTGACGAGATATTGCACGGCCTTGAGGCTGGCCGCGCCCGGCATGTTGCGCACGACGATGTTCGGCTGTCCGGGAATGTGCCGGCCCATGTGCTGGGCCAGCGCGCGTCCGAATATGTCGTAGCCGCCGCCCGGCGGATAGCCGATGACGAAATCGACGGTCCTGCCGCGGAAGAAGTCTCCGGCCGTCTGGGCCGCGGTCGGGCCGGCGGCGAGCGCGAGCGCGAAACCGCCGGCCAGAATCGAGTTCCCGTTGCCCCTCACGTCGCCGCTCCCCTGAATTTTTCGGGTTCCCGAATGGTCGGAGGTTACACCGAAAGCGCCTCGCGGAGCGACGATGGAGACAGGTGCCTGTTTTCAGGCCGCCGGCGCCGTCCCGTGCGTCCGGGCCGTGTTTCCCGCGTTGTCCGCTCTCAATGTTTCGGCGGATGCGGATCGCCCGCGATGCCGCCGCGCGGCACGGGATCGCCGATGCCGAGGGGCTTCGCGTCGATCAGCACGAAGGCCATGCGGCAGGTTTCCGAGCCCCTGTTGATCCAGGCATGGTAGGTGCCGCGCTGGATCATCACGTCGCCGCGCTTCAGGTGGACCATGCGGCCCTCGTCGAGCTCCATGTCGATCTCGCCATCGAGCACGATGATGTAGTCGATGGTCTCGGTGCGGTGCATCCGCGCGGTGTTGCCTGGCGGATATTCGGCGATCATGAAGCGCGTGCCGTTGACGGGCGGATAGGTGCCCAGAATCCGGTTGCCCATGTCCTCGGCGCCTTCCCCGACGGGCATGTCGCAGGGCATGGAATCCGTGCACCACATGAGCGTCGAATACTGGCCGGGCGTCGGCGACGGGCGGATGTTCATCGCCTCGCCATCGACAATGACCTTCGCCGATCCCCTGTCGTCGTGGCCGGTGACGACGCGCCGGATGGGTTGATGGGCCTTGCCTGTGTCGCTCAAGAGTTCCTCCCGGTCTGTTGCCGGCCCCGCGCGTCGCGGGGCTGTCCGGTTTGACGATACAGGGCGCGGCGGTCGCCGCAAAACGCTCTGTCAAAATAGACGGAGAATAATAACAAATAATTTTTGTATGAAAAATTAATCCACGTTTTTAATTGATATATTGGAGGATAGTGTATATGTGCCTGACCGGAATTTCAGGAGTTTCCCATGCGCGCCCTGTTCGCCGCTCTTTTCGCCCTTGGACTCGCGGCCCCCGCCGCCGCCCAGACGACGACGCGCGTCGGGATTATCCCCGTCCTCGGCGTCGCGCCGATCCTCGTCGTGGACAAGGAGGGATGGGCGAAAGAGGCCGGACTCGACCTGAAGTTCACCACTTTCGAATCGGGGCCGCTGATGATTCAGGCCCTGGCCTCGGGAACCCTCGATATTTACGTCGCGGGCGTCGCTCCCCTGGGCGTCGCGCGCTCGAAAGGCATCGACATTCGTGTCGTGACCTCGACCGCGGTCGAGGAAATGACCGTGGCCGCGGGCGCGAAGCTTTCGCCCTGGTTCAAGGCTGGCGTCACGGGCGCCCAGGCGTTGAAGGATTTTCACGCCGGAACCGGCAAGGCGGCGCGCCTCGCGACCCAGCCTCCGGGCTCCGTGCCGCACACGACCCTGGTCCACTGGCTGACTCAGGTGATCAAGGCCGACAAGGCCGATTACGAAGTCGTGCCCATGGGCATCGACGCCACCCAGCAGGCGCTGCTGACGGGCGCCGTGGATGGCGCGACCATCCGCGAACCCACCGACACGATCGTCCAGCAGCGCAACCCCAACATCAGGATCGTCGCGCTTGGCGGCGAAATGTTCCCCAATCAGCCGGGCACGGTCGTCGCCATCTCCGGCGCTTTCCTGACGAAAAACGCCGACGCGGTGCAAAAACTCGTGAACGCGCTCGTGAAGGCCGACGCTCTGATTCACACGGATCCGAAGCGCGTCGCCCCGGCCGTCGAGGCCGCGCTGGGCAAGGGCATCGTCGACGCCGCGACCATCGAAAAGGCCCTGGCCTCGCCGGCCTCGAAATTCGCCGCCGATCCGCGCCTCATCATGGACGCGACGGCGAAAATGCAGACCTTTCAGGTCTCGATCGGCACGCTTGAAAAGGACGTTCCGCTCGACGGATTGTTCGACCCGTCCTTCTACGTGAAGGCGACCGCGCGGTAGCGTTCGCCGGGAGTTTTCGACATGATCCTGCCTCGCGTTTTCCTTGCGTTCGCGGGCGCCGCCGCGCTGTTCGTGGCGGAGGCTCCCGCGACGGCCTTCGCGCAGGCCGTCAAGGTGAGAATCGCCTGGGTGCCCTCCATCGGCGCCTCGCCGGTTTTCGTGATGGCGAATTCCCCGGCGGCGAAGGAAGCGGGTCTCGAACTCTCTCTCGTGCGTTTCGAATCCGGTCCGCCCGCGATCAGCGCGGTCGCGTCCGGCACGATCGACGCGCTGGCCATCGGCATCGCGCCGGTCGCGGTGGCGCGGGCGAAAGGCCTCGACGTTCGCATCGTGTCGGCGGCCGCGACCGGCGGTTCTGGATTCGTGGCTTCGCCGCGCCTTTCGGAGGCGTTCGACGCCGCGAAGGGAAATGTCGCCCTCGCAATGGCTGAATTTCGCAAGCGCAATGGCCGCGCGGCGAAACTGGCGACGGTGCCGCCCGGCGGCGTTCCCAACGTCTTGCTCAATCACTGGCTGTTCAAGCTCAACCAGGTCGCGCGCGAGGACGTGCAAATCCTGACGCTGGGCATCGACGCGATCCAGCAGGCGATGCTCTCCGGGTCCGTCGATGGCGGCACGGTGCTCGAACCTTCGCTGAGCGTCATCCAGTCCCGCGATCCCGGACTGAAATCGATCGCGACGGCGAATGAAATGTTCGATGGCGTTCCCGGCGTGGTCATCGCCGTCACCGGCGCCTTCGCGAAGGCGCGGCCGGAAGCCGTCGACGCTCTCGTCGCGGGGGTGGTTCGCGCCAACGCGCTGATTGCCTCGAGGCCGGAGGAAGCCGCCGCCCTCGTGCAGCCCGCGTTCGGCGGCGGGCTCGTCGACCGGGCGATTCTCGCTCGGGCGCTGTCCTCGAAAATGGTGACGTTCATCGCCGATCCCCGCCTGATCGAGGAGCCGACGCGCCGGATGCTGGCCTATCAGGCGGAAATCGGCGATTTCGACAAGGCGCCGTCGATGGATGGTCTGTTCGACACCTCCGTGTTCGCGCGCGTCGGCGGAAAATAGACGCCTTTCGCCGGTCTTTCGCCCATACCCGCCGTGAGCGCGCGGTCTCCCGTGAATTGACATGGTCCGGCGCCTGGTGTTCATGCCCGGCGTTCATCAAACTGGCGGTCACACATGCGTTTTTCAGGATTCGGCGTCGCGATCGCCGCTTTTTCCGCCCTCGTGGCGCCCGCCCGGGCGCAGTCCGTCGAGGATTTCTACAAGGGCAAGACGGTCCAGGTTTTGATCGGCTACGCCGTCGGCGGCACCGACGACGTCTGGGCCCGCGTCATGGCCAAGCACATGACGGAATTCATGCCGGGGCGTCCGTCCTTCGTGCCCGCCAACGTGCCGGGAGCGGGCAGCCTGCTGCTGACGAACCAGCTCTACAACACCCAGCCGAAGGACGGGACGGTGTTCGGCCTCTTCAATCGCGGCGTGCCCTTCGAGCCCTTGCTGAGCGGCCAGAGCGTGCGGTTCGACGCGTCGAAGTTCAATTATCTCGGCAGTCCCGATCGCGACACGGTCGTCTGCGTCGCGCGCGCCGACGCGCCCGTGCAAACTCTGGAGGATCTCAAGACGAAGGAACTGATCGTCGGGTCCACGGGGTCCGGCGCCGACAGCCAGACCTATCCCGAGGTCACGGCGAAACTTCTCGGCGTGAAGCTGAAGCTCGTGCAGGGCTATCCGGGATCGCGGGACATTCTTCTGGCGATCGAACGCAAGGAAGTCCAGGGCGGCTGCCTCAGCTACGACACCATCGCGCGCGACCAGAATTATCGCGACAAGAAAATGGTCATCGTGTTTCAGGCCGGCCTGAAAGGCGACGAGCGCATCCCCGAGGTTCCGCTGATCACGGATCTCGCGCGGAGCGACGAGGAGAGGCAGGCGCTTTCGCTGTTCTTCCAGCGCTCGCTGGTCGGGCGTCCCTTCGCCGCGCCTCCCGGCGTGCCGCAGCCGCGCGTCGAGGCCCTGCGGGGGGCCTTCGAGGCGGCGTTGCAAAGTCCGGCCCTCAAGGAAGAAGCAAAACAGGCCGGCCTTAACATTCATTATGTTCCGCCGGCCGAGCTCTACAAGATCATCGGCGACGCCTACGCCTCGCCGCCGAACATCGTGGCCCTGACCAAAAAGGCGTTCGGGCGCTAGCGCCCGGCGAACAACCGGTGCGCAACAAGCCCTTTTTCCTTTCGGCGCTTGGCCTCCTCGCGTTTCTGGCGATCTGGGAGCTCGCGCCGAAACTGGCGCTCGTGCCGAATTCGCTGCTGCCCGCGCCGAGCGATCTGCCGCGGGCTTTCCTGCGGGAGTTCAACAGCGGAATCTGGTTCGAGATGGTGCGGCTCAGTCTGTCGCATTACATCGTGGGCTTTCTCTGGGGCGCGGGCCTTGGCGCCGTGCTGGGCGTCCTCACCGGCATGTATCTCGACATCGAGAACCTGCTCGCATGGGTGGTGCGGCTGCTGCGCCCGATCCCGAACCTCGCCTGGGCTCCGTTCGCCATCATCTGGTTCGGCGTCGACGAAGCCGCCGCGGTCTTCATCATTTCCATCGGCGTGTTCTGGATCGTCTTCTTCGCAGCCCAGGCGGCGATCCGCGGCGTCGATCGCGATCTGATCGAACTCGTCGACGCCTTCGGTTTTAAGTCCGGGCCGGAGCGTCTCGTCAAGGTTCTGCTGCCCGCGGCGACGCCCGGCATCCTCGTGGGTCTGCGCACCGCGCTCGGGCAGGCCTGGATGGCGGTGGTCGCGGCCGAACTGTCCGGCGTCAGCGGCCTCGGCAGCCGCATGATGCAGGCGTCTAGCCTGCTCGCGACCGACATCGTCGTCGTTTACATGCTCACCATGGCGGTCCTCTACGGCGTCATGGACGCCCTCTTCGTCCTCGCGCAGGGGAGGCTTTTGAAATGGAAGCCTTGAGAGCGAAAAAGCCGGTGATTTCGATCCGTGGCCTCGGACTGTCCTTCGTGCAGGATGGACGCCGCACCGAGGTGTTGCGCGGTCTCGATCTCGATGTCGCTCCCGGCGAGTTCGTCGCGATCGTGGGGTCTTCCGGAGTTGGCAAGTCGACCTTGCTGCGGGTGCTCATGGGCCTCGCCCGACCCACCGGCGGCTCGGTGGACGTCAGCCCGGACGCTTCCGCGGAGCGGGCCATGGCGCTGGTTTTCCAGGACGCGCGGCTGCTGCCCTGGCGGCGCGTGCTCTCGAACGTGTGCCTTGGCCTCGAGAAAACGAAGGCCTCGAGGTCCGAACGGGTCGCGCGCGCCCTGAAGGCGCTGACTCTCGTCGGTCTGCGCGATTTCGCGGACCGCTGGCCCTATCAGCTTTCGGGCGGCCAGCGGCAGCGCGTCGCCCTGGCCCGCGCGCTCGCGGTCGATCCCGCGATTCTCCTGATGGACGAACCTTTCAGCGCCCTCGACGTCGCGACCCGCGAAAATCTTCAGGACGAACTGATTCGCATCCGTTCCGAGACGGGCAAGACCATCCTCTTCGTCACGCACGACATCGACGAGGCCGTCTATCTCGCCGACCGCGTGGTGGCGCTGGGCGGCAAGCCGGGCGAGGTGCGCGCCGCGCGCGTGATCGACGTTCCTCGCCCGCGCAAGCGCGGCGCCTGGGCGCTGTCCGAGATTTCGCGCGAGATCAAGGCCGAGATCGCGGCGGAAGCAGCCGCCGCGCGCGAAGACTGGGTCATCTAGCCGGCATTATGCAGCCCGATGACAGTTGCGCGCTCTGAAAAGCGGCCGTCGC
>CAISEY010000133.1 GCA_903884435.1 uncultured Hyphomicrobiales bacterium | reverse complement strand
GCGCTGTTGATGACATGGGCGTTGAGAAAGGCGACGCGCTGGCGCCGGCCTGCGGCGGCGGCGGCGTCGAGCGTCGTGTTCTCGACGCTCAGGTCGAAAAGATCCACGCGCGCTTCCGGCGCCCCGCTCCGGCTCCACAGGAAGGACGATCTTTCGGTGCGCGCCAGAAGCGCGCCATCGCGCGCTGCGGGATTGATCTCTACGGCTTGCACGACAGACATTGGCCACGGCCCCGAATGAACTCGTTCCCGCGAGGGGAATTCTCTGGCCTCGTGGTCTTCATTCTTCGTGCCACGGCGTCCGCGGCGGGCCGCGCGAGGCCGCGTCAGAAAAATCAGGGGCTTGCCTGGTTAACGGATCGTCGCCGGGGCCGGGCCGGCCGGAACGATTCGCAAAATGCAAATCGTTCCGCGACGCCGGATCGGAAAACGTCGCGCGGGGAGCGCGGGGAAGGCGGGCGCGCCGGCGAGGCGTGAATCGCGGACATCGACAAATTTCACCGACTTCGTGCAAGTCCGTTAACACAGTCGATTTAACGTAGGTCCGCGAATTCGTGCGTTTACAAGCAGTTGCGTCGACGCAACCTTATCTCCCGCGGATCAGACCATGTCCTGGATTCTCGAAGGCCTTCGCGAAAAAAAGGCGCGCGTCAGCGCGATGGCGCGACGTGGAGGGCATGGCTCGCTCTTGCGTGGAACCGCCCTCATGGCGCTCGCGGAAATGGGCAATCGCGTGTCGCGAATTCTCACCGCCGTCGTGCTGGCGCGGGCGCTGTCGACGGTCGAGTTCGGCGTGATGGCGCTGATCCTGACGACCTATGAACTCGTCAGGATGCTCATTCACAACGGGCTTGGCGCGCGCATCGTGCAGGCGCGCGAAGACGAACTCGACGAAGTCTGCGGCGCGGTGAACCGGATCAACTGGATCGTGGGCGCGATCATGTGTTGCGTCCAGTTCACGGTCGCCTGGCCCTTGCAGGTCTTCTTCGACGCCAATGTCGCGCCCATGCTGCTGGCGCTCGGCGTCGTCCATCTCATCTATCCCATCGGGCTCGTGCGGTCCTGCCTCGCGCTGCGGGAAAACCGCCTCGGCTTCATGGCGGCGATGCTGTTCTTCCAGATCACCTTCGACAATATCGCGACGGCGGCCCTCGCGGTCATGGGATATGGCGTCTGGGCGGCGGTGTTGCCGAAGATCGTCGTCGCGATCCTGTGGGTGCTGGTCACGCTGGGCCGCGTCGCTCCGGTTCCCCGCGTCCCCGTGTCGGGGGCGAAGATGCGCGAGGTCGTCGCCTACGGCCGGCGCGTTCTTGGCGCCGAGACCCTCAACACGTTCCGCGCCAACGCCGACAAGCTGATCGTCGGCAAGGCGCTGGGAATGGAGGCCTTCGGCGTCTATTCCTTCGCGACGAACGCCGGGTCGGGAATCGCCACCGGCCTTTCCGGCGCGCTGGGGCAGGCCTTTCTGCCCTATCTCTCGAAGGGCCGCGCCAACGCCGACACGCGCGAACGCTTCATGCTGACGGTCAGGGCGATGTCGCTCGTCATCATGCCGCTCGTGACCCTTCAGGTCGTTCTGGCGCCCTGGTACGTGCCGCTCGTGTTCGGGGAGAAGTGGGTTCCCGCGGTTCCCGCGTTGATGCTGATGTGTCTTGGCACGCTGTCCCGCCCCGTCGTCGTGGCGACGTCGCAATTGCTGCGCGCGGCCGACGCGGTCGAGCTCGAATGGAAAATCTCGAAATACAACGCGATCCTGTTCCTCGTCGCCATCATTGGCGGCTTGCCCTTTGGCGTGGTGGGCGTCGCGGGCGCGCTTTCGGTCGCTTCGATCGTTCCCTCGATGATTTTCGCCCAGGTGGCTCTGGCCTACGCGACCCGCGAGAGGTCGAAGACGGCGTCCGCGCAATTCCGGGAGGCGCACGCGTGAGTTCCGCACCCTTGTTCACGGTCGTCGTTCCCTGCTTCAACAGCGAGGCGACGCTGAAGGGAACGCTGGAGGGCGTTCTCGCGCAAACCCTCGGCGATTTCGAAATCATCGTCGTCGACGACGGCTCGACCGACGGCTCCCTCGCCGCCGCGCGGGCGCTGGCCGGGCGGGATTCGCGAATCGCCGTGCTGGCGCAGCCCAATTCCGGCGCCTCGGCGGCGCGCAATCGCGGGATCCTGGCGGCGCGCGGCGAGTTCATCGCCTTGCTCGACGCGGACGATCTCTGGACGCCCGGTTTTCTCGCCATTCATCTCGCGCGCATGCGGGCCGATCCTTCGCTCGGCGTGTCGTTCTCCGCCGTGCGATTCATGGAGCCGGACGGACGGCCGACCCGGGAGCGCACGCGTCCGAAACTCGACGGGCTCACCCCCGCCGACATCCTGTTCACGAATCCCTGCACGACCTGTTCCGCGATGGTCGTTCGCGCCCGCGTTTTCGCGGAGGCCGGACTTTTCCGCGAGTCGTTGCGGCGCGCGGAGGACCAGGAATGGCTGTTCCGCGTCGCCCTGAGTTCGTGGAAACTTGGAGGAGTCGACGATCTCCTCGTTTTCTACAGGACCAGTCCGGATGGACTGTCCGCGAATCTCGACGGGATGTTCGAGGGCTTTCGAGCCATGCTCGAGGCCGCGCGCGAATCCGCGCCCGATCTCGTGGGCAGGGCGGGGCCGCTCGCCGCGGGCCGGATGCTGCGTTATCTCGCGCGCCGCGCTCTCCGGCTCGATCTCGACCGCGGCGTCGCCCGCCGTTTCATCGCCCGCGCGCTGGCGACGGCGCCGCGCATGGTTCTCTCGGAACCCAAACAAACGATCGCGACCCTGGTCGCCGCGATGGTGCCGGGCGTGAACACGCTGTTGTTCCGCGTGCTGCGCAGAACCTGAGGCAAGACGGAAATGCCGCTGATTTCGGTCGTTATTCCGCTCTATCAAACCGAACGCTTCATCGCGGCGGCGCTGGACTCCGCGGTGGCGCAGACCTTCGGCGATTTCGAGGCGATCGTCGTCGACGACGGATCGAGCGACCGGGGACCGGACATCGCGCGCGGCCGCGGCGATCCGCGCGTGCGCGTCGTTCGCCAGGAAAACCGCGGCCTGGCGGGCGCGCGCAACACGGGCATTCGCGAATCCCGCGGAAAATACATCGCGTTTCTCGACGCCGACGATCTCTGGCGTTCGGAGAAACTCGCGGAACACGCGCGGCTGCTCGATTCCGCGCCCGACGTCGGCCTGACGTTTTCCGCCTCCGAACTCATCGACGACGATGGCTCTCCCATCGGTCTCGTCCAGCGCCCCGGGAACGGGGCGTTCACGCCCGAGCACGTGTTCTGCCGCAATCCCGTCGGCAACGGATAGGCGCCGGTCATTCGTCGCGAGACGCTCGACGCCGTCGCGTTTTTCGACGAGCGACTCGGGCGCGTCTGCTGGTTCGACGAGAGCTTCCGGCAATCCGAGGACATCGAATGCTGGACGCGCATCGCCGTCTCCGGCCAGTGGCGGCTCGCGTTCATCGACGCGCCGCTGACGCTTTACCGGGTGTCGCATGGCGGGCTTTCCGCCAACGTCGACAAACAGCTCGCGACATGGCGGCGATTTCGGGCGAAGGTCAGGGGCTACGCGCCGGACCTCGAGGCGCGCGCGGGCGATCTCGCCGAGGCCTACCAGTTGCGCTATCTCGCGCGCCGCGCCGTGCGCTCCGCCGACAGCGCGATGGCGCTCGACCTGATGATGGCCGCGTTGCGGCTCGACGCCTCCATCGTCTGGCGCGAGCCGTCGCGCACGCTCGTCTCTCTCGCGGCGGCGATCGCGCGGCGCGTCCTGCCCGATGGTCTGTTTGGCGCGCTGGAGCGCGCGGCGATTGGCGCCGTCGCAAAGGGCGCCGCGCCGCGGCCCTGAGGTTCGTCGCTATTCGTAGCCCTGGAGGGGACGGCGAAGCGGGTTTCGAAAGGGACGCTGCATCGCGACGCCGACGACGACGAGACCCGGCCAGAAGAGATAGGCGAGAATCTCGAGATTTTCGCCGAAGGTGTAGAACGAGATCACGATGATGATCGCGAGGCCGGCGCGCGCCACGCGATCCGCCTGGGACTTGGCGATCATTTCGATCCATGTCCACGCCATCGGAACGGCGAGCGCCAGCAGGCCGACGATCCCCTTGACGTAGAGCAGGCCGTACCAGGTGTGGTGCGAGCCGATGGGCATGTATTCGACGATCTTCGGGCCGCGTTCGACGATTCCATGGCCGACCAGCGGCGCTTCCGTCTGCCAGCGGTGCAGGGCGATGGAGCGCAGGTAGGCGCGCACGCGCGTCGAATCCGCCCGCGCCGAATTGAACCGCTGCGTCAGCAGATCGACGACATAGAGAATCTGCGGCAGCGCGAAGCCGCCGATCGTTCCGCCCGCCGCGCCGACGGCCGCGGTCACGGGACGCGTGAGATTGGCGAGGACGAGCGTCAGGCCGATCACGCCGGGAACCACCACCAGCGCGATGCGCGAGGCTGACATGACGCAGACGACGATCGAGGAGACGATGCCGATCCGCCGCCAGAACTTGTCCTTGTCGTAGAGGGCGAACACGAAGGCGATGTTGGCGACGAAGGCCGCGGCGGGCGACCATGGCGCGAAGAATCGCCAGCGCTTCGCCCCGTTGGTGTCGTCGATGCCGTAGAGCTCCACCATGAAATATTCCGGGCCGGGGCCGCCGACGATCTGCAGGGGCGAGGTGTAGAGCGGATGCGGGGCGTTGACGACGGCCGCGAGAATGAAGACGGGAACCAGCAGCAAAGTCTGCAACGCGAGAATGTTCGACGCGCGATAGACGATCGAGGCGCGAATCCGCAGCATCGCTCCGATGAAGGGGAAGACGAACATCAGCGCCCAGCCCTTGGCCCAGCCAATCATCGACTTGATCAGCATTCCCGCGCCGAGCCCGTAATCGAGATGGGCGAGGACGAGCGCCGCGAGCATGAAGCCCATGCCGAGCGTCCAGACGTGGACTCCCGTCGGCACCCCGTCGCGCCGGAAGCCGCCTTCCCCGCGAACCCAGGTCTTCACGGCCATGAAGAACATGCACCAGGCGAGAACCGGGGCGAGCAGATAGAGCGCGCCGAGGAACCAGTAGAACCAGGTCCAGACGATGCAATGCCAGATTATTTTTTCGGCTCTTCGGGCTTTTTAGTGGGTGATTTTGACGGCTTTTTCAGAGTTCGGGCAAGCTGGCCGTGAGGATTTTGAGCTTGAGATATTCCTCGTCACGCAGG
>CAISEY010000132.1 GCA_903884435.1 uncultured Hyphomicrobiales bacterium | reverse complement strand
GAGCACCATCGCGCCGCGTCCGAAAGGCAGGCCCAGCGAGGCGCGGTCCCAGGTGCGGAAATCAAGCCTGCGGCGTGTCACGACCGCGACCGGATAAATCGGCCTGCCGGACATTTGCGCCAGCGTAACGATGCCCGGCCCGGCGACGCGCGAGACTTTCGGCACGTCGGCGGTCATCACCACGGTTGTTCCCTGCTCCAGCCGGCGCAGCATTTCGCGCAAGGCGGCGACGCCGCCGCGCTTTCGAATCTTGCGCCCCGAGCCGCCGGAACCGCGCACCGGCTCGACGCCGAGGCGTTCAAGAACGCTGGCGTTGAGTTCGCCGTCGCCGCTCCGTGAAATGAGAGCGCACACTTTCGCGCCCTCCGGCCAGGCGAAATGAACCATGAAGTGCTGACCGTGCCACATCGCCACGATCACAGGCAACCGTGGCGCGATTTCTCCCGGAAATCCGGGCGGCTCGACGACGAAACGCGTGGTCGCCCGCACCAGCCGCAAATAAGCGACGGCGAGCCAGCCGACGACATTGCGCGCGAGGCGCGTGCGACCGAGGCGTTTCAGCATTCGCGAGCTCCGCCCGAACGGCGGGAGAAAATCACGCCGGATCGAAGAACCGGTGCATGTGCACGATAAAATAGCGCATTTGCGCGTTGTCGACGGTCATCTGGGCCTTCGCCTTCCAGGCCGCGTAGGCGGTCGCGTAATTCGGGAAAACGCCGACGATGTCGAGCCCGGCGACATCCTTGAACTCTACGTCGTCGAGGGACTTGAGTTCGCCGCCGAAAACGAGGTGCAAAAGCTGTTTCGACGGACGCGTGTGTTCCTTGTGCGCCATGTTGGTTCCTTTTTCTGTTTGGGCCAGGGCCGCCGGTCTCGCGGTCAGGACCTCGCCGGCGTCGCCAGCGCGCCCCGCAATGCAGCCATCATGCCGTCGTGCAATTGCGCCGGCCACGCGCCCAGCAATTCGTGGCGCGTGCCCGGCCGGTTGTACGTCGGCCGAAACCCCTTCATGTCCACGAGGCGACCCCCCGCCTCGTGAATGACCAGATCGGCGGCCGCTATATCCCAATCGCAGGCGTTGGTCGAGGCGATGCCGACATCGAGGCTGCCCTCGGCCACCCGCGCCAGCCGGTAGGCGAGCGAGGGGATGCGCGGCTCCGTTTCGAACCGCAGCCCCCCGCGGGCGAGGGCCTCCAGCGTCGAACGGGGTCCGGCCATCGCCGCGCCCTCGATCTCCACGCGCGGCGACACCCGGATAGGCGCGGCGTTGCGCCACGAGCCGCCGCCGCGCAGGGCCGTGAAGGTCTCGCCGCGGGCGGGCAGATGCACGACGCCCAGAACCGGCTCGCCGCGTTCGACGAGGGCGATGGCGACCGCCCAGCGCGAATCGCCGTGCATGAAGCCGCGGGTGCCGTCGATGGGATCGACGATAAAGACGAGATCGCGCGACAGGCGCTCGTCGGTGTCGGCGGTCTCCTCGGAGAGCCAGCCGGCTTCCGGAAGGACCGCCGAAAGCCGCTCCTTCAAAAAGGCGTCGACGCGGTGATCCGCCTCGGTGACGGGCGAGCCGCCCTCCTTGTTCCGGACAGACGCGCTGGTGCGCTCGCCCGGACGAAAATAGCCCATGGCGATCTCCCCGGCGACGCGGGCGTCGTCGAGCACGCGGGCGAGCAGCGCGGACGAATCAGAGATGGACAGCAAGGCGCCGACTCCAGGCGGGGCAAATGACAATCCTAGCGCCCGCGGGGCCCGCACGGAAGCGGCGGCGCGAACAGGAAGCGCCTACCGCTCCTGACGCCCGCGGCCGAGGCCGAAGCCGCCGTTCAGGCGCAGGCGCGCGGGGAGCGCGCCCGCGGCGGAATCGAGGGGCGCGAAGGCGGGGGGCGCGTCCCAGGGGGACATGTCGCGGCGCGCGTTCCGCTCGACCCGCAGGCGCTGCTCGACGCGAACGCAATGGCCTGGCGCGTCGCCGGCGACGAAATCGGGGCCGAATTCCGCGCAAACCCTGTCCGCGCGCTCGCGAGGCGATCCCGCGGGGGACGTTTCGCCGGCAATCGATGGCGTCATCGCCGAGACAAGGCACGCGAGGCCGGCGCCAGGAGAAATGCAACGGAGCGCAAACGCGAGTTTCAACATGCGGCCTGACTGCTGACGGTTTCGACTCACCCGGGCGGCGTTCGCGCGCCGCGCCTTCGCCACTCGCGCCAGCATCGTGGCGAGATCATGGTCGCGCAACCGGGATTTCCCGGTCCGTTAACTTCTCGCCAGGTGTGTTGCGAAATTCACGCACCCGGCGCCAGGCTCACGCGCGCCAGTCGCCGAGCGCCGCCTGAACAAGCGCCATCGCCGCGACGCCCGCCGTGTCGGCGCGCAGCACGCGTGGGCCGAGGGAAATCGCCAGCGCCCGCGGGAAGGCCAGCAATAACCGGCGCTCCCGCTCGTCGAAGCCGCCTTCGGGACCGATCAGCACGGCCGCGGGCGGCGGACTCGCGCCGACGCGCGAGCGCAAGGCGGCCAGCGGATCGGCGACCGGCGCGTCCTCGTCGCAGAAGACAAGCAGTCTGTCGTCCGGCCAGGCGCCGAGCACCCTGTCGAGCGCGACGGGCGCGTCGATCTCCGGCAGGGACAGAATGCCGCATTGTTCCGCCGCCTCGATGGCGTTGGCTCGCATCCGCTCCGCGTTGATCCTGTGGACCTGAGTGCGCGCCGTGAGCACGGGGGTCAGCCGCCGCGCGCCCATCTCCACGGCTTTCTGCACCATGTAGTCGAGGCGCGCGTGCTTGAGCGGCGCGAAGAGGTAATCAATGTCGGGAACAGCCTCCTGTTCGCGGCGGCGATCCTGGAGGCGCAGCGATGCGGATTTTTTCGAAACCGCCGAGAGGTTCGCGAGCCATTCGCCGTCGCGCCCGTTGAAAACGAGGACGGAATCGCCGACGGCGAGGCGCAGCACGTTGACGAGGTAGTTCGCCTGTTCGCGCGTCAGTGGAACGTCCACGCCGAAAGAAAGGGCTGCCTCGAGAAACAGCCGCGGCGCGCTGAAATCGTAACGGCTCAAGAGGTCGCGTCCTTCGTTCGCCTATCTGTCCAGAAGCAATCCCGCCTCGATCAATCCCTGATAGAGGCGTCCGACCGTTTGCGCCGCTCCGCAGCCCTCCATCCGGCCGTTGCACAGGCGCGTCAGCCGTTCGCGCGCCTGAAACGCGTCGTCGAGAGGCACGCCCGCCGCCAACAGCAATTGCGTGGAAAGCAGGGGCGAATCGAGACGCGGATAATCGGGCACGGGCGCGAGCGCCATGTCGAGCCCCTCGAATTTGTAATAGGTCTCGTAGAGTTCGGCGAGCTTTTTCGGGTCCGGCGCGCCCGTGGCGATGTCCTCGTCGGGGACGAGGGTCTGCAACGCGCCGGCGATGAAGGGCTGGTGATCGCCGAAATGAGCGAGCACGAACTTGCGCCCTGGAAACTCCCTGGCGACGCTCGCGCGAAACGCCTCGTGGTCCTTCTTTCCAAGCGCGAGACGGCGCAGATATTCGTTGAACTCCGCGGAATTGCCCGCGCCGCCGCCTTCCGTGCCATCCTCCGGCGACATGCGCCTGTCGTAGGGAAAATGCGTCGCCGAGGTGATGATGAAGATGAACAGCGGCTTGCCGCTCGCGGCGAAATGCCGGCGCATTTCAGCGAGCGCGCGGTCGTAATAAAAATTGTCGCGCTCCTGCGCGCGGGCCTTCATGTCCTTCGCGTCGTAGAAGTGATCGAAGCCGAGCGACGCGTAGAAGGGCCGCGAATTCACGAAGTCGCCGGGCGCCGGATAGAGCGCGACCGTTTCGTAGCCGCAGGCCTTCAGATAGGCCGGCAGGGAATGTTTGATCTTGCCCTGCATGATGCGCCCGACATAGGTGCGCACGTTGCCCAGCGGCCACGTCGAGAGGCCCGTGAGAACGTTGAATTCCGTAAGCCAGGTGCCGCCGCCGAAGGTCTCGACGCCAAGCTTGTGAATTTTGCCGTCGGCGCTCCGGAAATGTTCGAGCAGGTCCGGCGTGTAGGCGAGTTGCGGAAACTGGTTCGGCGCGAAGGCGCTTTCGTTGAGGGTGAGGACGATGGTCGGATAATCAGCGGACGACGGGCACGACAGGCCCGGCCTGATGGAGAGAGCGTCGGCGCGCGCGCCGCCCGCGAAAAAGCCGCCCTGGCGCATGACGCCGGCGGCCTCGGGGATCGAAATGAAGAACGACGAAAGAAGGTAGCGGCCGCGAAAGAAAAACGACACGTCGGGCGCGCCGAGGATCTGGAAACAAATCACGGCCGCCGCGGCGCTCGCCGCGAGAAGTCCGGCCGAGCGGCGGCGCGGCACGCGCGCGGGATCGAACGCGAACAGCAACGCGCCGAAGACGAGGGCGGCCGCCAGCGCCAGCGCGGCCTCCCGCATTTCGGCGGGATAATGCTGGAACATGAAGAGGATTTCGGTCGGAGAGCGGGAGAAATAGACGAAATCATAGGCGTGCAGCGTCATCGCCATCATCAGCGACTTCGTCTTCGAGGCGATCGCGAGAATGACCAGCAGCGCCCCGACGAGGCCAAGCGAGAAGACCAGACGCCGCGACAGGAGCACGAGGCCGGTCACGGCGACGAACGCGCAGGCGAGCGTGAAGGGCGTCGTCGCGAGAGAACCTTCGGCGAAAAAACAGATCAGCGCGAGACCCGCGACGAAGACCGGCGTCGCGAACCGCCGGACGCGCCCGGCCACGACCCCGAAATTCCCGCCCCGCGTTTTCATGTCAATCCAGTTCAATGCCGGCGCGGAGCCCCCGTCCGCGCTTCTCCATGACCGGAGATTCCGGCGCAATCAAGCCGGGCGCGCGACCAAATAAAACGGCCGGCCCCGCGAGGGACCGGCCGCGACGAATGGCGGACCCGTCAGATCTGCGTCAGCATCTTGTCGGCGCCGGTCAGTTCGATGCCGGGGTTTTCCTCGATGTCGAGCGTCTTCACGACGCCATCCTGGACCAGCATGGAGAAGCGCTTGACGCGAACGCCCATGCCGCGCGCGGTGAGGTCGAGTTCAAGGCCGGCCGCCTTCGCGAAAGCCGCGCTGCCGTCGGCGAGGAATTCGATCTTGTCCTTCGCGCCGGTGGAGTCGGCCCAGGCGCCCATCACGAAGGCGTCGTTGACGGAAACGACCGCGATCGTGTCGACGCCCTTCGCCTTGATCTCGGCGGCCTTGTCGCGATAGCTCGGCAGATGGTTGCGATGGCAGGTCGGCGTGAAAGCGCCGGGAACGCCGAAAAGAACCACTTTCTTGCCCTTGAAAATCTCGTCCGTCGTGCGCGGCTTCGGACCGTCGGCGGTCATGACGGTGAAGGTCGCGTTCGGCAACTGGTCGCCAACTTTTATCATGATGAACTCCCTGCGGGGCCTGTCGGTACGATCTTGAAACTCCCCGCGCCCTTTTAGGGCGTCGCGGGGCCGGCGTCGAGACGCAGCGTTTTTTCCCAGGCGCCGGACGGCGCGACAAGAGTCAACGTGACCTCGACCTCGCGCGCCGCTTCGGCGGGCCTCTGGTCGAGCAGGAGAGAAAAACCCTCGCCCGATTTCCTCGAATCGAAATACCAGCCATCGGGAAATTCGGCGAAGAGGTCGGCTCCCTCGCCGGGCGCGGGCGACACGACCACGGACCACGACGGTTTGCCGCCATCTATCCGCGCGAGGCGGAAAACCGGCGTCCCCGCCCCTTCGGCGCGGCGCGGCGCGAGCGCGGCGAAAGCCTCGATGCGATCGGCCTGCGGGGTGCGCGGATCCCCGGCGGAAAGCACGAGCCGCGCCTTCGCCTCCGCGGGAACGCAGATTTTGTCGCAAGCCGCGTATTGCAGGTCGAGGACGAGTTCCACGGGCTTGCCCGGATCGAGCGGCGTGACGTCGACCGGGAAGATCACCGAGCCGCGATAGCCGAACACATCCGATCCCGCCTCGACGAAGCGGCGCGGCGCGGGATATCGCACAACCGCCGCCTTCAGGTTTTTCGATCCAGAGAAGGAGAAGACCGGGGGAACGCCGGCCTCTCCAGGATTGCGCCAGTAGGTCAGACTGCCCGGATCGAGGCGAATTTCAACGCCGGCGCCGAAGCCGCCGCCGGAAATCAGACGCGCGGCGGATTTTTGCCCCTTCGACCAGTCGGAGGCGTCGGACCCGGCGGCCGCCCGCCCGCAGGCCGTCGCGATCAAAACCGCCGCGAGCAGGGCCGGCGCGAGGCGAAACTCGAAGGAAGCGTGTGGCATCGCCAATTCGTTACGCCCTCCCGCGTTCAACCGCCATCCACATTCACGTGAATTGCGCGGCGCGTCTTGGAAATCGCCGGCCTCGTGCATAAAATAAGGACATGAACATCGAACATCTCAAAAAGCATGGCAAGACCGCGGGATATCTCGACGGCCAGATGCTGCTGGCGATGCCCGGGATGACCGATCCCCGCTTCGTCAAATCCGTGATCTACCTCTGCGCCCATTCGGGCGACGGGGCGATGGGCCTCGTCGTCAACCGGAAGTCGCGGCGAATCAAGTTCCATGACCTGCTCGTGCAGCTCGAGGTCGTCCGCAAGGAGGATTCGATCCTGTTGCCGGGGCGGGCCGGCGAGGTGCCGGTGTTGCGCGGCGGACCGGTGGAAACACAGCGCGGGTTCGTTCTGCATTCCTCCGACTACTCGGCCGACGAGACGACGATGCGCGTCGACGGGGACGTGTCGCTCACCGTCTCCGTGGACATCCTGCGCGCCATCGCCCAGGGCGTGGGACCGCGGCGGGCGGTTCTGGCGCTCGGCTACGCCGGCTGGGGCGCTGGCCAGCTCGAAAACGAAATCCAGCAAAACGGCTGGCTGAGCTGCCCCGCCGACGCGGACCTGTTGTTCGACGAGGATTTCGACACCAAATACACGCGCGCGCTCGGCAAGCTCGGCGTCGATCCGGCGATGCTGGTCGGCGAAGCCGGCCACGCCTGACGTCAGGCCGCCTCGACCGCCGCGCCCATGAGCTTGCGCGCCTCGGCCGCCGTGATCGGCTGGCCAAAGGCGAAGCCCTGCGCGAATTCGCACCCAAGCTGGTAAAGCTCGATGATGTCGCTTTCGGTCTCCGCGCCCTCGGCGACGACCTCCATGCCGAGATCGTGCGCGAGCGCGACGATGGAGCGCAGGATCACCGGGCGAGACCCCTTGCCGGAGTGATGCACGAAGGACTTGTCGATCTTGATGGTGTCGAAGGGGAATCGCTGCAAATAGGCCAGCGATGAATAGCCGGTGCCGAAATCGTCGAGCGAAAGGCCGGCGCCCAGTTCGCGAATGCGCGCCAGCATCTGCGCGGCGAATTCCGGATTCTCCATCACGAGGCTTTCGGTGAGCTCGAGTTTCAGCGACCCGCGGCGCACGCTGGCGCGGGTCAGGACCGTCTTCACGTCGTTCAGCAAGTCATGGCGCAGCAACTGGCGCGAGGACACGTTGACGCTGACGAAAATCGGCGGCTCCACGTCGAGCGCCTGTTGCCAGGCCGCGAGTTCGCGGGCCGCGCGGTCGAGCACGAAATTGCCAAGATCGATGATGAGGCCGGTTTCCTCGGCCATGGGAATGAAGTCGGAGGGATTGAGGCGGCCGAGCCTCGGATGATCCCAGCGCAGCAACGCCTCGAATCCGGCGATGGTGCGGTCCTCGAGCCGCACGACGGGCTGATAATAGACCTTGATCTCGTTACGCTCGATGGAGCGGCGCAGGTCCGCCTCGAGCGTCAGTCGGTCCGATTGTTGCGTGCGCATGGTCGGACGGAACACTTCGATGCGGTTGCCGCCGAGCCGCTTGGCGTGGGACAGCGCGATCTCCGCGTCCTTCAGCATGTCGTCGGCGCGCGGATGAATCCGCGGGTCGAACAGCGCGACGCCGATCGACACCGTCAGGGCGATTTCGTGCTGGTTGAAGGTGACGGGCGTCGCCATCGTCTTGCGGACGCTCTCCGCGAAGGCGACGATTTGCGCCGGCTCGACTTCCGACATCACGATGATGGCGAACTGGTCGCTGGAGACGCGGGCGACGGAATCCTGGGGATGCAGGAGCCGGCTCAGTCGACGGGCCGCGGTGAGCAGGATGGAATCGCCGGCCGCGATGCCGGCCATGTCGTTGATCTGACGGAAACGGTCGAAATCGATCACGAGGACGGTCGGGCGCCGCTGCGGGCTCGTCGCCGCGTTGAGCAGCGCCATCGAGAGGCGATCGAAGAAAAGCTCGCGATGGGCGAGACCGGTCAGATTGTCGTGAATCGCGTCATGCAGAAGACGCTCCTCGGCGTTGCGCGCCTCGGTCACGTCGCCAAGCGTTCCGATGACGCGAACGACCTCGCCGTCCGCGCCGACGACGGGGCGCGCCTTGAGCTGGAACCAGAGGAAATGCCCGTCCTGCGCCCGCAGGCGCAAATCCAGGTTGATTCGTCCGCGGCGCTGTTCGAGCACCGTGTCGAGCGCCGTCTGGTAGCGGTCGCGGTCGAAGGGATGCAGCACCTCGAACCAGCCGGAGGCCGGCCCGTCCAGCGCGCCGCGCTTCAACCCGAGCATCTGCTCGGCCTCGGGGCTCGCGTGCACGCGGTCGGCGACGACGTCCCAGTCGAACACCACGTCGCCGGAGCCGGTCAGCGCCAGGGCCTTGCGCTCGACGTTGCCGATCGTGCCATGCGCGAGGCCCCCGGACGCGAAGGCGTTTTGCATGACCGTGAAGCCAATGAGCATGACGATCAGCACGAGGCCGCCGATGAGCGCGGGCGACACGAGATCGTTGGTGAGATAGCCCGTCACCGTCAGAGCCGCGCCGCCCACCCAGACGAGCAGCAGGAACCAGGTGGGAATCAGCATCACCGCGCGGTCGACGCCATGGAGCGCGAGATAGAGGACGAGAATGAAGCCGACGCCGGCGACGGTCGCCAGCGAAATGCGCGCGACGCCCGCCGCCACCGCGGGATCGTAGATCGCGATGCCCACGAGGCAGGCGAGCAGCGCCAGCCAGCCGACCACGACGTGCGAGGCGCGCACGTGCCAGCTCGCGAGGTTGAGATAGGCGAAGAGAAACACCGAAAGCGTCGCCGCCAGGAAGGTTTCCGCGCTGGCGCGCCAGACCTGGTCCGGCCCTCCCGCGACTCCGACGATCTTCTGCCAGAAGCCGAAATCGATGCAGACATAGACCAGCACCGCCCAGGCCAGCGCCGCCGCGGCCGGGAAAATCACCGCGCCCTTGACGACGAAGACGATGGTCAGGAACAGCGCGAGCAGCCCGGCGATGCCGATGATGATACCCTTGTAAAGGGTCAGGCTCGTCACCTTGTCCTTGTAGGCGTCCGGCTCCCACAAATAGAGTTGCGGCAGGCTCGGCGTGCGCAGTTCCGCGACATAGGTCACCGTGGCGCCCGGATCGAGCGTCAGGCGGAACACGTCGGCGTCGGGGCTGTCTTCGCGTTCGGGCGGGTAGCCCTGGCTCGCGGTGATCGCTGAGACGCGGGACGCGCCAAGATCGGGCGAAATCACGCCCGAGCCGACGAGGCGGAAATGCGGGGCGACGATGAGCCGCTCGATCTGCTCGTCGGTGTCGTTGGTCAGCGCGAAAACGATCCAGGCCGGCTGCGCGCCGGCCTCGCGGGCGTTGACGAGAATGCGGCGGACGACGCCATCGGCTCCCGGCGCGGTCGAAACCTGCAACTGGTCGCCCTGCGAGAAATTATGCTCGACCACGCCAGTCAGGTCGATGGCCGGCGCGTCGAGGGGCACGCGCACTGCGTCCACCGCGCCCGCCACGCGAATCGACAGGCAGCCGGACAGGCAAAAGAGGAGAATGAGAATAAACCGACGCACGTTGTCCCGGGATTGGAGGGGCGCGGGGCCCGTGAATTGCAGAAAGTCTCGCCTGAACCCCGACGGTGTCGGAAATGTGATAGGTATCGCCTGGGGCCGGCGAGGGCAAGGCGGGCTCCCGGACGGAACGGGGGAGGAAAGCCGGAGATGCTGGCGGACATCGACATCGCCCGCGCGGCGAAACTCCGGCCCATTGGCGACATCGCGGCGCGGCTCGGCATTCCCGCCGAGGCCCTGCACCCCCACGGCAAGCATATCGCCAAGCTCGACCCGGGTTTCCTGCGCTCGCTGGCCTCCCGCCCCGACGGCAAGCTCGTGCTCGTGACCGCCACGTCCCCGACGCCCGCGGGGGAAGGCAAGACGACCATGACCGTCGGCCTTGGCGACGGGCTGAACCGGATTGGCGCAAAGACGATGATCTGCCTGCGCGAGCCCTCGCTTGGCCCCTGTTTTGGCGTCAAGGGCGGCGCGGCGGGCGGCGGCCACGCCCAGGTCGTGCCGATGGAAGAGATCAATCTGCACTTCACCGGGGATTTTCACGCCATCGGCGCGGCCCACAACCTGCTCGCGGCGATGATCGACAATCACGTTTACTGGGGCAACCGGCTTGGCGTCGACACGCGGCGAATCGTCTGGCGGCGCGCGCTCGACATGAACGACCGCTCCCTTCGCGGCATCGTCTCCGCGCTCGGCGGGCCCGCCAACGGTTTTCCGCGCGAGGACGGGTTCGACATCACCGTGGCTTCCGAGGTCATGGCGGTGTTCTGCCTCGCGGACGATCTCGCCGACCTCGAGGCGCGGCTGGGACGCATGGTCGTCGCCCGAACCACCGACAAAAAGCCGGTGACGGCGGGCGACATCGGCGCCGCCGGCGCCATGACCGTTTTGCTGAAAAACGCGATCATGCCGAATCTCGTGCAGACCCTCGAGGGCAATCCCGCGCTCGTTCACGGCGGCCCCTTCGCCAACATCGCGCACGGGTGCAATTCCGTCATCGCGACGCGCGCCGGGCTGAAGCTCGCCGACTATGTCGTGACCGAGGCGGGATTCGGCGCCGATCTCGGCGCGGAGAAATTTTTCGACATCAAGTGCCGAAAGGCCGGACTTTCGCCCGCCGCCGCCGTGATCGTGGCCACGGCGCGGGCGCTGAAAATGCATGGCGGCGTCGAGAAGGCCGACCTCGCGCGCGAGAACCTCGACGCGCTGAAACGCGGCTTCGCCAATCTCGACCGGCACATCGGCAACCTGCGCAAGTTTGGCGTTCCCGTCGTCGCCGGCGTCAACCGGTTCGCGGCGGACACGGAGGCGGAACTGGCCCTGATCATCGACGAATGCGCGCGGCTTGGCGTCGAGGCGCATGTCGCGACGCATTTCGACGAGGGCTCGAAGGGCGCGGAAAACATCGCGCGCGCCGTCGTGCGCGTGGTCGCGGGCGGCGCCGCGAAATTCGCGCCGCTGTATCCCGACGCGACGCCGCTCGCGGAGAAAATCCGCTTGGTGGCGCGTGAGATTTACGGCGCCGCCGACGTGAGTTTCGACCCGAGGGCCGCCGCCGATCTCGCGGCCTGGCAGGCG
This sequence comes from uncultured Hyphomicrobiales bacterium, assembly GCA_903884435.1. GTDB lineage: Bacteria > Pseudomonadota > Alphaproteobacteria > Rhizobiales > Beijerinckiaceae > Terripilifer. The sequence goes on along the minus strand of CAISEY010000132.1, from coordinate 4,083 downwards.
GCGGGCCATGGCGCCCTGCCCGTCTGCGTCGCCAAGACGCAGTATTCCTTTTCGACGGACCCGACCCTGCGCGGCGCCCCTTCGGGCCATGTCGTGCCGGTGCGCGAGGTGCGCCTTTCCGCCGGCGCCGGCTTCGTCGTGGCGGTCTGCGGCGACATCATGACCATGCCCGGCCTGCCGCGCGAGCCCGCCGCGCTGCGCATCCGCCTCGACGAAAACGGGCTGACGCAGGGACTGTTTTGAGAAAGCGCCCTATTCCGCCGCCCTCGCCGCTCCCGCCAGCGGCGCGAGCCCCAGTATCTCGCGCGCTTCCGCCGGGCTCGCGACCTCCATGCCGAGTTCGCGAATGATGCGCACGGTGCGCGCCACCAGCATTTCGTTGGTCGCGAGCTGGCCCCTGGCGTAATAATTATTGTCCTCGAGGCCGACGCGGACGTGACCGCCGAGCAGGATCGCCATGGTCGTCGCCGGCAATTGCTGCGGGCCGATGGCGCTGACGCAGAAGATCGACTCCTTCGGCAGGTGATCGACCATGTTTTGCAGGATTTTCGGCGTGTAGGGATTGACGCCCTCGAAGCCAACGTGCGCGCCGAGCACCATGTTGACGTAATAGGGCGGCTTGTCGAAGCCCGCCGCGATCAATTGCGTGACGTGTTGCAGGATGTGCGCGGTCGTGAAGACCTCCCATTCCGGCTTGACGCCTTTCGCGCGGAAGAGTTCCGCCATCTTGCGCGAGCGTTCGCCGTCCGTGACCATCAGCATCTGGTTTCCGGCGAAGCCGGTGAGGCACGTGAAGGCGTCGAACGTCACCATCTCGCAGAGCGGCGCCCCGGCGCCCTTCAGCCGTTCCTCGAAAATCATTTCCCGCAAGCCGGGGCGCAGGTCGCGCACCATGTCGCCGTTGATTCCACCGCCGGTGGAATTGTTGAGCACGATGTCGCAGCGATCGCGGATGAGCCGGTTGATGCGCCCGTAGATTTCGGGATTGCAGGTCGCCTCGTCGTCCGGGCGGCGCGCGTGCAGGGCGACGACGCTCGCGCCCTCGTTGTACGAGCGATAGACGGATTCGGCGATCTCCTCCGGCTGCGTCGGCAGGTTGGGATTCTGCTTCTTGCCCGCCATGCCGCCCGTGGGCGCGACGGTGACGATGACTTTGTTCGAGGCCATGGATCGCTCCTGAACTTGCGCCCGCGCGCCGGGACGCCGCTGTTTCCGCGACGAACCCTCCGCCGCGGGACGAATCACGCCGGGAAAAACTTCGCCAGCCAGTCCTTCAGAATATGCACGACGCGCGGATTGCCCTCGCCCATGAGGAAGTGATCCGCCTCGGCGATGAGATGCAGCTCCGTCGGTTGTTTTGAATGTACGAACAGATCGATGGACTGCTGGGTTGGCGTCACCGAATCGACGGCGGGATGCAGCAGCAGCAGCGGCCGCGGCGAAATGTTCGCCACCACGTCGTTGGCCTGGAAATCGAACATGCTCTGCGCGGTTTCCGCCGTCATCATCTGGTGCGAGGTCGAATTGACGTTGGAGCGCAGGTGCGGGGGAATCGGCACGATGTCGTAGCGCGGCACCATCAGCGACCCGCCGGTCTCGGCGCGATGTTTCTTGCCGGCGGCGAGCATGTCCGTGAACTTTTTCCACGCCTCCGGCGTCGGGTGCTGGCCGCGGAATTTCTTCTCGCCATGGCCCCAGCCGCCGGCGGAAATGGCGGCCGCCACGCGCTTGTCGACGCCCGCGGTGTAAACCGTCACCGCGCCGCCGAAGCTCGAGCCCATGCAGCCGATGCGCTCGGGATCGATGTTCGGATGCCCCTGGAGGAAGGTCAGCGCGTTCGACGTGTCGCGCACCTGTTCGAGGCAAATGAGATTGGCCTTCTCGCCCTCGCTGTCGCCGCAGCCGCGCATGTCGAAACGCAACATGGCGTAGCCCCATTCCGCGAACATCTTGCAGGGCTCGATGCTGGAGCTGGAATTCCGGTTGCTGCCAAAGCCGTGCAGAACCATGAAAGCGGGATATTTCCTGCCGGGCGCGGCGCCCTCCGGCAGGTGCAACGTGCCCCGCAGCTCGAGACCGTCCGACTTGAACGCGACCGCTTGTTCCGACATGAGCGCTTCCCCGAAAATGGATGACGCAATGTAGGACGGGCGACGGGGGGAACGCCAGTGGGTCGGGGGGAACGGCGAGGCGCGTCCCCGGCCGCGGCAATGACGTCCGCCGCGAACGGAAGGACGCCCCTCCCCCGCCCGGCCCTCCGTTCACCCTCCCGCCCGAAACCAGTCGCGCTCCCGCCCCGGCCTTGCTAGAGAGAGGCCGAAGAACGGGGATTCACGTGAACGGTCAGGCGACGGACGACGGGACGGGCGGCGAGGTGGAGCAGCGCAGGCGGCTGCTCGCGCATTTCACGGCGGCCGGATTCCATCGCGCAGAGCCCGCCATCCTGCAACCGGCCCCGGTGTTCCTCGACCTCGCGGGCGAAGACATCCGCGGGCGGATTTTCCTCACCAGCGATCCCGACGGCGGCGAGTTTTGCCTGCGTCCGGAGTTCACGATTCCCGTCTGCCGGGACTATCTCGCCTCGCCGGAGGCCGGACAGCCGGCCGGATTTTCCTATCTCGGGCCCGTGTTCCGCCACCGCCAGGGCGCGCCAGCCGAAACCGTGCAAGTGGGCGTCGAGAGTTTCGGGCGGGCCGACCGGGAGGCCGCGGACGCGGAAATCCTGACGCTGGCGCTCGAAGCCTGCGGCGAGGACGCGGCCCGTCTCGAAACGCGCGTCGGCGACGCCGGCCTGTTCAACGCCGTGCTCGACGCGCTCGATCTCGGCCCGGCATGGCCAAGGCGAATTCGCCGCGGCCACATGCGCGGCCAGGGCCTCGCCGAAATTCTCGCGACGCCGGTCAATGGCGCGGCGGAGGATCATTCCGGCGTGCTGCGCGCCCTTCAGGGCGCCGACCGGGCGGGCGCCCGGGCGCTGGTCGAGAACCTTCTGTCGATCGCCGGGATTTCCACGGTGGGCGGGCGCTCCGCCGGCGAGATCGCCGACCGCTTCCTCGAACAGGCGGCGATGGCGGCGGATTCCGGCGTGCCCGCCGAAAAGCAGGCCGTTCTGGAGAAATTCCTCGCCATTTCCGGCGATCCCGACGCCGCCTCGGCCAGGCTGCGCGCGCTGGCGCGGGACGCCAAAATCGATCTCGCCGCCGCGCTCGACGGGTTCGACGCGCGGCTCGGCTTCATCGCGGCGCGCGGGCTCGACGTGTCAGGCCTCGCCTTCAGCGCCAGTTTCGGGCGCAACCTCGATTATTACACGGGTTTCGTCTTCGAGGCCTACGACCGGGGCGCCCCCGGCGGGCGCCCGATCATCGGCGGCGGCCGCTACGACCGGTTGATGCGCACGCTTGGCGCCTCGACGGACATTCCCGCCGTGGGAGCGGCGATCTTCTGCGACCGGCTTTTCGCCATGGGAGGCGCGAAATGAGCGGCGACGGAAAACTCGTTCTGGCCGTGCCCTCGAAGGGACGGTTGCAGGAAAACGCGGCGGCCTTCTTCGCCCGCGCCGGCCTCAACGTGGTGCAGGGCCGCGGCGCGCGCGACTATCGCGGCTCGGTGGCCGAACTGCCGGGCGTCGACGTGGCCTTCCTCTCGGCGGGTGAAATCGTCCAGCAACTCGCCGCCGGCGCGGCGCACATGGGCGTCACCGGCGAGGATCTCGTGCGCGAGCAGGTCTCCGACGTGGCGGAACGGATGGAGTTGCTGACTCCGCTCGGCTTCGGCCACGCCAACGTCATCGTCGCCGTGCCGCAAGCCTGGATCGACGTGCGCACCATGGCGGACCTCGAGGACGTGGCCGCCGCCTATCACGCGCGGCGCGGCGCGCGGATGCGCGTCGCCACCAAATACCTCAATCTGACGCGGCGGTTTTTCGCGGAAAAAGGCGTCACCGACTACCGGATCGTGGAAAGCCTCGGCGCCACCGAGGGCGCGCCCGCGGCCGGCGGCGCGGAACTCATCGTCGACATCACGACGACGGGCGCGACGCTGCGCGCCAACGCGCTGAAAGTGCTCGACGACGGCGTCATGCTG
>CAISEY010000131.1 GCA_903884435.1 uncultured Hyphomicrobiales bacterium | reverse complement strand
TGCCCGAGGTTCCCGTCGCCGTCACCGTCGGCCGGAAGCCCGCGGTCGCCTTTGGAACCCCTTCGTCCGCCGCGCGCGTCGCCGCGCGCTGTTGCCCGAGATCAGGGCTGAACCCGTAGGCCTTCGCCAGAGCCCCGGAAATTGTCTCGGCGCGCGCGCCGCAAGAAAGCCCCGCGAAGGCCACGCAAAGCGCGACCGCTGACACACGCGCGAAACCGGGGCTCGCGGTTCCGGGACGCGACGCCACCGACGCTTCGTCGACCGCCAACAAATTCATCGAGTCCTCAAACTTCCGCAGTCCGCAACCGGGACGCACCAGACGTTTACCACTTGACGCCCTCCGCCTCTTCACGAGCCGGTTAAGGTTAACATATCGCTACCGGCCGGCCCTGTCCCGGCGAGACGGAGCCGTTCGCGAAGTTTTCTGGGGATGGCGCAAAAATGCGACACCGGCCTGGTGGTCAGAAGGCGAAAGCCGGGTTCGCGGCGAAGCCCGGCAACACGGACGCGGACGCGTCGAAAAGCCTTTTGACGCTGGTTTTACCGTCGATCCGGTCGAATCGCACCGCCCGTCCGGCGCGTCCGCCCTGCCCGGGCGAACGTTGAACGGCGAGAAGGCGACCGCCGGGCGCGAGCGCTGAAAACAACCCCTCGAGGCCATCCTCGACGGCGCCATTCACGAAAATCACGTCGAAAGGGCCGGAACCCGCGGGCGCCCGGTCGAGCGGCCCCATCACGGCGCGAGCGTTCGCGAGACCGATTCGGCCAAAGTTTTCGTTCGCCCGCCGGACGAAACCGGCATCTTCCTCGAGCGCCACGACCTCGCGCGCGAGACTGGCGATGAGAGCGGCCGAGTACCCGGCGCCCCCCGCGACATCGAGCACGCGCGACGACGGACCGATGGCGGCCTCCTGCAACATGCGCGCGAGCGTCATGGGCGCGAGCAAGCGGCGCTTCGCGCCGTCGCCGGAAACCGTCAGCGCGGCGTCGGAAAAACAGATCGGGGCGTTTTCGGCGCCAACGAAGATTTCGCGGGGAACGGACAACATCGCGCCAAGCACGGCGCGATCGGTCACGTCGAAGGGACGGATTTGACAGTCAACCATCACGCGGCGAAGTTCGGTGGCGGCCATTGCATCCTGCATGTTGCGTCCAGCTCTGATACAGGCCGCTTTATAGGGCCGGGCCCCGGGCCTGTCCATCGCGCCGCCGGACAGGCGGCGGCTTTATGGTCGCGAACGAACGCACAAGTCGTCCATTCTCAAAAGCAGGAAACAGCCCCATGTCCGAATCGCCCACGGAACACTTCGAACACGCGGAGCACGCCGAACACGTCGCCCACAGCGGCAGCGCCTTCCTCTCGCTCGTGGCGGTGACAATCGCGGTTCTCGCGGTGATCGCGGCGGGGCTTGGAAGCCTCGAAACCCTCGAGGAAGGCGAAGCCGGCGCCGCGCGCAGCGAGGCGGTTCTTTTCCAGAACAAGGCCACCGACCAGTGGAATTTTTACCAGGCCAAGAGCGTCAAGAAGAACCTCTATGAACTCGCGGCCGCGGCGACGCCCGCCCGAAAGGAAGAATTCGAGAAGGAGGCCGCCCGCTACGACGAGGAATCGAAGGAAATCACCGGCGAGGCCAGGGAGCAGGAAAAGAAATCGGTGGAAGCGATGCATGAATCCGCGCGCCACGAGCGCCGGAATCACATCCTGTCGCTGGCCGTGACGTTCCTCCACGTCTCCATCGCGATCGCGACGATTTCGATCATCACGAAGGGGAAACGCTGGCCGTGGGCGACCGCGCTCGTTCTGGCGGTCGCCGGCGTCGTCACCGCGGCGCGCGCCTATTTGATCTAGCCGCGAGCGCCAATCCCGGGATCGCGCGATCCCGGGACAACGCGCCGTCAAACCGGATGGTTCAGCCCTTGAGCGCCTTGTTGCAGGCGCTGTAATAGCCGCCGCCCTTCTCGATCCACTTCATTCCGCCGTTGGAATTGGTGGCCTTGTTGGCCTGGTACTGATCGTCGCAGGTCTTGAAGCGCTGCTTGCCCGGCGACAGGGTCGAATATTTGGGGTCGATGGCCTTCGGGAACACCGCGGCGCCAGCGGCGGCGGGAGCGGCGGGAGCCGCCTGGGGAGCGGGTTTCGGCGCGACGGCGGCCGGAGTCGGGCGCAGCGGATTGGCGGGGGCCGCGGCCGGCTGGGCGACGGGAGCCGAGGGGGCGGCGGCGGGAGCGGCGGTGGCGTCGGAGCCGCACTGCGCCTTGCGGAAAGCGTTGTAGTTCAGGCCGTTGAGCGTGCCGGCCGTCTTGGCCTCCTGATATTTGACGCCGCATTCCTTCTGTGTGAGCGCCATGGCCGGGGCGCCGCTGAACGCGCCGAGTGAAAGCGCCAGGGCGGCGGCGCCCAACGCGCAGTGTGTGGTGCGGAAAATCATTTTTTCATGCTCCCGATCGAGCCGCGAAAAAATCGCGCGGCGGCGACAAGCCTAATTCCCGTTTTTCCCCGCCGTCAATGAGTCGCCGCGATGGCGGCGGGTTTTCCGGCGCATAAAAAAGCGCCGGACCCGAAGGCCCGGCGCGAGGCGTCGTCCGGCCGAAACGTCAGCGCGAGACGACAAGGGGAGCGGACGTCGGTTCGCCGAGATCGACCCAGACGTTTTCGTCGGTCTGGGACTGGCGTTTGACGAAGCGGTAGCGGGTCTTGTTCCAGGGCCGGACCTCGTCGTCGAGGTTGTCCAGAACATACTCGCCCTTGTTGGTTTTAACCGTGAGAATGGCGTGGCCCTCGCCTTTTTCGTCCTTGACGACCGTCATCAGCAGGCCCTGGCGCGGAAAGCCTTCGTTGATGAGCAGGCGACGCTTCAAAAGTGCGTAATCCTCGCAATCGCCATAACCATCGCTGGGATAATCCCAGCGGTCGACGACGCCCCAGTGCTCCATGTCCGACATCGGCTTGACGTTGCCGTTGACCCAGGCGTTGATCTGGCGAATGCGCTTCATCGTGTCGGGATTGGAGCGGACATCGAGAGCCTGGGCGGGCCCCGAGTCGCACTCGCCGCGATAGCGCTGGCAGAAATCAACCCAGCCGTAGGGCACCAGCGTCGTTCCGCCCACGGCGATGTAGGTCGCGCCCCCGTCGGCGGCCTCGGTCGCGCCATGAAACGGGAAATATGCCGCCGTCAGCAACACCACCGCTCCGATTACCTTGCCCACGCCGCCGACCATGTATCGCCCCTGTTGTTGAACAGAGACTGCCACGGGCTTTTTGCGGTTGATCTAAGTGATTATGCAGCATTCGACGCAATTGAATTTATCATTCTCACCGGGAAATAAAGTATAATTGGAGTATAAAAACTTGAGTCAATTTTATCTGAACAGCCTCCAGGCGATTGATTTCACGAGAGTCCCCCGCGCGACGGCGA
>CAISEY010000130.1 GCA_903884435.1 uncultured Hyphomicrobiales bacterium | reverse complement strand
GCCGGCGCCGAAACGGGCGCGCGATTCTCCGCGGTCGCCGCCGGCGCCGATTGACGGGGAGCGGCGGACGCAGAAGCCGCCGACGGTCGCTTACCAAACATGAACACCTACCTCCGCGAACAACCGCATGCGAACGTCCCTCGCCCCCTCGGGGTCAGGACGCCTTCTTTCGCATGAACTTGTCGAATATCGGATTAAGAATGGCGCGCTTTTGCTTCTTGATCTCGGCGCGGCCCATGATCGCGCGCGCCAGATCGTCGATGACCGGCACGATCTTGTTGCCGGCCTCGACCTCGCCGATCATCTGCCCGTTGTTGGCGGCCGTGCCGAACAATTTCGGGTCGAACCCGACGACCGCGGAGGCCGGCAGCTCGAGCTGATCGGAAAAGTCATTCACGGGAATTTCCGGCCGCTTCGGCATGCCCACGAGATTGAGGGCGAGCTTCGGCTTGGCGTCGTTGGGACGCGCCGCGCGCAGCGTGTCGAGAATGTTCTTGGAATTGCGGAAATTGGCGAGGTCGGGCGCGGCCACGATGACCACTTCGTCGGAACTGACCAGCAGCCGGCGCGACCAGGCCGACCAGGTGTGTGGAATGTCCAGCACGACGACCGGAACGCTGGCGCGCAAGACATCCAGCAACATGTCGAAGGCCGATTCGTCGAAGTCGTACATGCGGTCGAGCGTCGCCGGCGCGGCGAGAATGCTGAGCTTGTCGGTGCACTTCGAGAGAAGACGGTCAATCAGGTTGGCGTCGAGACGCTCGGGGGCGTAGACCGCGTCCGCGATGCCCTGCGGCGGATCCTGATTGAAGTCGAGGCCCGCGGTGCCAAAGCCGAGATCCATGTCGGCGACGATGGTCGCGATGTCGAAATCGCGGGAAATCGACCACGCGACATTGTGCGCGATCGTGGAGGCGCCGACGCCGCCCTTCGCGCCAAAGAACGAAATGACCCGACCAAGCGGCGGCGCGCCGGCGGCCGAATAGAGCTCCGACACGGCGCGCACGAAATCGACGACGCCGAACGGCGCGATCAGATACTCGCTGACGCCACGCGCCATGAGATCGCGGTAAAGGGCGATGTCGTTCATCCGGCCGATGACAACGACCTTGGTGCCGGAATCGCAGAATTCCGACAAAGCGTCGAGATGATCGAGCAAGGCGGCCCGATCGAGCGTGGTCTCGATGACGATCACGTTGGGGGTCGGCGACTCGCGATAGGCCTCGACCGCGGCGACGGCGCCGCCCATGTGGAGTTTCACGTGCGCTTTTTGCATGCGACGATCGGCGATCGCTTCCTGGATGATCGAGGATACATCGCTGGTTTCGCAGAAGGCCTGAAGGGAAACGCGCGGCACGGGCGCGATCTGCGCGTGCGCGGAATCCGCGCTCGCCGGGTCGATAACGTGGATTTCGCTGCTGGAGCTCATCAGTTTCCAATGCCTCCGAGGCTGGTGTTGGTCACCTTCCACGAGGTGCCAGGATCCGCGCCGGACCGCACCTTCTCGATCGCGCGACGCCGCATCTCGACATCGATCGACGTCTCGGCGCGGGGCGCGACGAGGTCGCGCGCGTCGGCCGTCTGCGTGGCGATCATGCTCTGATAGGCGCAACCATAATTCCAGTACGGCCTGTTTTGCCAACCCTCGAGCGAACCCGCGGAAGCAAGATCGGTCGGCCACTCGCCACAACGTCCGGAAACGCGGGCCTTGAGCGAACGGAAGGCGACCCTGATGGGCGACGCGGCGGAAGGTTGCGACGGTGGGTAGGAGCCGACGCTGAGATATCCGCTCGCGCCACCGGCGGCGAGCGCCTTGCGGATTTCCGGCAGGGCGCCGCGCAGGGTCGGCTCGTTGGACGCGCCCTGCGGGAACAGCACCTCGATCTGCCCGACGCCATTGGCCCGGTATTCGGCGGCGAATTCGCGCAGGCGCATTTCGGTCGCGCGATCCATGTGGCGCGGACTTGGAAAGATATCCAGCGACGTGGGCGCTTCCGCCATCACGATCGGGTGGTTTTCGCGATAGTCGCTCGCGGGAATGATCGAATTCGTCGCCGCGCGATCGACGCCGCAAGCGCCCAACGAAAGGGCGATCATCGGCGCGAGCAGGGCGAGACGACGCGCGCTCGACTTTCGCTGGGTCATCTGACGGGAGGATAGCGGCATGATGTCGTGTCCGGTCTGCGAGAGTGGGCGTTGGCGTCAGTCGGCGATGAAGCCGACGCGCCCCTTGAACTTGTCGATGATCTGCGGATTGCTCGTCGTCGAATAAACCTGGTTCACGCGACCCAGCAGCGTCGCCTGCGCGTCGCTGGGATCGGCGAAGCCGTCGGTCGGCCGAACGATGTCGGAAGGCTTGCTGGGCTTGGCGATGTAGGGCGTAACGACAACCAGCAATTCCGTTTCCTTGCGCTGATAATCGCGCGAGCGGAACAGCGCGCCGAGAACCGGCAGGTTCATGAGGCCCGGAAGTCCGTTGATCGCCGACTGGGAAACGCTCTCGATGAGGCCGGCGGAGACGATCGACCCGCCCGAGGGCAATTCAACGCTCGTCTCGTTCTTGCGGGTGCGGAAACCCTGCACGGCGCTGCCGCCGATGTTGACGTTGACCGTCGGGTCGATTTCCGCGACCTCGGTGGCCAGACGCAGGAGAATGCGTCCCTCGGCGAGAACAACCGGCGTGAAGTTGAGCGTCACGCCGACCGTCTTGAAATTGACGCCGGTGGTGCAAAGTCCGTTGGCGCAGGTCGTGCCGGCCGGCACCGGGATTTCGCCGCCGACGGTGAACTTGGCGCTTTCGCCCGAAATCGCGGTGACCGACGGCTCGGCCAGCACGCGGGCGACGCCGTTGGTCTCGTAGGCCTGAATCTGCGCGGACAGACCGTTGACGAGCGGGTTGCCGATCGTCACGCCGGGCACGGGCGTCGCCGCCGCCGTCGAGCCGAAAGTGCCGGCCTGCGCGAGCACGCCATTCAGCGGGAAGTTGTTCGGCAACGAAATCTGGCCCCAGCTTCCCTTCGCGAGCGCGCCGGAAACGCCAAGCTGCTTGAGAACGCTGCGCTGGACTTCCGCGATGGTGACCTTCAGCATCACCTGGTCGCGGCCGCGGATGGTCATGGCGTTGACGACGGCGCCGCCCTTTTGATCGCCGCCGCCCTTGCCGAGACTGTCGGCGAAACCCTTGGCGATATCCATGGCGATCTGCACGTCGCCCGCCGAGTCGACCGCGCCCGTCAGGATGATCGAATCGTTGACGGTGCGGGAGACGATCTCCGAGTGGGGCAGCGCCGCCTTCAGGATGCTGCCGAGTTCGCCGATGTCGCGGCCAATCGACAGTTCGATCGTCAGAATCTGACGACCTTCCTTGTCGAGCGCGTAAAGCGACGTCTGGCCGCTCTGCATCGCGATCAGATAAAGGCGCCGCGCCGAGCGGACGACGGCGTTCGCCACCTTCGGGTCGGCGACGAAGATTTCCGCGGCGTCGCGCGGCAGGTCGATGATCATCGACTTGCCGACGCCCATGTTGATGCGGCGCACCGAACCCTGGCCCGCCATGGCCTGCTGCGCGCGCGACTCGTCGGTTCGGATTTGCGCGTGCGCCTGGATCGGGGCGGCGAGGCCCGCGAACATGAGAAGCGCGGCGCCGCCAAGCGCCCTGACCGGGTGAATCACGTCGAGAACTCCAGGCGATTTGGACATCGGTTCGCTTTCCAGTTTTCGCGTTTATTTCTTGCCGAGCGCCGTGGCGACGCCAAAGCGCACCACCGTGACGCCGGTTGTTTCCGGGCGGTCCGTGGCGGGAGCGTCCGACTTCTTCGCGTCGAGCATGCTGCGAAGGGTCATCGAAAGCTGGCCGGTGCGCTGCGCCATGATGAGGATTTCCGCCTCGCGCGGATCGGCCTCCAGCGTGGCGTTGGAGCCGACGACGACGCGCTCGCCGTTTTTCTCCTGCACGTTCTGACCAATCGCGAGAACGCGCATGTTCGAAAGCAGCACGTCGGTGACGTAGGCTTCGGCGCCGCCCGCCTTGAGCGCGTCCTCGTCGCGACGCGTCCGCAGGATGTCGACGTGATCGTTGGGCAGGATGAACCCGCCCGCCGTCGTCGAGCCGCTCGCGTCGATGTTGATCGCAACGGCGCGCTTGCCCGAGGGGAGGATGGCCGACAGGAAGCCGGAGTTTGGACCCTTCACGACCTTTTCGCGACGGATCGGCTCGCCCTGAAAGAAGCTGCCGCGCGCCACCGAACCCTTGATGTCGTCAACGGCGTTGGGCAATTCGGATTTCTTGATCATGCCCGGGCCCGCGGCCGAGCGCGGCCAGCCAACCCATTGAAGATCGGGCTCGGCGATGAGCGTGCCCATGGGCAGCTCGCGCGCGGCGACCAATACGTCATCGGTCGGAATCGGCGGCGGCGGGGCCGGCATGGACGCGATCACAGGAGCCGGCGGCGGCTTCTGATTCGACATCATGTAGAGCACGCCCGCGCCAGCGGCGAGCGCCACGCCAATGGTAATAATCTGAGCTCTTTTCATGTTACGCGCGATCCGCCAACTGAGGCTCCACGTCGAAGCTAAGGCGAACTTCATCAGGGAAAGGTCAAATTAAGGT
>CAISEY010000129.1 GCA_903884435.1 uncultured Hyphomicrobiales bacterium | reverse complement strand
GAGAACTTGTAGCCGCGACGGTACTCGAACTTGTCGACCGCCTTCATCAGGCCGATGTTGCCTTCCTGGATGAGGTCGAGGAATTGCAGGCCGCGGTTGGTGTATTTCTTGGCGATGGAAATCACGAGGCGCAGGTTGGCCTCGACCATTTCCTTCTTCGCCTGCCTGGCCTCGCGCTCGCCCTTCTGCACCATGTGGACGATGCGGCGGAATTCCTGGATTTCGAGGCCGGTTTCCGTCGCCAGGGCGTGAATGTCGGTGCGGATGTCCTTCACCGGATCCTTGCGCTTGGCGATGAGATCCTTCCAGCCGCGAGAACCGAGCTTGGAGACGCGCAGAATCCACTTGGGATCGAGTTCCGAGCCCTGGTAATTGCGCAGGAAGTCGTCGCGCGCGACGCCGAAGCTCTCGGCGAGGCGCATCAGCTTCGTCTCGAGCGCGATCAGCCGCTTGTTGATGTCGTAGAGCTGCTCGACCAGCGCGTCGATGCGGTTCTGGTTGAGCGACAGCGACTTGACGTCGACGACGATCTCGCGCTTAAGCGTCTTGTACTTGCGCTCCTGGGCGGGCGTCAGCGACTCGTTCTTCAGCTTGTTCTCGACGTTCTGGTCCTGCAGCCGGCGCAGCTTCTTGTAGGCGTCGGCGATGCGATCGAACGTGTCGAGCACCTTCGGCTTGAGTTCGGCCTCCATCGCCGAGAGCGACACGGAATTTTCCATGTCCTCTTCGTCGTCGTCGGAAAATCCGTCGGGCGGCGGCGCCTCGGAATCGCCGTCATGCCCCGGCGCGGGGCCGCGCGGCGGCGGGGGGGCCTGCTGCTGGGCCAGCAGGGCTTCCTGGGCGCCGGGAGCCGTCATGTCGATTTTCGGAATGTTCTTGCCGTCGGGCCCCGCGTAGGTCGCCTCGAGGTCGATGATGTCGCGCAGCAGAACCTTGCCGTCGTTGAGCTCGTCGCGCCAGATGATGATGGCCTGGAAGGTCAGCGGGCTCTCGCAGAGCCCGGCGATCATCGCCTCGCGGCCCGCCTCGATGCGCTTGGCGATGGCGATTTCGCCCTCGCGCGACAGAAGCTCCACCGAGCCCATCTCGCGCAGATACATGCGCACGGGATCGTCGGTGCGGTCGGTCGGCTCGCGGGTCGTCGTTGTCGCGACCACCGCCGTCGGGCGCGCGGCCTCCACGAGGTCGCCACCCTCGGCTTCCTCTTCCTCTCCACCCTCGCCGCGTTCTTCGCCGTCCTCGCTGTCGATGACGTTGATGCCCATTTCGTTGAGCATCGCGTAAATGTCCTCGATCTGGTCCGAGGTCACTTCCTCGGACGGCAGAACGGCGTTGAGTTCGTCGTGCGTCACGAAGCCGCGTTTCTTCGCGAGCTTGATCATCCGCTTGACGGCGGCGTCGGACAGGTCGAGCAAGGGCCCGTCGAGAGTCTCGACGGCGGCGCCCGCGCCCTCGGCCTTTTCTTCGTCTTTCTTCGCCATGTCAGTGCTCCGGTCAGGCGGCCACGCGAAACGGGACGGTCCCCGTCGGGTCCGCCCTTGAATCGCCGCAGTATGGGCCCGTCGGGATTAAGCTCGGCTTAACCATCCGCCCGGGCGGCTTCATTTCATATTCCCCCGTCAAGTCTCCCAGCCGAGGCCCCGAAACCGTCCACGACCGCTTCCCGCCCGTCGAGCGTGGCGAGTTCGGCCTGAATTTCCCGCAGTCGGATCAAGTTCTCGTCGCTGGCGTCTTCGCCAAGAGCTATTTCAACGGATTTCAGCTCCTTATGTAGCGCCCTCGACCGCCGATGCAAGGCCAGAGCCTGCCGAAGCATCTCTCCGGCGTCGCTTTCCTGGGCGTCGGGCCGCACGCACCACTGCCGCGACAGCCCCGCTGTCGTTTCGATCCGTTCCCGCAGGGGGCCAAGCCCCGCCCCGTCGATCGCCGCCCGCAAGGCGCCCCCGTCGATCCCGGGATCGCCAAGCTCCGCGATGACGAGATCGCGCAGCCGCTCCATGTCCTTGCCCGAGAGATCCAGCCCGGCGATTTCCTCGGCGTGCATCGCCGCGAGTTCTGGATGATTGAGGCAAACGAGGAAAATCAGCCCTTCGCGAGGCGAAAACGTCACGCGCCCGGGCGCGAACAGGGCGGATCGGGTCAGGCTCGCGCTGGCGAAGGCCGGAGCGCCCGTGTAGCCGGCGCGCGGCTGGTCCTTGCCAAACGGCGCGCGCCCCGGCTGCGGCCGCCACGCGCCGGGCCTTTGCGCGCCGGGCCTCCAGGGAGCGCCGCGCGAACGCGCCCCGGCGCCAGGCGCGAGCCCGAACAGCCCCGCGAGTCTTTGCGCGAAATCCTGCTGGTAAAAGCCCCTCAGGGTCTCGTCGCCGATTCCCCGCGCCACCTCCGCGAGTCGCCGCTGCAAGGCGGCGCGGCGCTCGGGTGTGTCAAATGGTCCCGCCTCGACCTCCCTGGCCCAGATCACCTCGACGAGCGGTCTTGCCGCGTCCAGCACCCCGGCGATCGCCGCCTGCCCGCCTCCGCGCGCCAGATCGTCCGGATCCTGCCCGTCCGGCATGAAGGCGAACCGCAGGCTCCGACCCGGCCCGATCAGCGGCAGCGCCGTGTCGATGGCGCGATACGCGGCCTTGCGCCCGGCCTTGTCTCCGTCGAAGCAGAGCACCGGCTCCTCGGCCATTTTCCAGAGGAGGTCGCACTGATCCGCCGTCAACGCCGTGCCGAGCGGCGCGACGACGTTCGGAAATCCCGCCGAACTCATGGAGATCACGTCGACATAGCCCTCGACGGCGATCACCGTTCCCCTGTCGTGGGCGGGCTTGCGGGCGTTGTGGTGGTTGTAGAGCACCGAGCCCTTGTGAAAGAGCGGAGTTTCCGGCGAATTCAGATATTTGGCTGGAACGTCCTTTTCCATGGCGCGCCCGCCGAAAGCGATCACCTTGCCCGAACGGTCGCAAATCGGGAACATCACCCGGTCGCGGAACCGGTCGTAGGGCACGGCGATGTCCTCGCCGTGGACCAGCAGCCCCGCCTCGCACATGGTCTCGACGGTCGCGCCCTTGCCGGCGAGAAAATCCCGCAGCGCGAATTTCTCGTTGGGCGAGTAGCCAAGCCGGAATTGCCGCTGGACGCCGGGGGACTGGCCCCGGTCGGCGAGATAGCCGCGCGCCCGGGCCCCGCGCGGCGACTGAAGCTCCGCCTCGAAGAATTTCGCGGCGAACTCCATGACCTCCTGAAGCGAGGCGCGCGCCTGCTCGCGCTGCCGGCTCTCGGGCGATTCGACGGGCAGGGCGAGCCCGGCGTCCGCCGCCAGCCGCTCGACGGCCTCCGGGAAGGACAGGCCCTCGGTGCGCATCACGAAATCGAAAATATTGCCGTTCTGCCCCGAGGAAAAATCGAACCAGGCCTGTTTCTGGTCGTTGACGAAGAAGGACGGCGACTTCTCGCTGCTGAAGGGAGAAAGGCCCTTCCACTCGCGCCCCGCCTTCTTGATCTGGACACGCCGGCGCACGACTTCCGAAACCGGAAGCCGCGCCTTGATCTCGTCGAGAAAGGAGGGGGTGAATCGCATGGGCAGGTCAGTATAACCGACAGGGCGCCGCGGGAACAGAATAGAAACAACGGTGTCGGGTTAGACCCGCTATCCACAGGCCCCGGGGCTCTCCTTCGTCCGCGGCGAGGCCCGCCTCACGTCCGCAAGCGGTATCCAGTCCGGAAAATCCATCCAGTCAGGACAAGGCAAGCCGCCAGAAAAACGAGCGTCATGCCGACGCTGATCCAGACGTCCACTTCCGCCCTGTCAAAAAACGCCCAGCGAAATCCGTTGACCAGATAGACCACTGGATTGAACAGCGCGGCGGCGCGCCAGACCGGCGGCAGCATGTCGATTGAATAAAACGTCCCGCCGAGAAACGTCAGCGGCGAGATGATCAGCAGGGGCACGATCTGCAACTTCTCGAAACCGTCCGCCCAGACGCCAAGAATGAAGCCGAACAGGCTGAAAGTGACGGAAATCAGCGCCAGAAAGACGATCATCAGCGCGGGATGGGCGATGCTGAAAGGCACGAACAGCCGCGCCGTCGCCAAAATCACGATCCCGAGCACGACGGATTTCGTGGCGGCGGCCCCGACGTAGCCAAGCA
The DNA here is from genome assembly GCA_903884435.1 of uncultured Hyphomicrobiales bacterium. GTDB lineage: Bacteria > Pseudomonadota > Alphaproteobacteria > Rhizobiales > Beijerinckiaceae > Terripilifer. Next base: position 38,338 of record CAISEY010000129.1, on the reverse strand, counting down.
CGGCCTCGAACGCCGAAACCGGCGCCGAGAGCAATTCGTAGATCGTGCCCGTGAAACGGGGGAGATAAATCCCGAACGAGGAATTGGAGACGCTCTCGGTCAAAATCGTCAGCATGAGGAGGCCCGGCACGATGAAGGCGCCACAGGAAACGCCATCGACCGCGGTCATGCGACCGCCGATGGCGCCGCCGAAGACGATGAAATACAGCGACGTCGAAATCACCGGGGCGGCGAGGCTCTGGAAGAGCGTTCGCAGGCTGCGGTTGATCTCGAACATGAAGATGGCGCGGACCGCGTGAATGTTCATGATTTCTTTCCCACGAGATCGACGAAAATGTCCTCGAGCGACGAGCGGCTTGTCTCGACGGTCGTGAAATCAACGCCCGCGGCCAGGAGCTTCTTCAACAGGTCCGCGACGCCGCCGCCCCCGACATCGCCAGCGAGCGTCAGGGTCACCGTCATGCCGTCGCCCGCGAGCGCCAGTCGCTTGTCCTCGAGGCCCCGCGGCAGGGCCGGGAGTGGCGACGCGAGGCAGACAGTGACCTTCGTGCGCCCCAGCTTGCTCATCAGCGCCGCCTTCTCCTCGACGAGCACGATTTCTCCCTTGTCGATCACGCCGACCCGGTCGGCCATTTCCTCGGCCTCCTCGATGTAGTGCGTGGTCAGGATGATGGTGACGCCATGGTCGCGCAGCCGGCGCACCATGGTCCACATGTCGCGACGCAGCTCCACGTCGACCCCGGCGGTGGGCTCGTCGAGAAACAGAATGCGCGGCTCGTGCGCGAGCGCCTTGGCGATCAGCACGCGCCGTTTCATGCCGCCGGACAGGGCCGCGATCTTGCTGTCTTTCTTGTCCCACAGCGACAGCTCGCGCAGCACTTTCTCGACATGGGCGGGGTTGGGCGCCATGCCGAACAGCCCGCGGCTGAAACTCACCGTGTCCCACACTTTTTCGAACAGGTCGGTGGCGAGTTCCTGCGGCACGAGACCGATTTTGGCCCGGGCGGCGCGATAGTCGCGGGCAATGTCGTGCCCGTCGGCGACGACCGTGCCGGCGGTGGGCCGGACGAGCCCGCAAATGACGCCGATCAGCGTCGTCTTGCCGGCGCCGTTGGGCCCGAGCAGGGCGAATATCTCGCCGCGGCGAATTTCGAGATTGACAGACCTGAGCGCGCGATGCCCGCTGGCGTAGGTCTTGTCGAGGCCTGAAACGATCACGACGGAATCCACGCGGAATCCTTCTGGTTGAAACGGGAGCGGCTGCATATACCCAAAGGCGGCGAACGGGGGAGTCGCGAATATCCCGGAATTTCGCCGAGGCGAATCGATTGGAAGGGATTATGGTTTCTCCCGCAACAGGCGGAGCGGACATGTCTTCACGTCTCGTCCTCTATCATGGAATGGCCTCGACCTGCTCGAAGAAGGTCCGCCTCGCGTTGTACGAAAAAGGATTGTCCTTCGAAAGCCGCCTGCTCGATCTGCAAAAATTCGAACAGCACGATCCCGCCTATGTGAAGCTCAATCCCGACGGCGTCGTGCCGACGCTGGTCGACGCCGGACGGCCCGTCGTCGAATCCTCCGTTATCATCGAGTATATCGACGATACCTTTCCCGGGACGCCGCTGAAGCCCGGGGACACGTGGGAACGCGCGCAAATGCGCCTGTGGACGAAGTTTTCCGACGAGGTCGCCTACAAGGCGGTTTACGCGCCGACCTGGACGATCCTGAGCAAGCGCGCCTCGGCGTCGTTCGAGGAAGACAAGTTGCGGAGCGTGCTGGCGCGCATCCCGACGAAGGAGCGGCGCGACCGCTGGGAAACCGTGGCGCGCCACGGTTTCACCGACGCCGAAATGCAGGACGCCTTCGACAAGATGCACAAGTGCCTCGACCGGATCGAGGCGACGCTGGCGCATGGTCCGTGGCTCGCGGGCGGGACCTATTCGCTCGCCGACATCGCCATGATTCCATTCATCGATCGCATTCGCAACCTGCGGCCGGAATTCATGCCGGCGCGGGATTATCCGCGGCTGACGGCATGGGAGGCCGCGTTGCGCGCGCGTCCCGCCTTCGACCGGGCGTTCAATTTTCGCGACGATCCGCGCGCGGCGGAATTGCCGAACATGTGAGGCGAATGTCCTCGCGCCCGCGGGCGCGACGGCGGGAGGGAAACGTCATGAATATCCAGCTTTACTACGCCCCCACCACCTGCGCGCTCGCGCCGTGGGTGACGCTCACCGAGACAGGCGCGCCATTCGAGACCGTCGCCATGAACTTTCGCAAGTCGGAGCACATGACGCCCGACTATCTCGCGATCAATCCGAAGCACAAGGTTCCCCTGCTGGTTGTCGATGGCCGGAAACTCACCGAAAGCGTCGCCATCCAGATCTGGATCGCGGAGACGTTTCCCGCCGCGAAACTCCTGCCCGCCGATCCGTGGCGCAAGCTCGAGGCGATTTCGCTGATGTCATGGTGCTCCTCGGGCGTCCACCCGCATCTGGCGCGCATCAATTCGCCCGGGAAATACGCGGCGGAAGGCGCGGAAGCATCGGTGAAAACACACGCCGCCGAATTTTTGCGGGAGGCCTTCGCCATCGCCGACGGGCTGCTGGCCGGGCGCGACTTCTTCTTCGATCATTTCACGGCGGCGGACGCGCATTTCTTCTGGTGCTGCCGCCGCGCGACGCAATTCGAATTGCCGCTGGCGGTCCACGTCCATTGCCACGCGCATTTCCAGCGGATGCGACAACGCCCGAGCGTCGCCGCCGTGCTCGCCTTCGAGAAGGAAAAACTGGCGCAATTCGCGAAGCAGGGGTGAGCGGCGGTTACTCCGCCGCAACGCTGAAAATCGCGTCCTCGTAGCGCCCGTGGCCCATGCTGGCGTTGCCGAAAATCTCGCGCTCGCCGACCCATTTGAACGTGTCCTCGAAAATCTCCTTTGAATAGGGCTCGAAGACGATACGCTCGCCGGGGCCCCAGCGGCGCGTGTCCATCACGCCGTGGAACCGCGCCGGGAATTCCTTTTTGTAATAGCGCGTGTAAAGCTCCGGCCGCAGGTCGATGTCGTGCTGGGCGCGGCGCAACGCGCGAAAATATTTTCGCACGTCGGCGGGGTCGGGTTCGCCGGTGATCATCGAGGCCATCATGAAGGTCGTGTCGATGACCTTGCGAAAACCGAGTTGCTCGAGAAAATAATAGGGCCCGCTGAACGCCGAACAGGCCGGCGTCCTGCCATCGACAAGCGCCTCCATGCGCGCGAACAGCAGGCCGTCGTTGAAGGACATTTCCATGTCCGTGATCGGCATGTACTGCTCCAGCGCCTGGATGGTCGCGTAATGGCTGCCGGACTGGAAACCGACGGAGATCGGCACGCCCCTGAGATCGGCGGGCGTTTTGATTTTTGAATCGGCGGGCACGAAGACGCCGGCGGGCGATACCGAATAGCATTCGGAATAGAGCTTGCCATGCCCGTTGGAGGCCGCGACGTTCACCGTCCAGTGGCAGGCGCCGCTGACGTTGCACTCGCGCCCTTTCTCGAAGGTCTGGTAGGCGCCAACCTTGTTGCCGATGTGATGCCCCTGGGAGGCCTGCGAATCCATGGTTTCGCGGAACTCGTAATCAAGTCCCTCCGCGGCGAAATAGCCCTTTTCCTCCGCGACCCATTCGTGCAGGCGAAAATGCGGCGCGACGACGAACTTGTCCATGAGACCCTCCGCGAAACGCGCCCGTCCGGCGCTGTTGAAACGTATCATGCCCTCTCGCGCGGGAATTTGTAATCCCCCTTTCGTGACCTGACCGGTTCCGGCTCCTCGACAATCGCCCTCGCCCCGTTCGAAATGATCGCCGCCCGCGGGGTGACAGCCTCCGCCATTCCGGCGATAGTCGGGGCCACGCTCCCGGGAGGCAACCATGGCGCCGCGTATTTTCATCGCTTTCGCCCTGCTGGCGGCGACCCTCGCGCCGGCCCGCGCCCAGCCGTTCGTGAAAGTCAACGTCGGCCTCACCAATTCCGCGACCGACGTCGGCTTCTTCATCGCCCACAAGAAGAACTATTACCGCGACGAGGGCATCGACGCGCAATTCATCGTCTTCGATTCCGCCGCGAAAATGATCGCGCCGCTCGCCTCCGGCGACCTCGATGTCGCGGCGGGCGGCATCTCGGCGGGCCTCTACAACGCCGTGGCCCGCGGCATCGACATCCGCATGGTCGCCGACAAAAACTCGACGCCGCCGGGCAGGGCCAGCACCAAGCTGCTCATCCGCAAGGATCTGATCGACAGCGGGCGATACAAAAGCCTGCCCGACATCAAGGGCCTCAAACTCGCCAATTCCGCCCCTGGCGGCTCCGGCGATGGCACCCTGAAGAAGCTGCTCGACCGCGCCGGCCTCAAGTGGGGCGACGTGGAGGAAGTCTTCATGTCCTTCTCGCAACAGGTCGTCGCCTTGCAAAACAAGGCCATCGACCTCGCCCTGCCGGCGGAGCCGCAAGCCAGCGACGCCATCCGCAATGGCGCGGTGCGCGTGATGGGCGACGATGAAATCTACCCGAACCACACGATTTCCGCGGTGATCTATCCCGGCCATTTCGCGCGGAAAACAGATCTCGCGACGCGCTTCATCAAGGCCTATCTCCGCGGCGTGCGCGATTTCAACGACGCCATCGAGAAGGGGGTTTTCGCCGGCCCGCGCGGCGACGAGGTGGTGGCGATCCTGACGGAATATTCGCTGATCAAGGATCCCGCCGTGCATCGCTCCTTCGTGCAGAGCGCCATTCACCCCGACGGCAGGCTCGATCCCGTCAGCATGAAGAGCGATTTCGACATTTTTCGCGAAATCGGCTTGATCCAGGGCGACGTGACGGTTGAAAAGGCGGTCGACACGAGCTTCCTCGACGCCGCGGTCCGGCAACTCGGCCCCTACCGGCCGGCGGCGAGATAAACGGCCCATTCACACGGGAGTGCAAGATGATGAAATTTCTCGCCGCGCTGGCCCTCGTCGCGCTCGCCGCCGTCTCTCCGGCGCCGGCGCAAACGCCGATGAAAAAAGTGACCATCGGCGGCACCCTGTCGGCGACCGACATCGGCCTCTGGGTCGCCCACAAGAAGGGTTATTTCCGCGACGAGGGCATCGACGCTGAATTCATCACCTTCGATTCCGCCGCGCGCATGATCGCGGCGCTCGGCACCGGCGAACTCGATGTGTCCGCCGGCGGCCATTCGGCGGGCCTGTTCAACGCCGTGGCGCGCGGCATCGACATCCGCATCGTCTCCGACAAGAGCCAGAACGTCGTGGGCCGCTCCAGCATCAAGCTGCTGGTGCGCAAGGAGCTCGTCGATTCCGGCAGGTACAAAACCTTCGCCGACCTCAAGGGCCTCAAGGTCGCGGAGGCGGCGCCAGGCGGATCGGCGTTCCCCGTGATCGTGAAAATGCTCGAGAAGGGCGGCCTGACCTACAACGACATCGAGCGCGTCTACATGAGCTTCCCGCAAATGACGATCGCGCTGCAAAACGGCGCCATCGACGCGGCGTTGCCGGCGGAACCCTCGGTGACGCAGGCCCTGCGCATGGGCGGCGTCGTCGCCGTCGCCAACGACTACGACGTCTATCCCGTCCATGAAGTCTCGGAGATCATGTATTCGGGCAAGTTCGCCAAAACCGACGTCGATCTCGCCCGCCGCTTCATGCGCGCCTTCCTGCGCGGCGTGCGTTACCACAACGACTCGCTCGGCCCGAACGGCGAATTCGTCGGCGCCCGGGGCGATGAAATCGTCGCCATCGCGCTCGAATACGGACCGTTCAAGGACGCCGCCGTCTGGCGCTCGTTCATCCTCAGCTATTGCAATCCGGACGGGACGCTGCACGTCGCGAGCCTGAAGGAAGACCTCGATCTCTTCAAGAAGCAGAAATACATCGAGGGCCAGATCGAGATCGAACAGGTCATCGACACGAGCTTCGTCGACTGGGCGGTGAAGGAACTCGGCCCCTGGAAAAAGCAGTAAACCACCGCGGAGCCCCGACATGTCGCGATTGCTGAAGGCCTTCTGCCTTGTCTTCACGCTCGGCGGCGCCTGCGCGCAACCGCTGACGCCCGTCAACGCCGGCATGACCGGCACGACGACGGACGTGGGCCTCTACGTCGCGGACAAGAAGGGCTTCTTTCGCGCCGAGGGGCTCGACGTGAAGTTGAGCATTTTCGATTCCGCCGCGCGCATGATCACGCTCTTCGCGTCCGGCGCGCTCGACGTCGGCGGCGGCGGCCCCTCGGCGGGCCTCTACAACGCCGTGGCGCGCGGCGTCGACATTCGCATCGTCGCCGACAAGAACCAGACCGTGCCCGGCCGCGGCGCGCAATTCGTCGTCGTGAGGAAGGATCTCGTCGAGAGCGGGCGATACCGGACCCTCGCGGATCTCCGGGGGATGAAGATCGTCTCGCCCGCGCCCGGCGGTTCTTCCACCACGACGCTCGACAAGGTGTTCGAAAAGGCAGGCATCACCGTCAACGACGTCGAGCGCGTGTTCATGCCGCTGCCGCAACAGGTTCCGGCCCTCGCCAACAAGGCGGTGGACGCCGCCTTGATGGCCGAGCCCATGGTGTCCGAGGTCGTGAAGCTCGGCGTCGGCGCGCGCGTGCTGGCCGACGACGCCGTCTATCCCGACCATCAGGTCGCCGTGGTTCTATACTCCGGACAATTCGCCAGAAAGACCGATGTCGCCCGGCGCTTCATGCGCGCCTATCTGCGCGGCGTGCGCGCCTACGCCGACGCCATCGTCGACAATAAATTCGTCGGACCCGCGGGCGACGAGATCGTCTCGATCATCGCGGAATATTCCCACATCAAGGACGCGGATCTCATCCGCTCGATCACGCCGGCGGCCCTGCATCCCGATGGAACGCTCCACCTGCCGAGCCTGCGCGAGGATCTCGGAATTTTCCGCAAGCAGGGACTGATCGAGGGCGAGGTGACGGTCGAACAGGCCGTCGACGCCTCCTTCGCCGAAGCCGCCGCGAAAGACCTCGGCCCCTACAAACATCCATCGGCGAAATAGCATGCGCGCCTGTCTGCGGGCGGCGCGATTCTCCAACGACGCCATCGCCGGCGCGCGCCTCGCTGGCCCGAAGGGCGAGGAAGTCCTCGCCATCCTGCGCGAATTCATCCCGATCCGGAACAACGACCTCTACAGGACGATGATCGCGGCCGCCTGCGATCCCGATGGCGCGATCAATTTGCCGTCGCTGCGCGAGGACTTCGACTTTTTCAAGCGCTCCGGACTGATCGAGGGAAACGTGACGGTCGAGGGCGCCGTCGACGCGCGTTTCGTCGCGTCGGCGGTGAAGGACCTCGGCCCCTGCGTTCCCGCGAGGTGATCCTCTATTTCTCGCCGAACCTGTCTTTCAGGTAGGCGGCGATGGTCTTGCCCTCGTCGAGAGTGACCGGCGCGCCGAACTCCATCATTTGCGCGACGACCCCGTCCCAGTCGTTGCGCCCGTGACGGGCCACGGTCACGCGCGTGAGATCGTGACAGGCCGTGCCGCAGCGCTGTTGCAGCAAGTCCTTGCCCGCGCCGTCGGGCAACGCGACCGCCTCGAATTTCGGCACGTTGACGCCGGGCCCGAAATTCGTCGCGAGATAATCCACGACCACGTCCATTTCCGTGTCCGTGACCTGCGCCCCGCGGATGAACATGTCGTAGACATGCGTGCGCCAGCCCGCGGCGTTCTTGCGCATGAAGGTGATGATGTTCGGCGCGTGGCATTGCGAACAGGCGACCGCGACGATGTCGCGGCCCTCGCCCGGCGGAAACTGCACGGGCGCCTGCGCGAGCGCCGCGCCGGCCGTCAGGAACGTCGCGAAAACGGCGGCGGAAAGTGGGGTTTTCATGGTCAGACCTTCCGCGTGCGCTTGGAGGCGAGGGAATAGGCGGGATGCCAGGTGGATGTGTTGCCGATGCCGTTGCGGGCGAGGTTGATGTCGAGGAGATAGGGACGCCCGTCCGCGTTGGCCTTTTTCGCGCGCAGCACCGCTTCCTGAATCTTCCGCGGGTCTTTCACGATTTCCGCGTCGACGCCGAAGGCCTGGGAGGTTTTCGCGTAATCGACGTCGGGCGAGCCGAGGTAGCAGGTCATGTCGCGCCCGGCCTGGAACTGCGCGCCGCCGCTCATCCAGATGCGGTTGCGCTCGTTGTTGTAGCTGCGGTTGTTGAGCACCAGCACCGTGATTGGCGCCTGGTAGCGTGAAATCGACCACAGCGGCTGCGGCCCGCTGAACAGGAAACTTCCGTCGCCGACGACCGAAACCACGGGCCGGTCGGGTTTGGCGAGCTTCACGCCAAGCCCCGCGGCCATGCCCCAGCCGAGCACGTTGGGTCCGGTCCCCAGATATTGCTTGTCCCTCGGGCCCCAGCTCATGAAAGCGTCCATGCGCTTGCCGCTGTCGACGTCGTTCACCCAGATCGTGTCGCGCTCGAGCGACGCCTCGAGTTCGATGCCAAGCCGCTCCATGGTGATCTCGCCGTCGTAGGGCGTTTCCCTGATCACCTTGTCGAGCATCTTGCGCAGCTTCGTCGTGAACGCGGCGGCGCGCGCGAGACGCTCGCCGGCGATCTCTTTCAGCCGCGCCTCGGTCGCGAGGCTCCTGACGGCGTCGACGAGATCGCGCGTCCCGATTTTGATGTCGGAGATCATGCCGAGATCGACCGGCGCGCCGCGCGCCAGCGAGGTCGGGTCGCGGCGCATCGAAATCTGTTTCGCGCCCGGCATGTATTGCTCGCCGAACTTCGAGCCGATGTTGAGATGCACGTCGACGTCGCCGGGAAAACGCATCTGCCGCAACAGCGTGCCAAGATAAAGCGGATGTTTCGACGGGAACGGCTTTGTCCAGAAGCCGAGCGAACCGCCCTGCCCCGCCGTCGGCAGGCCCAGCAATTCCGCGAGTTCTAGAACCTCGTTTTCCGCGTTGCACTGGAAGATTTCGTCGCCGATCGACAACAGCGGATTTTTCGCCTCGATGATCATGCGCGCGGCTGCCTCGACGTCCTGCTTGTCGGGCCGCACCCGCATGGTCACTTCGAACAGCGACTTGTCGTAAATCTGCGTCTGTCCCTCGGTGCGCAGCAGGTTTTCGGGAATCGAAAGGTAAACGGGCGCCGAGGGTTGCGTCGTCGCGAACTTCACCGCGCGCCGCGTCGTCTCCGCGATGCCGGCGGTGGAGGTCGCCACCCAGTGCCACTTGGTGATGGGCTGCGTGACGCGCTCGATGTTTTCGTATTCCTGATACGCCTCGCGGCCCACGCTCTCCTGCGCGACCGAGGCCGCCGCGACGAGGATCGGCGTCTGGTCCTTGAAGGCGTTGACCATTTGCGTGACCGCGTTCGGCAGGCCGACGTTGGCGACGATGACGACGCCAAGCTTGCCCGAGGCGCGCGCGTAACCGTCGGCCATGGCGACGCACGCGCCTTCCTGCACGCCCTTGATGAGCTGAATGCCCGGCTCGTTGACGAGGGAATCGAAGATCGGCGAATCCGCCGTCGAGGGATTGAAGAAGATGAATTCAACGCCGGCGGCCTTCAGCTGCTGCGTGAACATCGCGCCGCCCGTGCCCTTCATGTCGCGGATTTTCGGCTGCGCGGCCGGCGCCGCGGTCTGCGCGGCTGCGGGCGGCGCCAGGGATTGCGCGATGGTTTTGGCGGCGCCGGCGGTCAGTCCCGCGGCGGTCAGGCCTTTCGTCAGATCGCGGCGCGAGATGCCCTTGTCGATATATTGCCTGATGAGTTCCTTCATGGCGCGTCCTCCCGGGCGGTTCTGCTGACCGCTCCGGACCGGAGCCTAGCACAGGCGGAGATTTTGCCAACGCGCCGAAGGCGAACCCCTTGCCACGCGGGCGGCGCGGGCTAATGTGCCCCGATCTCCGGGAGGACAAGCCATGATCAAAGCGCAACGCATGGGACACGCGACCATCGAGACGCCCGATTTGCAAAAATCTCTGGACTATTTCGTCGATCTCAATGGCTTCGTCATAACCCACCGGGACGCCGGAGGCGCGCACCTCGCCACCAAAATCGGGCAACTCACGCTCTCGCTCGTCAAGGGCGACAGGGCCGACTGCACGCGCCTCTCCTTCGAGGTGGCGCCGGCCTCCGATTTCGCCGCCATGGGGAGATTTCTGGCCTCGGAAGGCATCCCGAGCGAAATCCGCAAGGATCCGTTTCCCGGCACGCCGGAGGTTTTGACGTTCATGGACGCCAAGGGCACCGCCATCGATCTGTTCCGGAAATGGGATTTCGTCGCCGGCAACCAGAACGTCGCCGGAATTGGTCCGCTGAAGGTCGGTCACATCGCCTTTTTCACGCCGGACGTGCAGGGCCTCGTGAGTTTCTACGAACGTATTCTCGGGTTCCGGGTGTCCGACTGGCTCGGCGACTTCTTCGTCTTCATGCGCTGCAACCCGGATCATCACACCGTGAATTTCTTCCGCGGTTCGAAGCCGAAGCTCCACCACCTCGCCTTCGAACTGAAGGATTTCGCGCACATGCAGCAAAGCTGCGAGGCTCTGTCGATGCGCCGCATTCCCCTGGGATGGGGACCGATGCGGCACGGCCCAGGCCACAATCTCGCGACCTACCATCGCAATCCCGACGACCATGTCGTCGAATATTATTGCGAACTCGACCAGATGAAGAACGAGGAACTCGGCTATTTCGAGCCGCGTCCCTGGCACGTCGATCGCCCGCAGCGCCCGAAGGTCTGGGAGCCTCACGTCTGGGCGTCGGGCTGGGGCACTCCGCCGGCGCCCTCCCACATGCGCCAGACTCCCTGACGCTCCGGCGTTAACCGGCGCGGGACTCGCGGCTTGGCGTCCGGCCATTCTTGTGCCACACCATCATGATGGCTCGGAACGTGCAAACGACAGGCCCGATGACGAATTTGCGCCATCTTCGGCTCGGCTTCCTCGGGCTGGCGGCGGCGCTCGCCGCGGCTCTGGCCTGGGGCGCCCTGCGCCAGCCAGCGAGGCGCGCCGCGCCCCGTCCGGAAAACGTCTCGATCGCGCCGCCCTCCGCCGAACGGCTCCAGCTCGAACGCGACTCTATCGCCCGGCGTCTCGCCGACGCCGGAGAATACGAGAGCTTCGTGCGGAAATTCGCCCACGCCTGGCCGCTCGACTGGTCGACGCTCATCGACGGCGTCGCCCAGCGACAGATCGCCGGGACGCCGCCGGAAACGTCGGACGCGCTCTTCGCGCAGGCGTTGCGGGAGCTTCGCCGCACCCGCGGCGTTCTCGCGTCGAAGGCGAACGGCCCCGCGCTCACGCGCATCTTCGAAACGCAGGCGGCCACCCTCGCCGCCCTCTCCGCGGTCGATAATCGTCAGTGCGTCGATTTCCTGCTTGGCTTGCAGAACCGGGCCTTCCTTGATTTTTCCGCCAGCCATCGCGCGCTCATCGCGGGCATGGCCGAAGCCGCGATCGACGCCATTCTCGACGGGCAGGAAAACCGGGTCGCGCGGACGGCGCCGGGCGACGCGGATTTCGATCTGCTCGAACAGGCGCTCGTCGCCAACGGTCTCGGCAAGCCGGAAATCGACGCCCTGCTCGATGGCCGCTATCCGGACCCGCCGCTGGCGGACGACCGGCTCTGCGCCGCGGGTCTGACCTATCTGAAGGTTCTGCGCACGCTTCCGGAGGAGCCCCGCCTGCGCCTCTACGCCTTCGCGGTCGAGCTCATGGCGAAACTATAAATCCCCCCGCTCGCCGGACCGCGCGCGCCACGCGCCATAGCGCCAGGGCGTCAGCGGACTGGCGCCCGCGGGCAATCGGGGCGGGACCGGATCATAACCCGACGTGCCGCCCGGGCGACACCGGCAAATTCGCGCGAGACCCATCCATCCTCCCGCCCAGAGCCCGTGCAGGCGGATGGCGTCGTCCGCGTAATGGGAACACGTCGGCAGATGCCGGCACCAGCGCCCCGCGAACGCCGAAAACGTCAGCTGGTAAAAACGGATGAGCAGCCGCGCCGCCCCGCCCGCCAGCGAAACCCGGTCCGGCGCGCCCACCGGGCGTCAGGCCGCCGGCTGCGCGGATTTCGCCTCGATCTGACCGACGGCGTCGACCACGGCGTCGAAGGTCAGCAGGGTCGAGGCGTGACGGGCCTTGTAGTCTCGCACCGGCTCGAGCACGGCGATGTCGGCCCATTTCCCATCCGGCGGCGCGCCATTTTCCTTCAGCATCCGCCGCACCGTCTCGCGAACGTGCCGCAATTCGTCCGGCGTCGAACCGACGATGTTGCGCGCCATGATCGAAGACGAAGCCTGCCCCAGGGCGCAGGCTTTCACGTCGTGGGCGAATTCAGCGACCTTGCCATCGCGCCGGACAAGATCGACGGTCACGGTCGAGCCGCACAGCTTCGAATGCGCCGTCGCGCTGGCGTCGGGAGCCGGCAGCCGGCCCTGGCGGGGAATATCAGCCGCCAGTTCGAGAATACGCTTGTTGTAAACGTCGTTGAGCATGATCGGGACCCTGCCTCGCGGATTCATTCGCCGCGGGACTGTGTTCGTGGATACTATATAGGGGCTCACGCCCGCCGGCGAAACCCGTCCCGGCGCAACCGCGGGCGTTGATCGAATGTTTACCCCGCCAACGAGACCGGACCCGGAATGAGTCATATTGCTTTCGCCACGCGCGGCGACAAACACGCCATCGAGGAAGGGACCGCCTTCGCGCCGAAATTCGACGCGGACGGGCTGGTTGTCTGCGTCACGACCGAGGTCGCCACCGGCGACATCCTGATGGTCGCCTACATGAACGCGGAGAGCCTCGCGCTCACGCTGGAAACCGGCGTCGCCCATTACTGGTCCCGCTCGCGCCGGTCGCTCTGGCGCAAGGGGGACACATCGGGCCAGACGCAGACCGTCGTCGAGATGCGCACCGACTGCGATCAGGACGCCATCCTGCTGAAAGTGGAGGCCGGCGGCGACGGCAAGGCGTGCCACACCGGCCGGCGCTCCTGTTTTTACAGGAAGGTCGAGAACGACAAGGGGGCGATCCGCCTCGTCGTCGATGGCCTCTGACGACGACCCGTGAGCATTTCAGGCGTGCGCGATATACTCGCGCATGGCCCTGTGTTCCGTTTCGATGTCCTCGACGCGCCATTTCACCACGTCGCCGATCGACACGATCCCGGCCAGCCGGCCATTGTCGATGACGGGCATGTGACGGAATCGAAGCGCCGTCATCTGATCCATCACCTGCTCGACCGTGGACTCCGGCCGCGCGGTCACGACCCTGGCGGTCATGTGCCGGGACACGGGTTCGCCGAGCGCCGCGGCGCCATCGCGCCCGATGGCGCGCACGATGTCGCGTTCCGAGAGAATGCCGAGAATCTCGCCGTCGCCGCCGGAAACGATCACGGCGCCGATACCCCTGCTCGCCAGCAAGGCCGCCGCTTCCGCGAGAGTTCTGTGCGGCTGCGTGGAAACAACGTCGCTGCCTTTGACGGAAAGAATGAAAGCCATGTTCATGTCGATCTCCTCTTCCGCGAGAGACGGAAACCCGTCGGACGCGTCGCGAGATTGATCCTGATTCCCGGGGCGCGCAATTGGCGTCGCGGGAAATTCGTCGCCGCGGCGCCGCGAAAACGCGCGCTTTTCCGCCAAACTCACGGCCCCCGGTCATCGCGGCGCCGGAGCGCCGCCGCGCGCGCGACGGGGTCGAACAGCGAAAACAGCAACAAACCCGCGAGGAACCCCCCGGCGTGCGCTTCCCAGGCGACGGGAGCGTCGCTGAGGCCGAGCGGCGTGGCGAAGGCGCCAAACACGTAATTGACGACGAACCACAACAGGATGAATGGCATCGTGCGGCTGTTCACCAATGTCTGCGTCACCGAAAGCGCCGGCTGGCGATAGGTCGACGTGGCGAGCGACCCGAAGCCGGCCCCTTCCCCGAGCGGGCCATGCGGCTGGAAGATGAAGCGGATCGCGCCGGCCATGGCGCCGGACACGGCCGCGGAGGCCCCGACAACGGGTTCGAAATCGAAAACGTGAAAGGCGAAATGAGTCATCGCGCCGGCGACCGCCGTGAGCGCCATGAAAGCCAGGAACAACGAGGCGCCGAAGCGCCGCGCCACCGGCGTTCCGAAGGCGGCGAGCCAGATGGAGTTCACGCCGAAATGCATCCAGTCCGCGTGCAGGAAGGCATAGCTGACCGGCGTCCACCATTGCGCGCCGCCGTCGCCGAGAAAGAAACGCGCCTCCTCGACCATCGCCCCTCCGCCCGCGTCGATGGAATCGGCGACGCCGGCGGGATCGAACATGAGGGCGAACCGGCCGGGCACGAAGGCGAAACGCCGCAGCAACTCCGCGTCCATCGCCTCGTCGAGACCGTATTCGCGCAGGGCGTGGACCGCGGCCATGACGGCGACAAGCCCGAGAATGACGCCTGGAACATTGAAAATCCGCTCGCGCTGCAAGGCTTCGACCCTCGTAAAACCATCGGCGGCGGAGATGCTCCGGGGCCAGGGAGGCACGAACCGGACCGCCCGATCCGCTTCCCATGGAGAATCCCGAGGCAAGGCGCAAGCACGCAAACGAAGGGGAGAGCCTCGGCCCTCCCCTGAATTCGCCTGTCATGTGCGAACGATAGTCTTGCCGTCCATCCCGGCCCGCGAGCCGGGAGGAGCAATCCCGGCGTCGCGTGGTGGCCTTCGATCGATTGGCGCCGGTCAGCCCGGGAGCAGCGGGCTTCTCGCGCCGTCGTCTGGAGTGACGCCAATGTGTCATCGATCGTTTCCCCGCGCAATCGAATCCCAAATTTGGGGTTAACGCGGGCGGCCAAATCGGAGCGACTTCGTTTTCCATGTGTGGCACGGAGTTCGCTCCCCCCGTCACGACGAAGCGCCACGCCCCGAAAATAGCGTCAAATCGAAACACTCCGGGCCGCGGGCGCGACAGGACGGACAAAATGAAACAGGCTGCCACTCGCGAACTGTACAATCACTGGAACGACCTGCGCGGAGACAGGGCGGCGCCCGATCGCGAAGAAATCGAACCCGCGTCGATCCGCGGCCTGCTCAATGACACGTTCATCCTCGAGCGCGGCCCGCGGCAGCCTTTCGCCTTTCGCCTTTGCGGCGCGCGGATCGGCGAGCTGTTCCTCGCGGAAATGCGCGGCGCCAACTTCCTCGGGTTGTTCAGTCCGGAGGACGCCGATTCCGTCCACTCCCTGCTCGAGGCCGTCACCGACGACCCCGGCCCGATCGTCGCCGGCGTCCGCGCCGCGCCGCCGGGACGCGCCCCCATGGACCTCGAACTCCTCCTGTTGCCGCTCGGACCGCTCGGAATGCCCGACGCCCGTGTTCTCGGTTCCCTCACGCCCGCGACCCGGTCGAGCTGGTTCGGGCTGCTGGCCTGCGAACCCGCCCGCCTGACCTCCCTGCGTATTTTGCACCCGGCCACCGTCGCCCCCTCGGGCCGTTATCCCTTCGACCCGGCGCTGTGGGCGACGCTGCCGCTCGCCGATGGACGCAACGCGCGAAAGCTGCCGGCGGGAAGAGCCAATCTGACTCTTTATAACGGGTGACTAATATTCAGCTTCGCGGTCGCCCGTAATACGCCCTTAACTTCCCGCGCCTTATCGTGAACGCGGTTGGTGAAGGCGGGTGTTGTGATGCGTGACGGATTGGCGATTTCGCTTCTGACCGGGAAACCCGTTCCCGGGAAAGCGCGCGACCGCCGACGGCACCAGCGCGTCAAGGTGACGCTGCTCGGGCGCTACATGCTGCGGGACCGTCGCGAATTTCCCTGTCAAACCATAGACATGTCGCCTGGTGGCGTATTGCTGTTCGCGCCCGTGAAGGCGGAGGTCGGCGAACGGGTCGTCGTCTATCTCGACCAGATCGGCCGCGTCGAGGGCCTCGTCGCCCGCCACGTTGAAAACGGATTTGCGCTTTCGATCAGCGTTCCCGTGATGAAGCGCGAAAAGCTCGCGGACCAGTTGACCTGGCTCGCCAATCGCAGCGCGCTCGGCATGGCGGAAGATCGCCGGCATGAACGCGTCACCCCGCGCAACATCCGTTCGACCCTCAGAATGCCGGACGGGCGCGAATATCTCGTCAAGATCATCGACATTTCCCTGTCGGGCGCCGCCGTCCAGGTCGATGCGCGGCCGCCCATGGGCACCATTGTCACCATCGGGCGCACGCAGGGCCGCGTCGTCCGCGTCTTCGACGCCGGCGTCGCGGTCGAATTCCTGCGGCTTCTGCCGGTCGAGAGTTTCGACGAAAACATCGTCCTGTAGCCGGCGAACGCCTCACCCGTCGAGCCGGACCAGCCCGGCGGCGAACCTGCGCCAGTTGCGCACGTAGCCCGCCGCCGCCCGCGCGACGCCCGCCTGCTGGTCGGCGTCGAGTTGCCGGACCGCGCGGGCCGGGCCGCCGACGATCAGCGATCCATCGGGAAATTCCTTGCCTTCGGTGACGAGCGCGTTCGCGCCGACCAGGCAATTGCGCCCGATTTTGGCGCCGTTGAGAATGGTCGCGCCCATGCCGACCAGCGATCCCGCGCCAATCGTGCAGCCATGCAGGATGACGCCATGGCCAATGGTGCAATCCTCGCCGATGTCGAGGGGGAATCCCATGTCCGTGTGCATCACCGTGCCTTCCTGCACGTTGGATCGCGCGCCGATGGAGATCCATTCATTGTCGCCGCGCAGGGCGCAGCCGAACCAGACGCTCGCGTCCTCGCCGAGGCGCACTTTTCCGATCAGGTCCGCCGTCGGCGCGATCCAGTATTTGCCAGGCGGCGGCAAATCCGGCCTGTGCCCGTCGAGCGCGTAGATTGGCATTCGGTCTCTCCGTGGAAACGTGGCGCGGGACCGCCGCGACATGCGCTATCATAGGCGGCGAATCGGCGCGGCGGTAAAGCCTGACCATGGCGAAGTTCACGATCATCGCGGTGCTGGGCCTCGGCCTCGCCGCCTGGCGCCCTGGCGCGCCGGCCTCGCGGCCAGGTTTCGCCGAAACCGCCGTCGGCTCCGTGCGCCTTCGCCTCAATCAGGCCTATTTGCGGGATGGCGACACGCCCGGAACGGCGCCGCTCGTCCAGCTCGATCTCGCCGCGCGATTTCCCGATTTCCGTCCTCTGTCTTCAGCCGCCCGGCGCCCCGACATCGAGGAGGTCGTGTTCCTGCGCCTGCAACCCGAGGATTCGGCGCTGGAGCCCGGCGAGCGGGTCGCGCGTCTCTACGCGCGCTTTCTCGAACGCGACCAGTGGAACCATCCGGGCGGTCTGCTGATGCGCCGTTTCGAGGCGGGCAGCCCTTACGAACGGGAGGAACTTTATATCGCTCCGCCCGAGGGCCGGCTGTTTTCGGCGCGCTGCATGCGCCCGACCCAGCCGCCCGATGGTTTGCCGAACACCTGCGTCAGCGAGATCCGGATGCACGGGCTCGACGTGCAGATCCGCTTCGGCCCTGACCTGCTGCCGGAATGGGAGACTCTCGTCGCGGGCGCGCGGGGACTCGTGGAGAGCATGGCGCGATAGGCGCGCGCGAGACGCGTTGCGCCGGACGCGGCGTGAACCCGGCGCTTCGCGGGTCCGCGCCTAGTATTCCTCCAGATCGAAATCGAGGATCGCGATTTGCAACGTCCACGAACTTCCCTTCGCGTCGTCGGCGGAGATCGTGCCGAGAAACTCGTCGCCATTGTTGAGTTCGACGGAATCCGCCTTGCGCGTGCGCGCGACGATTTTCAGAGTGTCGGTCTCGAACAGGCGGCGCAGGTATTCCTGCAAGACCTCGCGGCCCACGGGAACCTTCATCTCGAAGGAGAACGAGCGATCTCCATCCTCGTCGTCGACGACGATCGAGGCGATCTTGCGCTCGCCGAGATGCACGGCGGCGGCTTCGACGTTCTTTGGATCGAGCGAGACGCGAATGTCGTCGTTCGTGAAGGCGTGCCGCACGAAGGCCTGCAACTTTCGCAGTTCAGTCTTGTCCATGAAAAAATCCCGCGCCAGCCCGGCCCCGAAGTCGGCGCTGATTGCCAGAAAAGCCGGGCAGCCGCAAGGCGGCGCTCAGGGCTCGAACTTGTCGGCGAGAATCTGGTCCATGCCGCGCGCGGGCTCGGCGCAGCCAGCCTCGCCCACGACGCGCGCGGGCACGCCGGCCACCGTCTTGTTGTGCGGCACCGGCGACAGCACGACCGAGCCGGAGGCGACGCGCGCGCAATGGCCGACCTCGATGTTGCCGAGGATTTTCGCGCCCGCGCCAATCAGCACGCCATGGCGGATTTTCGGATGCCGGTCGCCGCGCTCCTTGCCCGTGCCGCCGAGCGTCACGTCCTGCAACATCGAGACGTCGTCCTCGATGACCGCGGTCGATCCGACGACGAGCCCGGTCGCGTGATCGAGGAAAATGCCCTTGCCGAATCGCGCGGCGGGATGAATGTCCGTCTGGAACACTTCCGACGAGCGGCTTTGCAGCCAGAGCGCGAAGTCCCGGCGTCCCGCCTTCCACATGGCGTGCGCGAGGCGATGCGCCTGAATGGCGTGGAACCCCTTGAAGTACAGCAACGGCTCGATCAGCCGCATGCACGCGGGATCGCGGTCGGCGACGGCGATGATGTCGGCGCGAAACGCCTGACCAATGGCCTCGTCGCGGCCGATCGCCTCGAGAAAGGAATGGCGGATCAGATCGCCCGTCGCGTCCTGATGGTCGAGCCGCGCGGCGACCCTGTGAACGATGGCGCTTTCCAGCGTGTCGTGATTCAGCACCGTCGCCATGACGAAACCGGCGAGGCCGGGCTCGCGACGCACGATCTCCTCGGCCTCGTGACGAACCCGCGAGAACATCGCGTCGCCCTTGCCGAATTCCACGTACTGAACCTGGGCCATACTCGATACTCCCCCGACCGGGCGACGCTTGTACCACGAAAAGGTTCCGGACGCTAAACCTCAACCCCGCGCGGCGAGAAAGTCGAGCACGCCCTGTTTGTAAACCTTGTCGCCCACGGCGAGATTGTGATCGCGTCCGGGAATATCAAGGGCCGTCCCCCGCCCCAGCATGGCCGCGAGGCGATGGCCATCGCCCGCCACCGCGTCCTTCGTGCCCACGGCGACCAGCGCCGGACACGCGATGGCGGCGCATTGCGCTTCGCTCAGCACTTGCCGCGAACCGCGGATGCAGGCCGCCAGCGCCCGCAGGTCGCTCTTCGTGGACTCCGCGAAGGCGCGGAACATGCGCTGCATCGGGTCGGAGAGGCTTTCCAGCGCGGGCGCGTCCATGGCGTCGGCGATTCCCATGGGCAGGCCGACCCCGGCGACGAGGTGATGCCCGAGCCCGCCGAGCACGATCGAGCGCACGCGATCCGGATGCGCCAGCGCCAGAAACGCGGTGATCCGGGCGCCCATGGAATAGCCCATCACGTCCGCGCGATCGATGCCGAGATGGTCCATCAACCGCCGCGCGTCCTCCGCCATGACGGGAGTCGCGTAGGCGGCGGGATCGTAAAGCTTGCCGCTTTGCCCGTGGCCGCGATTGTCGAACAGCACGACGCGCCGCCCCGCGTGCGTCAGCGTCCTGACCCAGAGCGTGTTGACCCAGTTGACCGCGTGGTTCGAGGCGAAGCCATGCACGAGCACGATGGGTTCGCCCGAACCCGGCGCCGTCGGCGCGAGGTCCAGATAAGCGATGTCGACGCCGTCCGACGAGAAAAAGTCCATGCCCCGCGTCCATGTGCGCGCGCCGCGCGTGTTGCGCGACTCATGCCCGGCGGAATACCATTCCTCTCGCGTTCGCGACACTGGAGCCGCGCCATGCTGGTCAATCTGAAATCGCTCGCCGCCGTCCTCGCGACGGCCGCGGGTCTGCTCGCTGGCCCCGCCTTCGCCGCGACATGCAACAGCGGCGATTTCGCGGGATGGCTCGCCGACGCGAAACGCGAGGCGGCGAGTCAGGGCGTCGGCCCGCGTGGCGTCGCGGCGCTCGACGGAATCGCGCCCAGCGCCGCCGTGCTCAAGGCCGATCGCAGCCAGGGCGTCTTCCGGCAAACCTTCGAGCAATTCGCGCCGCGCATGATCAATCCGCGCCTGCCCGGCGGCCTCAACAGACTGCGCGCCCAGGCGGGCCTCTTCCAGCGGATCGAAACGGGCTTTGGCGTCTCCGCGCCGATCCTCGTCGCCATCTGGGGGCTCGAGACGAGTTACGGGGCCGTCAACGGCAATTTCCCGACCATCCAGGCGCTGGCGACGCTCGCCTATGACTGCCGCCGCGCGGAAAAGTTCCGCGCCGAGCTTTTCGACGCGCTGAAAATCGTCGACCGCGGCGACATGGCGCCCGCGGCCATGCGCGGCGCCTGGGCGGGCGAGATCGGCCAGACGCAGTTCATGCCATCGTCCTATCTGAAATTCGCCGTCGATTTCGATGGCGACGGCCGCCGCGATCTCGTGCGCTCCGTGCCGGACGCGCTCGCCTCCACCGCGAATTTCCTGAAGGGCTACGGCTGGTCGCGCGGCGCGGGCTGGGAGCCTGGCCAGCCGAACTTCGCCGCCATCCGCGAGTGGAACAAGTCCGACGTTTACTCGCGCACCATCGCGCGCTTCGCGACCCAGCTCGCCGGCGCCGACCGCTGAACCGGAGACATCGAGCATGACACGCGATCTTCCCATTCTCGTCGTCGGCGCCGGCCTCGGCGGCGTCGCGGCCGCGCTCGGTCTCGCGCGCAAGGGGCGTCGCGTCCGCATCCTCGAGGCGACCGCCGAACTCGGCGTGATTGGCTATGGCATCCAGCTTGGCCCCAACGTGTTTCGCATGTTCCGCGAGCTCGGCGTCGAGGAAGCCGTGCTGAAACACTCGCACTTTCCGCCCGACGTGATGATGCTCGACGCGCTGAGCGGCGAGGAGGTGATGAAAGTCGACGCCCGCGCGCCCTTCCGCGAGCGCTTTGGCGACCCCTATGTCGCGATTCATCGCGTCGATCTGCACGGGTGCCTGCTCGACGCCTGCAAGGGACTCGACAACGTGGAGATCATGCCCTCGACGGAGCTCGCCTCCTTCGAGGATCTGGGCGATCGCGTGCGCGCGACCTCGAAGGATGGACGCGTCATCGAGGGAGCGGCGCTGATTGGCGCGGACGGGCTCGGGTCCACGGTGCGGGCGAAGCTCGTGAAGGAAGAGCCGCCGCGCCCGATCGGCTATGTCGCCCATCGCACCATCGTGCCCTGGGACAAGGCGCCGGCGAGCGTGCGGCGCGACGAGGTGATCCTGTGGGGCGGCCCGGGTTTTCACATCGTGCAATATCCGCTGCGCGACAAGACGCTGTTCAACATCGTCGCCGTGTTCAAAACGCCGGACATTCACCAGCGCGCCGACGCGGAGACCTATCGCAAGGTTCTCATGGAGACCTACGCGAACGCGCATCCCTCGATGCTCGAAATGCTCGCGATGATGGACGTGGAACGCCGCTGGGTTCTCGCCGACCGCGATCCGGTTCGCCACTGGAGCAAGGGACGCGTGACCATGCTTGGCGACGCGGCGCACCCGACGTTGCAGAGCTACGCGCAGGGCGCCTGCATGGCGATCGAGGACGCCGTGGTGCTGGCGAGCAGCGTCGATGCCGCGAAAGGCGATTTCGAAACGGCTTTCAGGAATTACGAAAACGTCCGTTATCTGCGCGCCGCCCGCGTCGTGCTGGAATCCCGCGCCCTCTGGGAGTTTTACCATCTCGGCGGCGTCGCGCGCGACGTGCGCAACGACGAATGCAAGGGCCGCTCGCGCGACGACGTCTACAAATGCCTCGCGTGGATCTACGACGGGGTCGATGTCGCCACGGGCCTGGCGACCCCGCGAGCCGGGACGCCATGAGGGCCGGGCGGCGCGACGCGCTCGCGCTGTTTGGCGCGTTTTGCGCCGCGCTCGCGATCGCCGGCCCGGCGCGGGCGGACCCGCGCGACGCGCCGGACGCCCGCGAGACGTTCGTCATGGATCTGCAAAAAGCCATACGCGCCAGCGACGCGAAATGGATCGCGGCCCGTTTGAAATATCCCGCGCGCCATGGCGCCGGGAAAGCTGGCGGACTGATCCGCTCGCCCGTCTTTTTCATGAAGAACTACGCCTGGCTCGTCGGGCCGAAACTCCGCGCGGCGATTCTCGCGCAAGACCCGGTGGACGTCTTCGAAAACTGGCAGGGCGTCATGATCGGCGCCGGCGACGCCAACGTCTGGGCGCGCCTGACCGGCGAAGGCGACAGGACCCGCTATCTGATCGTCACCATCAACAACCCGAAATAGCCCCCGGCGTGGCCAGATTTCCGTCCGGAGCGCGAGACTCCGCCGGACCGGGCGTCTAGACTGCGGAAAACAGGAACCGGGGAGTCGAAACTCGCGAGGGATCGCGACCGCGATCCTCGCCGCGGCATCCCTGTCCACCGGTGCAACAGCAAGGGCCGCCGTCATGAAACTCGTCTCTTCCGTCGGCGTTCGTCCGGCCATCGAGGAACTCATTCCGCAATTCGAAAAGGCCAGCGGCCACGAGGTCGAAATTCTCTTCGGCACCGCCGTGCAGATGAAAGGCAAGATCGACGCGGGCGAAGCCTTCGATCTCGCGATCCTCAATCCGCCGCAGATCGACGACATCGTCAGGGCGGGCAAGGGGGTCGCGGAGACGCGCGCGTCCATCGCCCGCGCCGGCATGGGCTTCGCCATCCGGCCCGACGCGCCCCGCCCCGACCTCTCCACCGACGACAAATTGAAGGCCTGGCTGCTATCGCTGAAGACCATTTCCAGCGGCAACCCCGCCGCCGGCGGGTTCGGCTCGGTCTATTTCGACAATCTGGTCGTGCGCCTCGGCGTCGCCGACCAGACGCGCCCCAAAACGAAATTCTCGCCGCCCGGCGAATTCGCCAAACCCGTCGCCGCTGGCGAGACGGAAGCGGGCGTCGGCCTCGTCAGCGAAATCGTCGCTGAAAAAGCGGTGCAATCCGTGCCGCTCGAGACGGGCAACCCAAAAAGCTACGTCGGCTTCGCCGGCGTCGTCTCGACCGGCGCGAAACAGGCGGACGCGGCGCGAGCGCTGCTGACATTCCTGACATCGCCGGAAGCGAAGGCCGTCTACCGGTCAAGGGGCCTGACGCCGGACTGAAACCCGCGCGGCGTTTCTTTCCCCTACCCAAGCCGCCCTGGCTTCTCTATGTTGCGCCGCGAATAGACCCTGTCCGTCAGAGGCCCCCATGGCATCCGATCATTCGACGCCGCACTTCCACAACCAGCCCGGCCTGCGCGCCGTGCGCGTCGGCGCGAAGGAATTCATGTGCATCGGGGCACTGCCGCCGCTCGACCATCCCCACATCTACATCGACATGGGCGGCGACAACGAGGCGATTTGCCCCTATTGCTCGACGCACTACACGTTCGACGCCAGTCTCCATGGCCATTCGGACCCCGCCGAATGCGAATGGACGACCGAAGCCGCCGCCTGACGCGGCGCGCCCTCACCGGACCAGCCGATTGACCCAGCAACTCCACGCGGTGATCGCCGGCGCCGGCGTCGGCGGCCTCTCGGCTGCCTTCGCGCTCGCGCGCGCCGGTCTGCGCGTCACCGTGCTCGAACGGGCGCCGGTGATCGAGGAGGCCGGGGCCGGGCTGCAACTCGCGCCCAACGCCACCGGCCGGCTGCGCGATCTCGGCCTGCTCGACCGCGTGATGAAATTCGCCTCGACGCCCGAGGCCCTGCGCATCCGCCGCGCCCGCGACGGCAGGGAGCTGGCGCGCCTGCCGCTTGGCCCCATCGCGGAGTTCCGCTGGGGCGCGCCCTACACGGTGATCCACCGCGCCGATCTGCAACGCGCGCTGATGGAAGCCTGCGCCGGCGAAAGCGCGATTTCCATCCGCGCCGGCGTCCGCGTCACCGGTTTCGCCGTGACCGGAAGCCGCGTCGAGATCGGCGCGCTCGAAGGGGAGACGATGATCCGTTTCGACGGGGATTTTCTCGTTGGAGCGGACGGACTGAGATCCGTTGTCCGCGAGAGGCTGGGCCTCGGCCTCGCCGACTCCCCGGTCTGGTCCGGGCGCACCGCCTGGCGGGCCCTCGTGCCCGCTGCCGCGGCTCCGCCGGCCGCCATGCTGCTGGAAACGGGACTCTGGCTGGGTCCGAGAGCCCATCTCGTCCACTATCCCGTCCGCCATGGCGAGTTCCTCAACATCGTCGCCATCTCCGAGGATCCCTGGCGGGCCGAGGACGCCGACGATCTCTGGAACATCCCGTCCGGCCCGGCGGAGATTTCGCCCTGCTTCTCGTCCTGGGCGGACGAGGCTCGCGCCATCGTCGCCTCGGCGCGCGAATGGCGGCGCTGGCCGCTGTTCGACCGCAATCCCTCCCGGCGCTGGCGCGTCGACCGCGTCGCGGTGCTCGGCGACGCCGCCCATCCCATGTTGCCATTTTTCGCGCAGGGCGCGGCGCAGGCCGTCGAGGACGCCGCCGCCCTCGGCGAGGCCTTCGCCAAAGGCTCCGGCGACGTCAACGCGGCGCTCTCGGCCTATGAAACGGCGCGCGCGCGCCGGGCCGGCGCGGTCGTCGTCGCCTCGCGCAAACAGGGCGCGATCTATCACATGCGCGGCCCCATGGCCTTCGCGCGCGATCAGGTGATGCAAAGGCTCGGCGCCAACCGCATGATGAACCGGCTGGACTGGCTGTATAGTCACACGCCGCGCGCGTGAGGGCGCGAAACCGCGCCGTGGCCGCTTGACGGACGCGATCCGCATGCTGTTTGTTCTTGTCGACAAGCAAGTTCGGGCGTGACTCCGGGGGAGTCGCGACACCGGGCGCCGGACGGGACGTTCGATCCCGCCGGATCGGGAAGGAAACGACATGCCGGGGAAGGCTCTCGCCTCCGCGATGGCGCTATTGGCCTGCTCGTCCGCCCCGCGGGCGGCGGCGCAGGACGCCGTCGCGCAATTTTACCGCGGCAAGACCATGACGGTTCTCGTCGGCACCGAAGCCGGCGGCCCCTATGACACCTACGCACGCCTGTTCGCGCGGTTTCTCGGCAAGCACGTCCCCGGCGAGCCGACCGTCATCGTCAACAACATGCCCGGCGCCGGCAGCGAGACGGCCGCGACCTGGGCCGCGCGGGTCGGGCCGAAGGATGGCACGATCGTCGCCGCGACCTTCGCCAGCCAGCCGCTCGATCCCGTGCTTGGCGAGACCGCCCCCGGCTACGATCCCGCGAAGCTGCATTACCTCGGCAGCGCCGTGAACGAGGTCTCCGTCTGCCTCGTGCGCGCCGGGGCGCCAACGACGAAATTCGAGGAAATGTTCAGGACGGAAGTCGTGATGGGCGGCGCCGCGGCCAATACCGCGAGCGGCTATCATCCAACCATCCTAAACAATCTCGTCGGCACGAAGTTCAAGGTCGTGCTGGGCTATCCCGGCGCCGCGAACATCACGACGGCCATTCTCAAGCGCGAGATCGACGGCCAGTGCGGACTCGGCTGGCGCGCCATGAAATCGCAATACGGCGCGCTTCTCGCCAGCAGGGAGCTCGTGCCCGTCGCGCAACTGAGCGAACGGGGCCATCCCGAACTCAACGCCATGGGACTGCCGCTGACGGTTTCCTACACGCGCGACGCGTTGAGCCGCCGCGTGCTCGCCATCGTGTATTCGCAGCAGCTTTTCGCGCGTCCCTATTTCGTCGCGTCGGACGTTCCCGCCGATCGTGTCGCGGCCCTGCGCCGGGCTTTCATGGAGACATGGAACGATCCCGACCTGATGCGGGAAGCCGGCAAGATGAAACTCGAAATCGAGCCCGCGCCCGGCGAGACCATCCAGAATCTCCTGAAAACCGTCTACGCCAGCCCGCCCGACGTTCTGAAAGCGGCGAAAGCCGCCGTCTCGCCGAAATAATCGCGCCGCCGTCCGACAGGATCGAAAAAATGACTCTGCTGATCAGCCAGGACATCATCGAACAGCTTTATTCCGTCGAACAGGCGATCCCCGTCATCGAGGACACGTTTCGCATGGCGGGACAAGGCGCGACAAACAATCCGCCGCGCTTCGTCATGCCCCTGGAAGAAGGCTTCATGCGCATGGGCGCGGCGGCCATCCACGACAAAAAGGTGATGGGTTTCAAGCTCTGGGCCAACTTTGGCTCCGGCCCCTCCCATAGCTGGAATTATCTGTTCAGCCTCGAGACCGGCGAGCTCCTCGCCATCCTCCACGCCTATTCGCTCGGCCGTTTCCGCACCAGCGCGACGACCGCGGTGGCCGCGAAATATCTGGCGCGGTCCGGCGCGAGCAGCATCGGCCTCTACGGCACGGGCCGCCTCGCCGAATCCCAGTTGCGCGCGGTCGCCGCCGTGCGTCCGATCAGGAAGGTGAAGGCCTGGAGCCGCACCGCGAAATCGCGCGAGGCCTTCTGCGTCGAGGCCTCGAAATCCCTCGGCGTCGATGTCTCGCCCGCGAGCGCGCCCGAGGACGCCGCGCGCGACGTCGACATCGTCCTCACCATCACCAATTCCCACGCGCCCGTCGTGTTCGGCAAATGGATGACGCGTCCGGGCCTCGTTCTCGGAATCGGCGCGAACCAGTGGTTCGAGCGCGAGGTCGACGAGGAACTCATCAGGACGGCCGGACTCGTCGTCGTCGACAACAAGGGCCAGGCGAAAATCGAGAGCGGCGATCTGCTCTGGGCCGCCGCGCATGGCGTTTTGAACTGGGACCGCGTGCGCGAACTCGGCGATGTCGTGGCCGGCGCCACGCCATTACCCGATCCCGACAAGCACACGATCCTCTTCGAATCTCACGGGATCGCCATCGAGGACGTGGCCGTCTCCGCGGCCGTCTACGAACTCGCGCGCGCGAAAGGCCTCGGACGCGAGGTCGATCTGACGCTTGGCAAGGCGCGTTCGGAGCTTGTGTCTCCGGGCGTCGACACGCCGGTCAGACGGTAGCGACGACGCGCGACGCGACAACAGGGAGGACGTCCGTGGTCCGGTTGCTGGGTATCCTGACAATGTTGCTGGCCTCGATCGCCGGCATGGCGCGCGCCGCCGCCGATCCCGTCGAGGATTTTTACAAGGGCAAGCAAATCCGCTTCATCTCCGGCTATCCCGCGGGAACGGATTATGACTTCTGGGCGCGCCTCTTCGCGCGCCACTGGGGCCGGTTCATTCCGGGGCGACCGACATTCCTCGTGGAATTCATGCCCGGCGCGGGACAGGTCATCGCCGCCAACTATCTTTACAACATGTCCGACAGGCAGGGCGCGACGATCCTGATGTTCGAGCGGTCCCTGCCCTGGTACGCCTTGCTCGGCGAGGCCAACATCAAGTTCGATCCGTCGAAATTCAACTGGATCGGCAGCGGCGAACAGACGAACCGCGTCTGCGCGGCGATGGACGGCGCTCCCGTGCAAACGGCGGGCGATCTCTTCGACCGCGAACTCATCGTCGGCGGCGCCGGCGCGGGCTCCGGCTTCAGCAACACGCCGATGCTGCTGTCGAAATTGCTCGGCATGAAGTTCAGGCTGATCGAGGGCTACAGCGGCGCCGACGCCGCCATGCTCGCCATGGAAAAGGGCGAAATCCAGGGCCTGTGCAATTCCCTGTCGGGCTTTCGCGCCGTGCGTCCCGGCTGGATCGAACAGGGGCGCCTCAAGGTTCTGTTCTCGATGCTGCACGATCCCGAACCGGACCTGAAAGCGCCCACGATCTATGAATTCACGACGAACGGGGAACAGCGCGAGATCATCGACCTCTACATGACCAGTCTCGAATTCGGACGGCCCATCGTCGCCCCGCCCGGCGTGCCGCCCGAGCGCGTCGAGGCGCTGCGCCGCTCGTTCGACGCCATGTTGGCCGACCCGGAATTCAGGGCCGACGCGGCGAAGCTGAATTTCAGGCTGACCCTTCGCAAGGGCGAGGACTTGCAGGAGATCGCCCGGCGACTCATGGCGACGCCGAAGGCCACCGTCGAACGCGTGCTGTCCCTGACGAAGTAATGAAAACGTTCCGCGCCCGCGGAGGCGGGCGCGGAAAGTCCCGATTACATCCCCACGAAATCCGCCATCGGGCGCACTTCGCCCTCCTTCGGCTTCGTGTAGAGCCAGTCTTCCATGCTCGAGGTCGCGCCCACGGTCGCGAGCGTCGCCTCGTATTCCTTGCGCAGATAGGGATCTTCCTCGTCATAGGGACTCGCCGAGCCGCCGTCGCGGATGTCGATGGCGCCCGCGTCCTTGACCGACGCGCCGGGAATGCCGGCGCCGTGTCCGCGCGCGTTGTTCGGCCCGAACCAGGCGGAGAGACGCAACGGGCCCTTCGCGATGCCGAAATGCTGGTGGAACCAGTCGCCGCCGCCCGGCGCGGCGCTCACCATGCCAACGGGCTCGTAATCGACTCGCACGACCTTGTCGCGCTTGCCTTCCTCGAAGGGACGCGTGCCGATGTCCTTCGGCCAGCAATAGCTGTAGCCCGAGCCCTTCAGACAAAGCAGAACCGCGGCCGATCCGTGCGCGTGCGCCTTGGAATAGCGGCCCGTCTGGTGCTGCGCGAGCCAGACGTGAAAGCGGTTTCCGGTCATCTGCAATTGCAGGCGGCGGGAGCCCGGCGAACGCCGGTTGTCCAGCGGCAGGTCGCAATTCACCACGTCCGGAATGATGTTGCTGCGGCGCATGGCGAGACCGCGCACCGGATCGCGCGTGACGCCGTCCGCGGCCTTGAAATAATCCTCGCGTCCGTCGAAACGGTCCCTGAACACGAACGGACAGTTGAACATGAGTTCGTCGTTGTCCATCAGGTTCATCACGTTCGGCGCCGACGTGCCCGCCAGCAGCAGCGCGGGCGTCGACGAGGCGTTGACGATGCGATGCATGGCGTTCATCGGCACCGAGAACATCGAGCCCGCCTGCCATTCGAAGACGTGTTTCTTCGTGTCGCCATCCTGCCAGACCTCGGTCGATCCGCGGCCATCGACGACGAGAAACTGCTCTTCGTACATGTGCTTTTCGGCGTTGAGCGCGCCGCTTCCCGGGACTTCCACGACGTAGCAGCCCCACAGGCCTTCCGTGCCGTAAAGCTGGATGAACGTCCCCTGTCCGCCCATCCGCTTCCAGGGCTTCAGCGGCAGATCCTGCACCCGGCGCACGCCATAGTCGCGCACGATCGGAATGCCCTGTTCGTTCATGAACCGGTCATAGGGCATGATCGGGCGCGGAAACGCGCCCTTGCCCGCCTTTTGCGTCCAGTCTTTCGGTTCGTGCCAGTGTTCCTCGCCATCGTGCGGCATCGTTTCCTCCTGATTGCATGGCGTCGAAAACGCGCCATTTCAAGCGTCAGGGGTAGATAGGCGACGCGGCGATGTCAATCATCGAAAACCACGCCGGCGCGACGCGAAAACGTTCAGGGATGAACGTCCTCGGTGAACCAGTCCGTCGGCAATTCATGCCCGACGCCCTGCTCCTTCGCCTTCCGGTAAACCACCGCGCCAGCCGCCGCGAACTGGTAGCCAAGCCCGAGATTGTTGAGGAAGACGGTGATCTCCTCGTCGGAGCCGCGGCCCGTGCATTTGCCGACGATCATCTCGGGCAGCGTCGGCATTTTGGTGAAGTCGATTTCCGCCATCGAGCCCCAGCCCTTGTCCTCGCCATGTTCGGGCACGTCGAGGCCCTCGCTGGCGACGAGCATGGGCTTGCCCTGCTGCGTGTGCACGACGACGCGGTCGGCGCGCCGGATGACCGGGGCCGCGATCTCCGGCCGCTTGATCGACGAGACCATCATGCCCGGCTCGAGATAATGTTCGAAGAAAATGTTGTCCACGGTGTTCGACGCGCACATGGCGATGTCCGCGCCCCGGACCGCCGCCTCCGGCGAGTCGACGGGGACGACCTCGATCCCGAGAATTTCCGTCATCTCCGCGCTGAATTTCTCGCGGTTTTCCTTGTTGGGACTGAAACAGCGGATCGTCTCGATGGTCCGCACCGCGCAGGCCGCCGTGAGTTGCGTGCCGGCCTGCCAGCCGGAGCCGAGGATGCCGATGGATTTCGCGTTGGCGCGCGCCATGTACTTGACGCCAAGCCCGTTCGCCGCGCCGACGCGGATGCGCTGCATCACGCCGTCCGGCATGATCGCCAGCGGCTCTCCCGTCTCGCTGGAGAACAGCAGCACGAGGCCGGTGTAGCGCTGGTTTGGCGCCGCCGGCACCTTCACGCGCCGCATGTTGTTGCCGAATTTCGGCCAGGTGACGATGTCCGAATTGATTCGCACCGCGCCGACGCCGAGCTTGCCAATCACGCCATCCATGGATTTCAGCGAATAGAGCGCGTCCTCGCGCGTCGTGCGCACGATGGAGTCCGACCGCTGCCGCGACACGCCGCGTCCGTGCGCCAGTTCCTCGTAGGCCTCCTCCAGCGCCGCGAGACATTCCGGCATGGTCAGGAGATTGCCGACATCGGCGTTCGATAGAATGAGCGTCACGCGGCGTCTCCCGTGAGTGTGGCGATGGTCGCGCGCGACACTACAGAAGCCGGCGCCGGGCGCCAAACGCCTCAGGGCGCGACCGGAAACAGCGCGTCGATCACGCGTTCGGCGGCGGCGGCGGCGAGGTGATTGTCGTCGCGATAGGCCGCGCGCCCGTCGAGCCGCCCGCGGCACAAAACGTCGTCGCAGAGAACTTTCTTGGGGTCGGCGACGCGCGCCCCGGGGTATCGCGCCGCGACGCGCGCCAGCATCGCGTCCGCGAAGGCCTGGCGTTCATCGACGCGCGCCCGCGCGACATCGCAGCCGCCATCCGACATCAGCGCGCAACGCAACCCGTCGAAGCCGAGTTCCGGCGCCTGCGCCAGCAACACGACGCGCTTGCCCGCGCGCGTCAGCGCCGCGGTCTGCGCGTCGAGCGCGGCTTCGAGCGCGCGCCGCGACGAGGCGACGCTGCGTTCGGTCTCCGTGTCGGAGACAACGAACATGCGCCCGCCCTTCTCCGCCCCGAACCGCGTCGTTTCCGCGTAGATCGCCCAGCGCGCCGCGAGAACGACCGTTTCGATGGCGGGACTGGCGAGGATCGCAGCGAGCGTCGCTTCGTTGTCGCGCGGACAATCCTCGCGCCGCGCCAGCGCGTTCGACACCCGCCAGACGCCCGCGACCGGCGGGCAGGAATCCTTCAGCGCCGTCAGCATCGCCCCGCCGGAGCGCGCGAGGCGCGCGGAGAAACCCTGGGCGAAATGCATCCCGTGCGAGTCGCCCCACAGGACCGCCGACGCGCGCGCGCCGGCGTCGCCGATCTGGCAAAAGCCCGCGCCCGGCCCCGGCGTCACGCGCGCCACGCAAACGAAGGCGTCGAGCCGCGCATCCGCGCCGGCGGGCATGTCGCGCAGGCTCGCGGCGCGCGGATAAAGGTGCGCGGCGTAACCGGCCACGGCGATCAGGGCGACGCTGGCCAGGGCCGCGCGCCACGAGCCCCGCCCGGGCCGTCGCAACGGCGTCTCGACGAAGGCGTTGAGCGCCATCGCCAGCGGCAGGCAGGCCGCGAGCGCCGCGAGACGGGACCAGAGCGGCGCCCGGGGAAAACTCGCGTAGCTCGCGAAGACGACGACCGGCCAGTGCACGAGATAGAGCGAATAGGAAATACGCCCGACGAACGTCATGGGCGCCGAGCCGAGCAGCCGCGCGCATGGCCCGTTCGCGCCATGCCGGATCAGCAGCGCCGTCGCCGCGCAGGCAGGCAAGGCCCAGGGCGCCGGCCAGAGATCGCCCTCGCGGACGATCCATGGCGTGACGCAAATCACCGCGAGCGCCAGCCAGTGCGCGGCGCGCGGAAGCGTTTTCGCCACGCCCGTGGCCGCGAGCGCGCCCAGCGCGAATTCCCACAAGCGCGGCGGCAGCGCGAAAAACGCGGTCTTCGCGTCGGCGATGGCGAGAACCTGGCTCGCGACGAGTGACGCGACGAAGATCAGCCAGAGAACCGGCCCGCGCCAGCGCGCCGGCGCGCGCGAGACGCCCATGATCGCGAAGGGCCAGACGAGGTAGAATTGCGCCTCGACCGCGAGCGACCAAACGTGCAGCAACGGCTTGTAGATCGCGGCCGCGCTGAAATAGCCGCCATCGTTGGCGAAAAAGAAATTCGACGCGAACAGGACGGACGCGAGCGCCGACATCCCCAGCCGTTCGACGTCGACGGGCAACAGGATGACCGCCCCCGCGAGCAACGTGGCCGCGATCGTGACGAACAGCGCCGGCGCGATCCGCCAGAACCGGCGCCGGTAGAATTGCGCGAGCGTGCCCGGCGCGCCCCCGGCGCGCGCCAGCATCGAGGTCATCAGATAGCCGGAGATGACAAAGAACACATCGACGCCGGCGAAGCCGCCTTCGGCGCCGAGCAGATCGAAGTGAAACAGCAGCACCGCGCCGATGGCGAGCGCGCGCAGACCGTCGATGTCCGGGCGCCAGTCGCCCGCGGCCTCGCGCGGCGCGGCGTCGCTCACGGCGGGGAGATCACGCGTCCGCCCATGTTTCGCGGGCGATTTCGACGACCCGCGCGAGCTTCGCCTTCTGGTCGTCCATGGTGAGCGGATTGCCCGTCACCGAACTCGCGAAACCGCATTGCGGCGACAGGCACAGGCGCTCCAGCGGCACGAATTTCGCGGCTTCCGCGAGGCGGTTGCGCACGAAGCCGGGGCTTTCGAGATCGGCGACCTTGGTCGAGACGACGCCGAGCACGACGATCTTGTCGTCCGCCAGCGCCTTCAGCGGCTCGAACGAGCCGGCGCGCGGCGAATCGTATTCGAGGAAATACGTGTTGACGCGCACCTTGCGGAACAGGCGTTCGGCGACGGGATCGTAGCCGCCCTCCGCCTGCCAGTGGCCGGCCTGGTTGCCGCGGCACAGATGCATGGCGACGTGCATGTCTTTCGGCGCGCCATCGACGATGGCGTTCATCGCGTCGGTGTAAACTTCCAGCAATTCCTTCCAGTCGTCGCCGCGCGCGGCGAGCGCGCGCTGGATCCTGGGATCGCCGAGCTTGACGATCGAGGTCTCGTCGAGTTGCACGTAGCGGCAACCCGCCTCGTGCAGCGCGCGAAACTCGGCGTGATAGGCGGCGGCGAGATCGTTCCAGAAATCGGCGAGATCGGGATAGGCGTCGCGGCTGATGTTGGCGCGGCCCGAGCGATAGTGAATGTAACAGGGCCCCGGCAACGTGATCTTCGGCATGGCCGTTTTCACCACGCTTTTCAGGAACGCGAAATCCGCGGCGTTGGTCGAACCCGCGTGGCGGATTTTATCGCTCACCACGGGAACGCGCGCCGTGCGCACGCCGCCCTTGCCGTCGGAATAGGACCAGTCGCCGCCGCCGACATATTGCGCGCTGACGCCGGTCAATCCCGACGTCGTGAAATTCTCCGAATAGGTGGAGCGACGAAATTCGCCGTCGGTGGCGACGCGCAGGCCAAGGCTTTCCTGCAAGGCCACGATCTCGCGAATTTGCGCGTCCTCGACGCCACGCATTTCCGCTTTTGTCAATTTACCGTCGGCGAGCGCGGCGCGCGTCTCCTTGACCGCCGGCGGACGCAGGAAACTGCCGACGATTTCGGCTCGAAACGGCGGATTGTGCGGCGCTGACATGGCGGCTCCTCGTGTGACGCGCCTGCATAGGCGAGGCGGAGGAAGCGGGCAAGCCGACGGTGGCCAGCCGCGCGCCGCCGCGCTAGTCTTCCCGGAAACGGGAGGACTCCATGAACGCGAAGGACATCGTCGGAACCTGGCGCGGCGGCGGGCAGAAGGTTTTCAACAAGAACGGATCGCTGAAATCCGCGCGCGGCCCGACGCCGGGATTCATCCAGTATTCCGCCGACGGCTACATGATGGTCGTCTCCACCGACCCCGATGGCGTGTCCGCCGCCGATCCCGCGAACATGACCGACGCGGAAAAGGCGAAAGCGGCCGACGGTTGCACCGCCTACACGGGCAAGTTCGAGGTGAAGGACGGCGTGGTCTTTCACCATGTCGAGGCCGCGCTGTTTCCCGCCTGGACCGGCAAGACGCGCGTGCGCCACGCCTCCATCGAGGGCCGGCGCATGACCTTCGTCACCGAGCCGGGGCCGGACGGTTCCGTGAGCCATATCTACTGGGATCGCGTCTGAGGGAGACTGTCATGTCCCTGTTTCGGTTGGCCCTGACGCTCGCGAGTCTCGCCGCGCCCGGCGCCCGTGCCGCGGACGAGGCGCTGATCGCGGCGGCGAAAAAGGAAGGCGCGCTGACCTGGTACACGACGCAGATCATCAACCAGTTCGCCCGCCCCGCCGCCGAACTCTTCGAGAAAAAATACGGCGTCAAGGTGAGCTACGCGCGCTCCGACACCGGCGAGATGGTGCTGCGCGTGATGAACGAGTCGAAGGCCGGGCGGATGCAGGCGGACGTGGTCGACGGCACGTCGAGCGTGCCGGCGATGAAACGCGAGGGGCTCACGGCGAAGTTCATCCCGGACAACGCGCGGCGCTTTCCGGCGCAATTCCTCGACGCCGGGGGCGAATGGGTCGCGGGAAACTTCTACGTGCACGAGCCCGTCTACAACACCGACCTCGTCAGGCGCGGGACCGAACCACGCAAATACGAGGACCTGCTCGACCCCCGGTGGAAGGGGAGGATGAGCTGGTCCTCGCTGGTCTCGAGCTCCAGCGCGCCGGGCTTCATCGGCATCGTGCTCACCCACATGGGCGAAGCGAAGGGCATGGACTATCTGCGCAAACTGGCCGCGCAGAACATCACGCCGGTGAATTTCGCCGCCCGGCAGGTGGTGGATCAGGTGATGGCCGGCGAATATCCACTGACCCTCCAGGCCTTTCACCATCACGCCGTCATCAGCGCCGCCCAGGGCGCCCCGGTGGAATGGATTCCCTTCGAGCCCGCGATGGCCGTGCTCTCCGTGATTTCCGTGACGAAGGACGCGCCGCACCCCAACGCCGCCCGTCTCTTCACCGAATTTCTCGTCTCGGCGGAGGGCCAGCAACTTTTCCGCGACAGCGACTACATCCCCGTCGATCCCGCGATCCCCGCCCGAGACCCCGGGCTGAAACCCGAAACCGGCGGCTTCCGCGCGATCTACCTGACGCCCGAGCAATTGCTCGACGGATTGCCAAAATGGGCGGACGTGTTCAGAACGCTGTTCAGATAGGCGGGCGGGAGCGCCATCCGTACACACGTTGTAAGGTCCGCCAGAGTTCGATCATCGGGGCAAAACCTGTCTCCGGGAGCCGACCATGGGAGACATACCCGAAACCGGACCCGGGCGCGTCGATTTGCGCATGACGCCCGCCCCCAGGCAGACCTTGCAGCGCGCCGCGCCGGCGACCAGCAAGACCCTGACCCGGTTCCTGCCCGACATGGGCCTCGACGCCCCGCGCGCCCGCGCCGCTCGCGGACACGCGCCGGCTTGACGATTTCCATTCGGGCGAGCCTGGCCTCGACGAGTGGCTCAGCCGCCGCGTTCGGCGCGACATGCCCGACCCCGTGCCCGTCATGCCGCCCGGGCGCCTCGCGGTCGACGGAAATTTCAGAACCGGGGCCTTGGCTCGGACATGCTGCGCGACGCCGTGATGCGCGTGAACGCCGCCGCCGAATTCGCGGGCGTGCGCGCGATCCTGGTCCACGCGATCCCGGAATCCGCGAGGACGTTTTACGAAACGCACGGCTTCCACCGCTCCGTCGCCGAGGCCCGAAAAATGCTGGAACAGAGAACGATCGCGGCGACCGGCGCTCCGCTGGTGCGGACGGCGGGAATCGAACCCGCACGGGAAGCCCCGAGGGATTTTAAGTCCCTTGCGTCTACCAGTTCCGCCACGTCCGCCCGTTCTCAGGATTAGCGGCGCCGCCGCTTCCGCACAAGCGCGGCTTGCCCGCCCGCGGTCGCGCCCCTATCCTCTGCGCAAAGGGAGAAACGCATGACCAGCCACGATCCATCCGGCAAAATCTGTCTCGTCACCGGCGCCGGCACCGGCCTCGCGCGCGCCATGACGCTGGGCCTCGCGCGGGCGGGCGCGCACGTACTGGCCTGCGACATCGACGAACAGGGCCTCGCCGGCACGCTGGACCTGGCGAAAGCCGCGGGCGCGCCGGGCCGCGTCGTGGCGCACCGCGTCGACGTGTCGGACATGGCGCAATGCGACGCCGCCGTCGCCCGCGCCGAGAGCGAGTTCGGCCAGCTCGACGTGCTCGTCAATTGCGCCGGTCTTGGACCGGTCTACATGCGCCGGGATTTCGTCGCCAATCCCCTGCGCTTCTGGGACGCCGATCCCGCGCGCTGGCAGCGGATGCTCGAGGTCAACATTCGCGGTCCCTTCCTGCTGGCCCGCGCCGCCGCGCCGAAAATGCTGGCGCGCAAATGGGGCCGCGTCGTCAACATCACCACGAGTTTCTCGACGATGATCCGCGGCGGCAACATGCCCTATGGCCAGACCAAGGCCTCGCTCGAGGCGGCGACCGCGAGCTGGGCGGGCGACATGGAAAACACCGGCGTCACCTGCAACGTGCTGATCCCCGGAGGCGCGGCGGACACGACGATGATCCCGCTGGAGGTGATGCCCGACCGGGGCAAGCTCGTGCCCGCCGGCGCCATGGCGGCGCCCGTCGTCTTTCTCGCCTCGCCGGCGTCCGATGGCGTCAACGGCAAGCGTTTCGTCGCGCAATATTTCAAACCGGACGCGCCGCTTTCGGCGCCCGGCTGCATGCCCGTCGCATGGCCGGACCTCGCGCAAGCGGCCTCGCGCGGCCTCGGCGAGGAAGATTCGAACAAAAAGGCGGCGGAGGCGCGCGGCTAGCCGGCGCGGATCGGGAGTTTCAGCGGAGGCAAAACGCCGCGCTGGAAATCGAGCGCCAGTTGCAGCGATTGCGCGACGCGCCCGGCCCGGTCGATGAACAGGTCCGCGGCCGCGGGCGGGCAAAGCGCGCGCGCCGTTTCACCGAACAGCGCGAGCCAGCGCTCGAAATGCGGGCGGTCGAGCCCCTCGATCTTCATGTGCGGCGGCACGGGACGGCCATCGTACCGTTTCGTCATCAGCAGCATCGACGACCAGAAATCGCACATTTTCGCCAGATGCGGCTCCCAGTCCGCGATCGCCGCCGAGAAAATCGGGCCGAGCACGCCGTCGGCGCGGATTTTCGCGTAAAACGCGTGAACGACCGCGTGGATCATGGCCTCGTCGACGCCCGCCTCGACGCCGGGCGGCGGCGGGCGATGAACGACGCGCGGAACAGTGGAGTTGGTCATGGCGAGCCCTCCGGAACGCAAACCCTTTTATACTCCGGATCGGCCCGCGCCGGCGCGGGCCATTCGTCGCGGCTAGAGCCCGCTCCTGCTGATCGGCGGCTGGAAGGCGAGGCCGGTGTCCCAGGGGAAATAAATCCAGGTGTCCTGCGAAACCTCGGTGACGAAAGTATCGACCATGGGCCGGCCCGCCGGCTTGGCGTAGACCGTCGCGAAATGCGCCTTCGGCAGGATTTCCCGCACCATCCGGGCCGTGGCGCCGGAATCCACGAGATCGTCGACGACGAGCACGCCCTCGCCGCCATCGCCAATCACGTCGGGGCGGATCGGCTTCAGCAGCTTCAGCTCGCCCTTGCGGTTCTCGGCGTCGTAGCTCGAGATGCACACGGTCTCGATGATCCGCACGCCGAGTTCGCGCGCGACGATCGCCGCCGGCACGAGGCCGCCGCGCGTGATCGTCACCATGGCGCGGAAAGGCCCCACGCCGTTCAGCCGCCACGCGAGCGCGCGGCAATCGCGGTGAAACTGGTCCCACGACACGGGAAATGCCTTGTCCTGCGCGTCCGCCATTCCGTCCCCCTGTCGATGCCCCGCCGCGCCGGACGGCGCGACGGCGAGCCTTGAGTCCACCGGATTCAAATTGTTGTGAAGTCCCGTCTTTCATGCCAGTTAGTCATGAAAGTGTCACGCTGGAACCGGATGTGTCGAGTCAATCCACGTCAAATCAGGGGCGAGCCTTCGCGCCCCTCGCCGGCAACGCGGTCGTCGCGCTCGCGAGCGCGGCCTTTTGCCTGTTCGTCGCCAGCGTCGAACACGACTGGTATTTCATCCTCCCGGTGCTCGCCGCCTTCGTCTGCGGATCGCTGCTGTTTTTCGCGGCGAGCCGCCGCCCGCGGTTCTCGATTCTCGCGAGCCTGGCGGTCTTCGCGGCGATCTGGGCCGCCTCGACCGGAAAGTTCGCCCTCGTCGCGATGAACCTGCACGTCTACGACGTGTTGTTCTTCGTCACGCCGGCGCAGACCGCCTTCCTGTTTTCCGCCTTTCCGAAAATCGCCTGGATGCTGACCGCGGGGCTCGCCGCCGGCGCGGCGCTGCTGGCGTTCGCCTGGCGGCGCGAG